>DAIPYF010000234.1:0-4315 GCA_036782855.1 Solirubrobacteraceae bacterium
TGCCGATCGGCGTGTACGCGATCGACAAGAAGCTCGACGATCCCGTCGGCGCGCTCACCGCGCACGGTCTCTGCGGTATCTGGGGCACGCTCTCGTGCGGCCTCTTCACCCTGCCGGCGCTGGCCGAGTTCAACACCATCGGCGAGGGCGGCCTCGTGTACACAGGCTCGCTCACGCAGCTCGGCGACCAGGCGCTCGGCGTCGTGGTCGTCTTCGCCGGCGTCTTCATCACCAGCTACGCGACGTTCTGGGTGATCAAGAAGACGTACGGCCTCCGCGTGACGGAGGACGAGGAGCATCAGGGCCTCGACATCTCCGAGCACGGCATGTACGGGTACCCGGAGCAGTTCATTCCCGCTCCGGAGCTCGTGGGCTACGGTGCGGCACCGCAGTACGGCGGCGCTCCGTCGCCCGCCACCACCCCCAAGGAGGTCACGGCGTGAAGAAGATCGAGGCATATATCCGCCACGAGGCGTTCGAGCCGATCCGCATGGAGCTGCTCGACCTCGGGTTCCCCTCGCTGACGATCAGCGAGGTCAAGGGCTCGGGACGTCAGAAGGGCATCGTCGAGACGTATCGCGGTGCGGTCCTGACCAACTACCTGCGCCCCAAGATCAAGCTGGAGTGCGTGGTGGCGGACAAGGACGTGCAGACGATCGTCGACACCGTGCTCAAGCACGGACGCACCGGCGCCGTCGGCGACGGGAAGGTGTTCGTCATCCCCGTCGAGGAGGCGTTCCGCGTGCGGACCGGCGAGTCCGGCGAGGACGTCCTGCAGGCACATCCCGACGCCGCGGCCACGGCCGCGTAGCGCGGAGCCTCGGCGAGCAGGGCGGCGGGCGTGGATCAAGGTCCCGCCCGCCGCCCGGTCGCCCCGCGCTCCGTCGGGACCGCGCACCTCGCGCGCCTGCGGGAGGTGCACCTGGAGATGGTCGAGGCCGTGCTGCACGGCGACGGCCTGGAGCGCGTCGCGCTGCTCGCCGCCCAGGCGGCGGGTGCGCCCGTGGCGATCGTGGTTCCGCGCCTCGGCGCGGCCGCGCTCGCCGGCGGCGAGGACGCCGGACTGGACGACCTGCGCCGCTACGTGGCCGACCGCGTCCGCGACCGGCCCGCCCGCGTGCCCACCGTCGTCGCCGCCGAAGCGCCGATCAGCAGCGGCGACGAGCTCGTCGGGGCGGTCCTGCTGCTCGGGGGCGGTGATCCCGCGGCCGCGGACGCCGCCGACGACGCCGCGGAGTACCTGCACCTCGCGGCCGTCGCATGCCTCACCGAGGGCGCGCTCGCCGAAGCGCGCGAGGAGGTCGAGGACAACCTGCGCGGCTCGTTCATCGAAGAGCTCCGCTCACGCGACGACCTCGAGCCCGCCGACGTCGTGCGCCGGGCCGGGCGCCTGGGCTGCGACCTCGCCCGTGGTGTCGTCGCGCTCTGCGCCGAGCTCTCGTCCGACCGCCCGCGGCACGTCGTCGCCACGATCGCCGAGGACTACCCCGGCGCGCTCGCCCAGCACGTCGAGGGCGCCGCCCCGCGTGTGTACGCGCTGCTGCCCGCCGAAGGCGGCGACGGCGCTCCGGAACGCGCGCTCGAACGGGCCCGGTCCCTCGCCGACCGGCTCGGCCGGCACGGCACCGTCGGGCTCTCCAGCTTCTACGCCGACCCCGCCGACCTCGGACGCGCGATCCAGGAGGCCGAGCTCGTCCTCGACGTCCTGCGGCGCTCCGACAGCGCCGGCGACGGGCTCAAGGACATCGGCACGGGCACCTACCGGCTGCTCTTCCGCGTCCTCGCCTCGCATCCCGAAGAGGTGCGCTCCTTCTACGAGGACACGATCGCGCCCGTCGTGCGCTACGACGACCAGTACCGCACCGACCTCGTCGGCACGCTCGAGGCGTACTTCGAGCACAACTGCAACATGAACGCGACGGCCGCCGCGATCTTCGCGCACCGGCACACGGTGGCCTACCGGCTGGACCGGGTGAAGGAGCTGTCCGGGCTGGACGCGACGCAGTCCGAGGATCGGGAGCGGCTCGGGCTGGGGCTCAAGGCATATCGGATCATCAGTCCCCGTCTTCCGCGCTGACTGGTCGCGGATCTCGCGGCGCCTGACGCCCCCCGCCTTCGGGGGGCGGTGGCTTTCGCCACAGCACCCCCTCGCCGTTGGACCTCATGCATCCGCGATCTCTCGCTCCGGTCGGTGGCCGACGGCTCGTTGGAACCGCGGTTCCGGGCGCGGCGTTCGTCCGCGCCGGTACTTCTCTGCGGCGTCAGCAGCCGTTGTCTTCTGGTGCGGGAGCGAGAGATCGGGGATGCCTGGGGGCACACGCCAAGGGGGTGCTGTGGCGAAAGCCACCGCCCCCCGCAGGCGGGTGGCGCCAGGCGCCCCGAGATCCGCGACCAGGATCCGCGGCTATTCGGTGCCGTAGATCACGGCGCCGGTCTCCGGGTCCACGGTGGACTCGCGGGGGCGGCGCGTGACGCGTGCGGTGACGGCGCCGCCGGGGACGCCGCCGCCCTCGGCGACGGCGCGGGCGTTGCCGTGAAGGCCGCCCGCGGCGCGGTAGGAGACCGTGTGCGTGCCGGGGACGGTGGACGTGACCGACCAGGTGAAGGTCCGCGACTGCCGCGGCTTCAGCGGACCGAGCGCCCAGGTGTTGACGTACGCCGTCTTGCCGCCGTAGGGCCCGACGTTGACGATCCAGATCGGGCGCTGGGGATCCGCGGCGCCCGGCACCGCGTCCGGGTTGGCGAATCCGTCGACCGTCATCGCGACGTTCGGGACCGTCTCCGAGCCCGGGTTGCGGACGGTGACCGAGAAACGCACGGTCTCGCCGAGTCCCTGCAGGCGCGGGAAGCGCGCCTTGCTCACCTCGACGGGGAACGTCCCTTCCGGCTCGTTGGAGTCCTGGGGATCGCCGCTGCCACAGCCGGAGACGACCGCCGCTGCGAGCAGCGCGGCTGCGAACGCCGCCCCGCGCGGCCACCTGCGGACCCTCCTCGCCCTCACGCGAAGCGACGCTACCACAGGCACCGGCCCATCACGCTGCGGCGACCGCGTACGCGCCAGCGACCGAAGCGGTTTGCGACGGATCCGCGAGGTCGCGTAGTGTTCCGCGAGCCGGGGAGGGGCATGATGTCCCCTTCGGTCGTTGAGAGGGAGAGGAGGAGGAGTGGTTCGCAGCGCCGCCGATCGCGTGACGGCTCCCGCCAGGGAGTTCTTCGAAGAGATCGGCGACATGATGATTCTGACGGGGAAGACGATCGTCTCCGCCGTCCGTCCGCCGTACCCGTACGGCGGTGAGTTCATCTCCCAATTCCTGTTCGCGCTGCGCCTCTGCTGGTTCCCCCTGCTCATCTCCACGGTCGCGTTCGGCTACGCGGCCCCGGGACTGCAGGCGGCGAACTTCCTCGTCCTGTTCGGAGCGCTCGACCGCCTCGGCGGCTTCTTCGTCCTCGCGTCGATCCGCGAGTTCGCGCCGTTCGTGACGGCGATCGTCCTCGCGGGCGTCGCCGGCACGGCCATCACGGCCGACCTCGGCGCACGCAAGATCCGCGAGGAGCTCGACGCGCTTCAGGTGCTCGGGGTCGACCCGATCAAGAACCTCGTCGTCCCGCGCTTCCTCGCGCTGATGCTCGTGACGGGCCTCTTCGACATCTACGCGCTGCTGTTCGGCATCTTCGGCGGGATCATGACCACGCTCGTGAACCACGCGCCGCTGGGGCCGTTCTGGGCGACCTTCTTCACGAACGCGTCGGTGACCGACCTCTGGGGGTCGGTGCTGAAGTGCCTGCTGTTCGGCGCGATCATCGCCGTGGTCTGCTGTTACAAGGGCATGACCGCCTCGGGCGGCGCCGCCGGCGTCGGCCGCGCGGTGAACCAGGCCGTCGTCATCTCGTTCCTCGGCATCTTCGCGTTCAACTACGCCTTCACGCAGACGCTGCTGGCGACGCATCCGGAGATCAACGTCATCCGCTGAGGCGGATGACGGCACGGTCATGGGCAACAGCTGGCTCAGCGTCCCGCGCGACTGGATCTCCTCGTTCGGGGAGATCGCAAAGTTCTGCGGCCGCGTCCTCGGCGACGTCTACAGCCTGCGCGTCCTGCGCTTCTTCGGCGAGGCGCTGCGCCAGTGCGGCATCCTCATCGTCTCCTCGACCCTTGTCATCTGGGGCCTGGTGTTCATCATCGGCCTGCAGTGCGGGATCGAGGGCGCGTACTTCAACCGCTCGGTCGGCGCGCCCGCGTATGCCGGCGTGTTCGCCGCGTGGTGCGACCTGCGCGAGCTGGTGCCGTACGCCTTCGGCTACATGATGGCCGCGA
>DAIPYF010000235.1:0-4308 GCA_036782855.1 Solirubrobacteraceae bacterium
TCCGCGAGGGGCTCGGCGCGCGGTTCGTCAAGCGCTACGCGAACCTGCTCGACGAGATGGTCGCCGGGGTCACGGCGTACACGCGCGACGTGCGCGACCGGACGTACCCGGGCCCGGAGCACGGCTACTCGATCGACGAGTCCGAGCTGCAGGACTTCCGCGCGACGCTCGCCGAGCACGACCCGGGGATCGCTCACCCGGTCTGACGAAACGCGATCTCCCGGATGACCACGGCCGGCGAGCCCGCCGCGATGCTGCCGGGCGGCAGGTCGCGCGTCACGACGCTGTTGGACCCCACGACGCAGCGGTCGCCGATCGTCACACCGCTGGTGACGACGACGTTCGCGCCGAGCCATACGTTGTCCCCGAGCCGCGTCGGCCCCTTGGAGTCGAACCCCTGCCAGGTGACGGGCTTCGTGGGGTCGTCGAACCGGTGGTTGCCGTCGGTGATCATGCAGCCGTTGGCCGCCATGCAGTGATCGCCGATCTCGACGAGGTCGACCGCGGCGACCATCACGCCCTGGTTGAGGAAGACCCCCTCGCCGATGCGGATCCGCCCGACCTCGCCGCCGGTGAGCCACACGTTCGGCTCCAGCAGCGTGCCCTCGCCGATCTCCAGGCGTCCTTCGCGCAGCAGTTCGAGGACCTCGCCGTTGAGCGGGCCCTTGGCGAACGCGCGGCGCCGCACGAGCTCACGGTGCAGCGCGAGCCGGTTCCAGGGGAGCTTCGCGCGCTGGTACCAGCGCCACTTCACGAGCCACAGCTTCAGGTCGTCGATCGCGGGCACGCGCTGATCGTGGCACAGCGTCCCGCTCAGCGGGCGCGCGCGGCCTCGAGCACGTCCGCCATCCGCGCTGCCTGGCGACGGACGTCGTGCTCGGCGGCGGCGGCGCGCGCGGCGGGGCACGGCGTGCCCCGGGCGATCGCCGCCCCCAGCGCATGGGCCAGCGCGTCGCGATCGCCGGGCGCGACCAGCTCCCCGGCCTCCGCCGTGACGAACTCGGGCGGCCCACCTGCGGCGGTCCCGACGACCGCGCGCTCCATCGCCATCCCCTCCAGCAGCGCCTGGCCGAACGCCTCGGAGACGGACGGCTGGCAGACGACGTCCGCGCGGGCGATCCAGCCGGGCACCTCGTCGTGCGGGACGCGACCGACGACGCGGACGTGCTCGCGGCCCTCGAGCGCGCCGCGCAGCGGCCCGTCGCCGACGAATGTCAGCTGCCCCCCGCCGAGCGTGGCGAATGCGTCGGCGAGCGCGACGACGTTCTTGCGCTCCGTCAGCGAGCCGATGCAGAGCAGGTGCGGGCTGGGGTCCTCGCCGCGCGGGCGCGGCCCGAAGGCGTCGAGGTCGACGCCGCAGTCGATGATCGCGTCGGCGGGGCGCGGGATCTGCGCGGCCAGCCAGCGCGAGTTCGCGATCAGCGCCCGGGCGCCGCGCAGCACCGGCGCGGTCGCGAGGCGCAGTGCGCGGCGGTCGAGGTTCGCGACGTCCTGCCCGTGAGCCATGACGACGAGCGGGGCGCGGACGGCGCGCGCGGCGATCAGGGCACCGAGCCCGGCCGGGAACAGCATGTGCGCGAAGACGACGTCGGGGCGCGTGCGGCGCGCGGCGCGTACGGTGTCGATCGCGAGCCGCAGGTGGCGCTTGGGGCCGCCGGCGCGACGGTCGATGGCCACGACGTCGACCGCGTGCCCGAGCACACGCAGCTCATCGACGATCGGGACGAGGAACGACCCGAAGTCGGGGTCGTCCGGCCCGGGCCACATCGGCGTGACGAAGAGGACGCGCACGAGGCGTCAGGCCGAGTCGTTTGGCACGCGTACCGGACCGGTCAATCGCGGGGTGCGTAGCGGTTGTGGAGCATGAGATCGTTTCCGTCGGGATCGGTGAACAGCGCCATGTGGCAAACGCCCGTGTCGAGCGTCTCCCCGGCGAACTCCACGCCCTTGCGCTCGAGCTCGGCTCGAGCGGCCGCGACGTCGTCGACGTGGAGCGCGAGATGCGCGTTCTTCTGCGGCGCGAACGGCATCCCCAGCTTCTCCGGCTCCCAGATCCCGAAACACGTGCCGCCCACCCAGAATTCGAATCGCGCACGCTCGTCGAGCCGAAGCCCGAGCGTCTCGCCGTAGAAGGCCCGGGCTCGCTCGGCATCCTGCGAGGGGACCCCGATGAAGTCGACACCTGTGATCACGGCGCTCTCCTGTTCAGTCCGTCGTGGTTGTCAGCGCAGCCGCACGCATCTCATCATGCGGCCACCTTCGACTTGCGTCGCGGCCCCGCGCGGCGGGCCCGCGGCGCCGCGGCCGTGACGAGCTCGGCCAGGAACTCGCCGGTGTGCGACCCGGGCGTGCCGGCGACCTCCTCAGGGGTGCCCTGGGCGACGACCATGCCGCCCTCCTCCCCGCCCTCGGGGCCCATGTCGATCACGCGGTCGGCGGTCTTGATCACATCGAGGTTGTGCTCGATCACGACGATCGAGTTGCCCGAATCCACGAGCCGGTGCAGGACCTCCAGCAGCTTCTGCACGTCGGCGAAGTGCAGCCCGGTGGTCGGCTCGTCGAGGATGTAGAGCGTGCGGCCGGTCGCGACCTTCGACAGCTCCGTCGCGAGCTTGACGCGCTGCGCCTCTCCCCCGGACAGCGTCGTCGCGGGCTGGCCGAGGCGGATGTAGCCGAGGCCGACGTCGTTCAGCGTGTCCAGGCGCCGGTGGATCTTCGGGATGTGCCGGAAGAACTCGAGCGCCTCCTCGACGGGCATGTCGAGGACCTCCGCGATCGTCTTCCCCTTGAAGCGGATGTCGAGCGTCTCGCGGTTGTAGCGCTTGCCGTGACACTGCTCGCACGGGACGTAGACGTCGGGCAGGAAGTGCATCTCGATCTTGATCTGCCCGTCCCCCTTGCAGACCTCGCAGCGCCCGCCCTTGACGTTGAACGAGAACCGGCCCGGCTTGTAACCGCGCGCCTTGGCCTCGGGCGTCTTGCTGAAGATGTCGCGGATCACGTCGAACAGGCCGGTGTAGGTCGCGGGGTTCGACCGCGGGGTGCGCCCGATCGGCGACTGGTCGACCTGGATGATCTTGTCGAGCTGGTCGAGCCCGAGGACCGCCGTGTGCGCGCCCGGGCGCTGGCGGGCGCGCATCAGGCGATTGGCGACCGACTTGAACAGCACCTCGTTGACGAGCGTCGACTTGCCGGAGCCCGAGACGCCGGTGACGCACGTCAGGACGCCGAGCGGGACCTTGACGTCCACGCCGCGCAGGTTGTGCTGCCGCGCCCCGCGGATCTCCAGCGTCCCGGAGGGCTTGCGACGGCGCTCGGGCACCTCGACGGTCCGCGTTCCGGCGAGGAACTGGCCGGTGAGCGAGGCGCGCACCTTCTGCACCTGCGCCGCGGTGCCGGCCGCGACGATCCGCCCACCGTGCTCGCCGGCGCCGGGCCCGAGGTCCACGAGGTGATCGGCGGCGCGCATCGTCTGCTCGTCGTGCTCGACGACGATGACGGTGTTCCCCAGGTCGCGAAGGCGCTCGAGCGTGCCGATCAGGCGGCTGTTGTCGCGCTGGTGCAGGCCGATCGACGGCTCGTCCAGGACATAGAGCACACCGACGAGGGCCGACCCGATCTGCGTCGCCAGGCGGATCCGCTGTGCCTCCCCGCCGGAGAGCGTCGCCGCGGCGCGGTCGAGGCTGAGGTAGCCGATCCCGACGTCCTCCAGGAAGCGCAGGCGCTCCTCGATCTCGCGGAAGACGAGCCGCGCGATGTGACGCTCGGTCTCGGTCAGGACCACCTCGTCCAGCCAGCGCCGCGCGAGGCGCACGGAGAGGCCGGTGAACTCGTGGATCGCCATGCCCCCGACGAGGACCGCCCGGGACTCCGGCCGCAGTCGCGAGCCCCTGCACGACGGGCACGGGACGACCGCCATGAACTCCTCGATCTTCTCGCGCATCTGATCGGAGTCCGTCTCGCGGTAGCGCCGCTCGAGGTTCGGGACGATGCCCTCGAAGCGCGTCGCGTAGGAGCGTTTGCGCCCGTAGCGGTTCTTGTAGGTGACGAGCACGCGCTCGCCGTCGGTGCCGTGGAGGAACAGGTCGCGGTGCTCCGGCGGCAGGTCCTGCCAGGGCGTCTCGAGGTCCACGCCGTACTGGTCGGCGAGCGCGAGCATGATCTGCTCGTAGTACTGCGAGGCGCTGGCGGCCCACGGAGCGAGCGCGCCGTCGCCGAGGGTCAGCGTCGGGTCCGGGACGACGAGCGTCGGGTCGATCTCCATCTGCGACCCGAGCCCGGTGCAGCGCTCGCAGGCGCCGTGCGGCG
>DAIPYF010000236.1:0-4300 GCA_036782855.1 Solirubrobacteraceae bacterium
GCGGCGGCGCGGAACGTGTCGGCGGCGCCGAGCACGACGCGCAGGCCCTGGTCCTTCGTGAGGTGGCAGGCGAGCTTGCCGATCGTCGTGGTCTTGCCGGTGCCGTTGACCCCGGCGACCATGATCACGGTGGGCGCGTGGCGCAGGTCGATCCGCCCGCCGTCCTCCGCGCGGGCCTGCTCGGCGAGCAGGCCGATCAGGCGCTCCTGGAGTGCCGGCCCGCCCTCGACGGCCCCGCTGGTCGCCTCGTGCTCGAGGCGCTCGACGACCTCCGCGGTCGTGCGCGCACCGACGTCGGCCATGATCAGCGCCTCCTCCAGCCGCTCCCAGGTCTCGTCGTCGAGCGTGTCGAAGAGCGTGGCTTGCACCTCGGCGGCGAGCGCGGCGCGGGTCTTGCCGAGGTTCTCGCGCAGACGGCGGAACATGCCGCGCTTCTGCCCCTCCGGCTCCGGTCGTGGCTCGGCGGACTCGGCCGCGGCTGCGGACGGGCGGTCGAGGAGAAAGACGTCGGACCAGTCGCGCGCCATGGGGATGCGCGACGATAGCGAGGTGACGCAGCCCGCCGAGACCCCCGTCGCGTTCCGCCCGTGCGACGCCGGCGCGCCGCCCGCTCGCGAGCTGATCGAGGCGATGGTCGCCGAGCTCTCCGCGTTCTACGGGCGGATCGACCGGCCCGGGATGCCGAGCGCGAGCGCCGCGGACTTCCGTGCGCCCGTGGGCGTCTGCCTCGTCGGGTGGCTCGGCGAGGAGCCCGTCTGCGTCGGGGCGGTGAAGCGCCTCGACACGGGGCTCGCGGAGATCAAGCGCATGTACGTGGCCCCCGCCGGGCGGTCCCGTGGTGTGGCGCGAGCCCTGCTCGGCGCGCTCGAGGACGCGGCGCGCGACCTCGGGTACGCCCGCGTCCGGCTCGACACCGGGCCGCGGCAGCCGCACGCCCGCGCGCTCTACCTGTCGGCCGGCTACCGCGAGATCGCCGACTACAACGACAACCCGGCCGCGTCGTTCTGGGGCGAGAAGAACCTCTAGCCCGCGCGCAGCCGGTCGACGACGCACCGCGCCAGCGGCGCCAGCGGCGCGGGGGGCGCGTCAAGCGGGGCCCACCGCGCCTCCGCGATCTCCCCCGGGTCGATCGTCAGCGCGATCGAGCCGGATCGATCCCGCTCGGCGGGGCCGGATGCGCCCGGTCCGGGAAGGTCGGCGACGAACACGGTGAGCGTCGTGACCTTCGGCCCGCCACGGGCGTGGATCGTCGCGAGCTGCGTCCAGGTGGCGTGCACCCCGAGCTCTTCCCGGGCCTCGCGCGCGGCGGCGTCCGCCGGCGCCTCGCCGCGGCGCAGCCCGCCGCCCGGAAGCTCCCAGGCGGTGCGATCCCCGTACGTGTGGCGCACGAACAGGACGTGGCCGTCGTGGCGCAGAACGCACTTGACGCCCCTCATGTGCGGGCGGCGCACGACCCACCAGACGCTGAGCACCCGGTGCGCGGCGCGGTAGGCCAGGCGCCGGGCGGGGACCGGCAGCCGCGCGATCGCGTCCTCGGGACGCACAGCGGCCCGCCGTGTCAGGCCGCGGCGCCGGCCGCCTCGGCCACCGCCTCGTGCGGCAGCCGGCGCGAGATCACCTTCGACACCCCGTCGCCGCCCATCGAGACGCCGTAGAGCATGTCGGCGGCCTCCATCGTGCGCTTCTGGTGGGTGACGACGATGAACTGCGCGCGGTCACGGTAGGTGCGCAGCAGCTCGAGGAAGCGCCCGATGTTGAGATCGTCGAGTGCTGCCTCGACCTCGTCGAGGATGTAGAACGGGCACGGCTTGGCGAGGAAGACCGCGAACAGGAAGGCGATCGCGGTCATCGACTTCTCGCCGCCGGACAGGAGCGTGAGGCGCTTCATCGACTTGCCGGCGGGCGTGATCTCGATCTCGACGCCGAGGTCGTCCTCGGGCTCGCCCAGCTCCTTCTCGACCTCCGCCTCCGCCTCGGCCTCGGCGGCCTGCAGCTGTGCACCCTCATCCGCGGGGTCGGCGCCGCCCAGGACCGCCTTCGGACCGCTCTCCTCGCGCACGAGCCGCAGCCGGCCACGCCCACCCGGGAAGCAGTGCGCCGCCAGCTCCTCGAAGTTCTTCGCCGCGGCGGCGAACGTCTCCTCGAAGGTCTCGCGGATCTGCCGGTCGGTCTCGCGGATCAGCGATCGCAGCTCGCGCAGCGCGGTCTCCAGGTCGGTGCGCTGCCGCTCGAGCTCCTCGACATGCGCGAGCGCCTCGTCGTACTCGGCCTTCGCGAGCGGGTTCACCGGGCCGAGCTGCTCGCGGCGACGCTGCAGCCGGGCGATGCGCTCGCGCAGCGACGCGGCCTGCTCGGCGTCGAGCGGCTCCGCGGCCGGCTCTGCCTCCAGGCCCAGGAGCCCGGCGACCTGCCGCAGCTCGGCCGACGCCTCGGCCTCCTGGTCACGGGCCTGCTGGGCGCGCACCTCGGCGGTCGTGACGGCGTCGCCGCATTCGCGCAGGCGCTGCTGGATCTGCGCCTCGAGGCCGGCGCACGTGCGCAGCTCGGCGGCGACGCCCTCGCCCTCGCGGCGATCGGCGAGCAGCTCCTCCTCGATCGTCGTGACACGGACGGTGACGGCCTCCAGGGCGCTGCCCAGGACCTCGGCGAGCCGCGCGGCGGCCGGCCCGAGGGCGGTGTCACGCGCGACGGAGACGCGCAGGCGCTCGATCGCGGCCGCTCGCTCCTCGCGCTCGCGCGCGGCGCGTTCGGCGACACGCCGCTCGGCGGCGAGCTCGCCCTCGATCTGGGCGCGGCGGACCGCGGACGATCCCTGGTCGGGCGCCGCGCGGCGCTCGTCGATGAGCCAGCCCGCCCGACGCTCGGCCTCACGGGCGGCGGCGAGGGCGCGGTCGGCCTCGCGGCGCTCGCGCTCTGCCGCCTCACGTGTCGACTCAGCGGCCGCGACGGCCTGCCCGGCGGCCTCGACGGCCACCAGGGCGGCGTTCTCGGCGCTCGCGGAGACCTCGGTCTCCGCGATCAGGGTGTCACGGCGGTTGCGCTCGGCGAGCACGCGCTCGGTGCCGCCCTGGGGGGCCTGGCGCAGCTCGCGCGTGGCGCCGATCCAGGCGCGGCCGCCCGGCGTCACGGCCACCCCGGCGAAGTCGTCGGGCACGGCCGACAGGTCATCGACCACCCACGCCCCGGTCAGCAGGCGCCGCGCGAGCGCGGCCGCGGCGTCCGGCCCGCGCACGAGGTCGGCGAGCCGCCGTGCGCCGTCGGCCGGCGGCTGCGACGCGACGGCCTCGGGGGTCTCCCCCGCGACCAGCGTCGTGCCGCCATCCGCGCCGAGGCGGCCGAGGAGCATCTCGCCGGCTGCGCGGTCGGCGACGATCGCCGCACGCAGGCGCCCGCCGAGCGCCGCGGCCACGGCGAGCTCGTAGCCGGGCTCGACCTCGAGGTCGTCGGCGAGCGCGCGCTCACCGCTCGGCGCGGAGGCGTGCGAGCGCAGGAACTGGTTGGCCGCCGCGAGCTCCGCGCCGACGCGCGCGGCCTCCCGGCGGCGCTCCTCGGCGGACCGCTCGGCGGCCCGCAGGGCCCCGCGGGCGAGGTCCGCGGCGCCGTCGGCGTCGGCGAGGGTCGCGGCCGCGGACTCGACGCGGGCGCTCAGCTCGGCCGCCTGCGCCGCGGCCTGCGCGCGCTCGGCCTCGAGCCCGGCGAGCTCGCGCTCGAGCTCGTCGGCCCGCTCGGCGTCCAGACGCGCGACCTCGGCCTCCAGCGCCTCGATCCGCGCGTTGCCGGCCTCGTCGGGCGCGTCCGCCTGCGCCTGCGCCCCCAGGACGTCCAGCCGGCGGGTGCGATTCGCGAGGCGCTCGGTGACGGTCTCGATCGTCTCGGTCGTGCGCTCCAGCCGGACCTCGATGCGGTCGGCGGCCGTGCGCGCGCGCTCGGCGCGGCGGGCGATCGCCTCGCGGCGCTCGGTGCGCTCGGCGAGCGCTGCCTCGGCGCGCTCACGACGTGCGGCGACCTCGGCCAGCTCGGCGTCGGCCTCGGCGCGCGCGGTGCGCGCGCCGATGGCCGTCTCCTGGGCGGCCGCGAGATCGGCGCGCCGGGCGCGCACGTCGTCGCGTGCCAGCTCCCAGCGGGCCTCCAGCGTCTGGCGCTCCAGGCGCTCGTGCAGCTCGGCGGCCTCGGCCTGGCGCTTCAGCGGGCGCAGGCGCGAGCGCGCCTCGCGCTCCACGTCGAGCGCGCGGTCGAGGTTCTCCTGCGTGCGGTCGAGCTTCAGCTGCGCGCGGCGACGGCGCTTGCGGTGCTTGCCCAG
>DAIPYF010000237.1:0-3029 GCA_036782855.1 Solirubrobacteraceae bacterium
TCCCGAACCCCGGCTTCGGCGCGCCGTCGAAGGAGACGACGCCCTTCTGGTGCAAGGGCGGGAGGGCCCGCGGGTTGCCGCCGTCCCATTGCGGGCGCACGCGGAACTCCTGCAGCGCCCAGTAGACCGCGCCCGAGAGCCAGGGCTTCGTCGCGTAGACGCCCAGGTGATAGGTGATGAAGTCCTGCTGGAACTGGAAGGTCCCGCGTTCCTCGATGGGGCCGTCGCGATTGGCCTCGGCACCGAACTCGCTGATCATCAGCGCCTTGTCGGGGTAGCAGGCCCGGACCGTGTCCAGGTATTCCGACAGCAGCTCGCGGTCGGCGATCGACCCGTTCGGGCCCGGGTACCAGCCGAAGTAGTCGTTGATCCCGAGCAGGTCGAGCGGGGCGTACTCGGCCTGGCAACCGACGGTCGGCGCGGCGGCGAACGCCAGCGCGACGGGCCGCGTCGGGTCGAGCGACTTGGCGGTGTCCGCCGCGCGCTTGATGTACGCCGCCTGCGAGGGGCCGGGGCGGGCGCTGAGCTCGTTGCCGATCGACCACACCAGGACGGACGGGTGGTTGCGATCGGCCAGCACGCTCCGCTTGAGGACCTCGACGGCGGCGTCACGCACCTGCGCCTTCGCGAGCTCCTCCGTGTCCACCTGGTAGACGGGGACCTCCGACCAGACCAGCATGCCGAGGCGATCGGCCTGCTCGAGCGTGTACGGGTGCAGCGGGTAATGAGCGCGGATGAGCGTGGCGCCGAGGTCGCGCGTCCAGGCGAGCTGCTGGTCGCGCGCGGCGTTGTCGATCGCGAAACCGCGCGTGCGCGAGTCCTCCTGGAGGCCGACGCCGCGGATGTTCAGCGGGCGGCCGTTCAGGACGAGGCGCCCGTCCGAGATCTTCACCGAGCGCACGCCGACCGACCGCCGGAACGTCTGCAGCGTCCGCTTGCCCGACAGCGCGCTCAGGGTCGCGTCGTACAGGTACGGGCGGTCCGGTGACCACAGCCGCGGGCGCGCGACCTTGATGCTGCGGGTGAACGTCGCCGAGGACTTCGGTCCCAGCGCGATCCGGCCGAGCCGCACGCTCCGCGCGCCGAACCTCCCGACGACCGTGACGGTGCGGGACTTCAGGCCCGCGTTGCGCACGCGGACGTTCCAGGTGACGGTGGCCGCACAGGTCGCGCACGGCAGGTCCGGGCGCACGTCCACCTCGTCGAAATCGATGTCATCGATCGCGCGGACGTAGACCTCGCGCAGGATGCCGCCGTAGTTCCACCACCCGCCGAGCGGGCGGCCGCGCACGTCGAACTTCGCCGGCGGGAAGTCACTCGCGTTGCGGCGGCTGTCGACGCGCAGCACCAGGCGGTTGACGCCCGTGCGCTTGAGGAAGCCCCGCGGCATCCGCAGCTCGAACGGCAGGTACGCGCCCTCATGCTTCCCCAGGAACCGCCCGTTGAGCCAGATCGAGACGCGGTAGTTCACGGACTCGAAGCGCGCGGTCCACATCAGCTGCCGCTGCTTGGACGGAAGCCGGAAGTCCTTGCGGTACCAGCCGACGGCGCCCGCGAACGACGCGGTGCTCTCGTCCGTCGCGTTCCAGGCGTTGGGCACGGTGGTCTTCGTCCACCCGGCGGTTGAGGCGTTGCGCTGCCAGCCCTGGCCGTCGCCGTTGAGCGCGGGGTCGGCGCGGTACAGCCAGGCGCCGTCCACGAGGAAGCGCCCGGACGGCCCGTCCCGGTACAGCGGGCGGGCGCTCGGGGTCGAGACGATCGACGAGGCGGGCGGGCCGGCCGCCGGCGGCGGCGCCGCGGGCGGCGTCTGGGCGAGTGCCCCGGGCGCACAGGCGAGCGTCGCGCCCACCGCGGCGAGACCGGTGAGGAGCGCTCTCAGCACGCGGCCGCCCCCGCGATCTTCGGCCCGATCGAGCGCAGCACGATCTCGCCGCCGAGGAACGGCACGCCGCGGCGCTCGACGGCGACGCACTGGACGACCGGAAGGCTCGTGCCGCCCACGTCCCACGCGACGCGGGTCGGGCCGCTCTGGGCGAGCAGCGCGTGCGAGGTGCTCGAGTCCAGCCGCAGCACCCGCACGACGCCCGGGCGACGGAGCGCGCGCGCGTTGCGCGCGACGGCGGCGCGGCAGGACGGCGCGCTCGCGCACTCCTCGATGAGGGCGACCATGGAGTCGGCGTCGCCGCCCGCCTGGGCACGGAGGAGGTCCGTCACCGCCGTCCGCTCGCGGTTCTCCGCCGTCAGCCAGCGGGCGACGAGGAAGGAGAACAGGATGAAGATGGCGGCGCCGAACGCGATGGTCATCGCCTGGCGCAATGTCACGACGATTCAGGGTAGGGACCGTGGCGGGCGGCACGCGCCGGTCCGGGTAGGCTGCACGTGTGCTCGCAAAGCTCGCCTACAAGCCGTTCGCCATCGTCCTGGGGATCGGCGCCTCGCGTGCCGCCGGGAAGGCGTTCAACGGCGCCTGGGAGCGCTCGCACGGCACCAGGCCGCCGAAGGCGACCACCGAGGAGGCCACCTGGGGCCAGGTGCTCGGCGCCGCCGCGCTGCGCGCGACGACGTTCGCCGTGACCGCCGCGGCGGTCGACCGCGCGGGTGCGAAGTCCTTCCGCTACCTCACCGGCTACTGGCCCGGCGAGAAGCAGCCCGCGCCGGCCAGGCAGATCGAGGCCGGCGACGCCTGATCAGGCCCCGCCCGCCGCGGACTCCCCGGCCGTCCGCCTGCTGGAGCGCCTCGGCCTGACGGACGAGGAGCTGTGCCGCGTCCTCGACGTGGACCCGATCTCGGTGATCACCGGTGAGCTGGACCACCGGCCGGAGCTGGCAATCCTGCTCACGCTGACCGACGAGCCTGCCGCGCGGCTGGGCCCGGGCGTTCTGCAGCGCTGGGTGCGCACCGCGGGCCCGGCGGGTCGTCCCGTAGACCAGCTGCTGGCACGCGACTTCCCGGCGTTCGAGGACGCGGTCGAGCGGCTCGACGAGCGCGGGTTCGTGATCGGCGGGGGCTGAACGGCTCGGCAGCCCGG
>DAIPYF010000237.1:3129-4280 GCA_036782855.1 Solirubrobacteraceae bacterium
TGGTCCTCGTCCAGCACCCCGATCCCGAGCTCCGCGGCCCAGAGCCCGGCGTTGGCGATGATGTCGGCCCACGGCATGGTCGTCCCCCGCAGCCGGTCCGCGCCGCGCAGTCCGTCGAGGCGGCAGTCGCGCAGCTCGCACCGGGCCAGCCGCGCGTCCCGCAGGTCGAACTCCGTCATGTCGCAGCCGTGGAAACGGACCCCGGCGAGCTCGGCGCCCATCGCGTCGGCCTGGCGCATCACGCAGTCCTCGAACGTCACGCGCGTCAGGCGCGAGCCGGCGAACGACGCAAGGTCGAGCTGACAGCCGCCGATCACGACGTCGGTGAGCGTCGCGTCGGTGAGCGCGATCCCGGTCATCCGCGCGCCGGACACCGCGACGGCGCGCAGATTCGCCCGTCGCGCCTGGACGTTCGCCAGGTCGCCCCGCTCGATCACGACGTCCGCGAGTGCCAGCGCCTCGAGCTTCGAACCGCCGAGCGCCACGTCCGCCAGCCGGCTCTCCCGGATCGTCACGCCCGCCGCGCGCTGCTCCGCGAGCTGCGCGCCCTCCAGCTCGAGGTCGAAATACGTCGTCTCGTCCTCGAGACGATCGAGGCCCGTCATCGCGGACCTCCCGTCAGAACAGCTGGTTCTCTCCGCCGAAGACCTCGGAGACCGAATCGTCGGTGAAGATCCGCCGGACGGAGTCGGTCAGCAGGTCGGCGCAGGAGAGGACGCGGATGTTGTCGGGCGCGCCGGGCCGCAGCGGGATCGTGTCGGTGACGACGATCTGCTCGAACTCGGCCGCGGCGAGGTTCTCGTAGGCGTTGCCGCTGAAGACCGGGTGCGTGGCGGCGGCGAAGACGCGCGACGCGCCGGCGTCGAGGACGGTCCGCCCGGCCGCCTTGAGCGTGCCTGCCGTGTCGATCATGTCGTCGACGATCACCGCGGTCTTGCCGCGCACGTCACCGATGACGTAGCCGATCTCCGCGACCTGCTGGGCGGGGCGGTCCTTGTCGAGGATCGCCAGCTCGGCGCCCACCTTGGAGGCGAACTTCTTGTTGAGCTTGACGCGACCGGCATCCGGCGAGACGACGACGAGGTCCTGCAGGCCGAGGTCGTCGAAGTACTGCGTGAGCATGAACATCGCGGTCATGTGGTCGACCGGGA
>DAIPYF010000238.1:0-4277 GCA_036782855.1 Solirubrobacteraceae bacterium
TCTCCGGGTAGATCGCGGGCCAGATCGAGCGGCGCGTCGCGGCGCCGTCGAGGACGGGCGCCAGGTCGCCCTCCTCGGCCGGCCGACCCTGGTCGGGCTCGACCATCGACTCGACCGGGACGTGGATGTGGAGGTCGAGCTCCTTGCGCACGCCCGCGTCGATCACGCGGCAGGTGCGGCGCGGTCCGACGAGGAAGCGCCCGATCTCCTCGAGCGGGTTCTGGGTGGCCGACAGACCGATCCGCTGCGGGTCGCGGCCGTCGTGCTGGAGCGCGGAAAGGCGTTCGAGCGTCAGGGCCAGGTGCGAGCCGCGCTTCGTGCCCGCGACCGCGTGGATCTCGTCGATGATCACCGCCTCGACGCCGGTGAGGATCTCGCGCGCGCCGCTCGTGAGCATGAGGTACAGCGACTCGGGCGTCGTGATGAGGATGTCCGGCGGGCGCCGGCGCATCGCGGCGCGCTCGCGCTGCGGCGTGTCGCCGGTGCGCACGCCGACGGTCAGTTCCGCTCCGATCCCGCGGATCGGCGTGACGAGGTTGCGGTCCACGTCGTAGGCGAGCGCCTTCAGCGGCGAGACGTAGACGAGCCGGGTGCGGCGCTCGCCGTCGGGGAGCGGGTCGGCGGCGAGCCGGTCGATGCCCCACAGGAACGCGGCGAGCGTCTTGCCCGAGCCGGTCGGCGCGCTGATCAGCGTGTGCTCGCCGGAGGCGATCGCGGGCCACGCCTGCGCCTGCGCGGCGGTCGGCTCGGCGAAGGCGCGGGTGAACCAGTCGCGGACCTGCGGGGTGAACGGGGAGAGCGGCATCGGCGGCCCGTCGAGCCTACTCCGCGGCTCCGTGATGCTTCACGGCGTCGATGCCCGGCGGATAGGGTCGGCGCATGACGCACACCCGGCTCGCGGAGCTGCCGTTCCGCGCCATCGGCGGCCAGCCCGCGTTCACGCCGGCCGACCTCGAGCGCTTCGTGGCGGCACCGCGCATCGCCGTCCTCTCCTACCTGCGCCGCGATGGGCGCCCCTGCCAGGCGCCCATCTGGTACCGGTACCTCGACGGCCGCATCGTCATGACGACCACGGCCGGTTCGCCCAAGGCGAACGCGCTCGCCCGAGACCCCCGCGTCTGCGTGACGATCCAGGACGAGGACCCGCCCTACCGCGCGGTCATCATCGACGGGCTGGCCGAGCTGACGCCGATGGCTGCAGGGGAGGGCGACGGCGCGTCGGCGGTGCGCTACCTCGGGCGGACGGGCGCGCGGGCGTACGAGGCGCTGACAGCGGAGGAGTACGCGACCACGGGCCTCTTGCGGATCGACGTCGAGCCGACCGACGTCCGCGGCTTCGACAACGTTCACGCGCTGTCCCGGGCCGAGCGCGCGCTCATGCGCGTGCGCCGTGTGCTGCCGGAACCGCTGCAGCGCCTCTGAGCCTCAGTCGCCGGCGAGCGTGCCCGCGGTGGCGAGCGCGGCGTCGAGCATCGCCGGCGTCAGCCGCCCCGTGAACGTGTTCTGCTGGCTGGGGTGGAAGCAGCCGAGCAGCGACGGGCCGCCGAGCCCGCCCGGCTCCCAGGGGACGCCGTGGCCGAAGCGCGGGCGCGGGCGCGGGACGGGCAGGCCGCCGGCGGCGCGCAGGCGCAGCGCCGCGTCCCAGGCGAACGCCCCGAGGCAGAGGACCACCCGGACCGCGGGCAGCAGCTCCAGCTCGCGCACCGTCCACGGCAGGCACGCGTCGCGCTCGGCCGGGGTGGGCCGGTTGGCCGGCGGCGCGCAGCGGACGGCGGCGGCGATCCAGGCGCCGCGCAGGCGCAGGCCGTCGCCCACGTGGCGGCTCTGGGCCTGTGAGGCCAGCCCGGCCCGGTGCAGGGCCGCGAAGAGGAAGTCACCGGACCGGTCGCCCGTGAAGACGCGCCCCGTCCGGTTGGCGCCGTGCGCGGCGGGGGCCAGGCCGAGAATCAGGATCCGCGCGCGCGGATCGCCGAAGCCCGGCGTCGGGCGGCCCCAGTACGTCTCGTCCGCGTAGGCCGCGCGCTTCTCGCGCGCGACCTGCTCGCGCCAGCCCACCAGGCGCGGGCAGCGCCGGCATGCGACGACCTCGCGCTCGAGGGCGGCGAGCGCCGGTGGGAGCGGGCCGGGCACGGCGCCGAGCCTACGCCCCGCTACGCTCCACCGCCCATGCGCCGCGCCCCCGTCCTCCTCGCCGTCCTGCTCGCCGCCGTCCTCCTCGCCGGATGCGGGGGCCAGGGCTCGGAGAACACCGACAGCACGAAGGACTTCACGGGCGAGCAGCAGGCGGTCGCGACGACGGTCGAGAATCTGCAGAAGGCCGCCAAGGACCGTGACGGGAAGAAGATCTGCAGCGACCTCATCACCGCGGAACTGCGTGACGAGATCAGCGCGACGGACTGCGGCAAGGCCGTCAAGGACGCGATCCGCGACACCGACGAGGTGGACCTCGCGGTCACGAAGGTCGTGATCAGCGGCGACAAGGCCGACGCGACGGTCGAGGAGCAGGTCGGCGAGGACAAGGACCGCGTGCGCACGGTCAAGCTGGAGAAGGCCGCCGGGAAATGGCGGATCTCCGAGCTGCCGCAGCCGTGAGGGCCGGGCGCTAGGAGCCCAGCTCGCGCCCGTACTGGCGGGCGTAGTACTCGCGGTAGGCGCCGGAGCGGATCGGCTCCCACCACCACGTGTTGTCGCGGTACCAGGAGACGGTCTCCTCGAGCCCCTCCTCGAAGCGCACCTGCGGCTCCCATCCGAGCGCGCGCACCTTGGCCGAGGACAGCGAGTAGCGGCGGTCGTGCCCGGGGCGGTCCGTGACGTACTCGATCAGCGAGTCGTCGCCGCCGGTCAGGGCGATGACGCGCTTCACGACATCGATGTTCGGGCACTCGTCGGGGCCGCCGGCGTTGTAGACCTCGCCGGCCACGCCGTGCTGCAGCACGTGGTGGATCGCGGAGCTGAAGTCGCGTGCGTGGATCCAGTTGCGCACCTGCATGCCGTCGCCGTAGACGGGCAGCGGGTCCTTGTGCAGCGCGTTGAGGACCATCAGCGGGATCAGCTTCTCGGGGTACTGGCGCGGGCCGTAGTTGTTCGAGCCGCGGCAGATGACCGTCTGCATGTCGTACGTGTGCGCGTAGGACTGCACGAGCAGGTCGGCGCCGGTCTTCGTCGCGCTGTAGGGCGAGGACGGGCGCAGCGGGCTCTCCTCGGTGAACGAGCCCTCCTCGATCGAGCCGTAGACCTCGTCGGTGGAGACCTGCAGGTAGCGCAGCCCGCGCTCGCGGGCGGCCTCGAGCAGGACGAAGGTGCCGAACGCGTGCGTCTTCACGAACGCGTCGGGCTCGGCGATCGAGCGGTCCACGTGCGTCTCGGCGGCAAAGTTCACGACCGCCTCGACGCCCTCGATCGCCCGCGCGACGGCCTCCGGGTCCTCGATCGCGCCGTGGACGAAGGTGTGCGCGACGTCCTGCAGGTTCTCCCGCCGGCCGGCGTACGTGAGCTTGTCGAGGACGACGATCTCGTCGCCCGCCTCGGCACGCAGGCGGGTGGAGGGCGCGGCCCTGAACCCGGCCCCCCCGCCGACGAGCAGCTTCACCGTGGGTCTCCTGTGGTCGTGAGGTCGGTGCCGGGCGTGGGGCGCTCCGCGAGGAAGCCCGCGAGGCCCTCCTGCCACGGCGGAAGGTGGACGGCGTCCGCGCCGCGCTCGGTCGCCAGGACGCTGAAGGCGGGGCGCGGAGCGGGGCGCGGGAACGCGTCGGTGGTCGTCGGCTCGACGGTGCAGGTCGAGCCGGTCGCGGCGAGCGCCTCGCGCGCGAGGTCGAACCACGTGCAGCGTCCGCCGCCCGCGGCGTGGAAGACGCCGGTCGCGTCGCGGGCGGCGAGCGTCACCAGGGCGGGCGCGAGGTGGCCGGCCCAGGTCGGGCAGCCCTCCTGGTCGTCCACGACCTGGAGCGTGTCGCGCTCGGCGGCGAGCCGCAGGATCGTGTCGACGAAGTTCCTGCCGTGTGCGCCGAAGAGCCAGGCGGTGCGGGCGATCGCGTGGTTCGGGTTCGCGGCCGCCACGGCGCGCTCCCCGGCGAGCTTCGTGCGCCCGTAGGCCGAGCGCGGGCCGGTCGGCGAGGACTCGACGTACGGCTCGGTCGCGTCGCCGGGGAACACGTAGTCGGTCGAGAGGTGGACGATGCGCGCGCCGGCCGCGGCGGCCGCATGCGCGAGGTTTCCGGCGCCCGCGCCGTTGACCTCGAGCGCGACGTCCTCCTGGTCCTCCGCGCCGTCGACGTCCG
>DAIPYF010000239.1:0-4268 GCA_036782855.1 Solirubrobacteraceae bacterium
TCTCGGCCATCACCTCGCCGAGCGAGCCGCCGAAGATCGTGAAGTCCTGGCTGAACACGCAGACGCGGCGGCCGTCGATCGTGCCGTGGCCGGTGACGACGGCGTCGCCCCAGGGCCGGTTCTTCTCGAGGCCGAACTCGTAGGTGCGGTGGCGCACGAACGTGTCGAGCTCCTGGAAGGAGCCCGGGTCCAGCAGCTTCTCGATCCGCTCACGGGCGGTGTACTTGCCCTTCGCGTGCTGCTTCTCCTCGGCCTCCGGCGAGGAGTGCGCGGCCTGCATGCGCAGCTCCTCCAGGTGGGCGAGCTTGTCGTCGAGCGTCTCGGGGTGCGTGAGCCGTGCCATGGGGCGGCGGAGTGTACGAGAGGGGCGCGGGCGATTGCCGCGCCGCTCACGGCTCCGCGGGGGCTCAGGCGCGCGAGAAGGGGCGGTGGTGCGCGGAGCCGAGGTCGTCGAGGACGGCGACGAGCATGCCCTCGAGATCCGGGTCGGCGGGGTGCTCGGCGGGCGCGGGCGCGACGTCGGGGGCCGGCTCGGCCCGGACCTCCGGCTCGACCTCGGGTGCCTGGACGGCCGGCGGCTCGGGGGCGGCGGCCCACGTCCCGGTGTGCCACCAGCCCTTGAGCCGCGCGAGGAATCCCTCGCGCGGCACAGGGCGTGTTTCGCGAGGCGGGATGTCGGTCCCGGGCGCCTCACTGCTGGTGGAAGCTGCTGCGGGCTCGGGCGTCGCCGGCTCGTCCGCGAGGGCTGCGGCGAGGGCGGCGCTGTCGAACGCCAGGGTGTCCTGCGTCCGCGCGGCCGTGATCGTCACCTTCGTGCCCCACCCGGAGGCCGCGAGCTCCACTGTGCCGCGTACGAACGCGCCCTCCCAGGCGACGGCGGTCTCGGGATCCTTCCGGGTGATGCGCACCTCGCCGAACGCGGACAGCCGTCGGGCGAGGGATGGCGCGTCGCTGATCTCCGCCCACAACTCGGGCGGGGACTTCACGAGGGTGCGCTGCGCACGGGTCTCGGGCATGACGGATGACGGTTTCGGCACGGTGACCCGCGCCTCCTGCCCTGCGCGGAGTCCTGCAACGTCTGTGCCGCAGACACGTACCCCACACGTCGCGGGTCACGCGGAACGATCGGCGGCATGCCCAAACGCCGGCGCCCACACGGATCTCCGCCGCTCGAGCCCGCTGAGCGGGCCTCAGCGGCGGAGATCGGCCGGGACGCCCGGACCGCGGCGGTTGCGGGCCGGCAGTGGGGTGTCGTTGACCACGGGCAGCTGCTCGCGCTGGGCTACACGGGCTCGGAACGCACGACCCTACAGCCGGTCGGCGGTGCAGCGGGCGGTCGGCGCGGGGCGGCTGCACCGCCGCTACCAGGGTGTCTACACGGTCGGCCACACCGTGTTGCGGCGGGAAGGCGGTTGGCTCGCCGCGGTCCTGGCGTGCGGGCCCGGTGCCGCGCTGTCCCATCGGTCTGCGGCGCAGCTCTGGGACCTGCGGCCCTCCTCCCGCGCGCCGATCGACGTGACGGTCACCCATCGGCGGCTCGCCCCGCCCGGGATCGATCTCCATGAGACCTGCCGGCTGGCGGGGGCCGAAGTGACCGCCAGGGGCGGTGTCCCGGTCACGACGATCGCGCGGACCCTCGCCGACCTCGCCGCCGTGGTGCGGCCGCGGGATCTCGAGCGCACGCTCGAGCGCGCGCAGGCGCAGCACGTTCTCGACGTGCCGTCGATCCTGGCCAGCGCCCGTCACCGACCCGGTGCCGTGCTGGTCCGGCGCATCCTCGATGCGTGGGAGCCGTCGCGGACGAAGAGCGAGCTGGAGGTCGCGCTGCTGGGCCTCGTGCGCCGCGCGCGGCTCCCGGAGCCCTCCGTCAACGCCCACCTGGAAGGGCTCGAGGTCGACCTCCTGTGGGACGAGGCGCGGCTGGTGGCAGAGGCGGACAGCGTCCAGTTCCACCTGACGCGCGCGGCCATGGAGCGGGACCGGGCCCGCGACGCCGTGCTCGCCCGCGCGGGGTACCGCGTGCTGCGCTTCACCGACCGCCAGGTGCACGGGCGGCCAAACGAGGTGATCGCCGCCCTCCGCGCCGCGCTCTCGTGATCTTCGCCGCTCGAGCCCGGTCAGCGGGCCTCGGATGCGGAGATCGCCGACGCCCGCGCCTGGCGCGCGCCGCGGGCTACGCGAACGGCCTGGCGACCATGCAGAAGATGGCGATCAGGATCAGGGCGCTCGACAGGGCGCCGACCATGCCGACCGTCCGTGCGCGCGCGGCGTACTCGTCGCTGAGGCCGCCGCCGGCGTCGAGGTCGCGGCGGGCGAGCGCGGCGAGCTGCTTCTCGCGCGGCGTGAAGAACGCGCCGCCGAGGCCGAGCAGGACGATGAGGATGACCATCGGGATCGTCACCCACGCCTCGCTGAACAGGTCGCGGTCGGCCGCCAGGTAGATCCCGGTCAGCAGCGCGAGCGTCGCGAACGGCGTGATGATCAGCCGCCCGACGCGGACCTGCATCTCGTGGACCGCCGGCATCGCCTCCGGGTGCGCCTTGACGAACCACGGGATGATCGCCGGGTAGACGAACGTGACGCCGAAGGCGATCACGACCGTCATCACGTGGAGCGCGACCACGACGTCGTAGAAGAGGATGGCGGGAACGGTGATCATGGCGCGTGGACGCTAGCTAGAAGACCGGCTGGTACTTGCCGAACACGTCCTGCATCGCGCCGCAGACCTCGCCCATCGAGGCGCGGTCCTTCAGCGCGACGCGAATCGCCGGGATCAGGTTCTCCGTCCCGCGGGCGGCCTCGCGCAGCTCCTCGAGCCGCCGCTCCACGAGCGCGCCGTCGCGGTCGGCCTTGAATGCGGCGAGCCGGTCGAGCTGCTCACGCTCGGACTCCGGGTCCACGCGCAGCAGGTCCGGCACCTCCAGCTCGTCCTCGACGTACTCGTTGACGCCGATCACCGCGTCCTGCCCGATGCGGTAGCGCTCCTGGTAGCCCCAGGCCGACTCGTCGATCTCACCGGTGATGAACTCGATCGCGCTCTTGGACCCGCCGAGCGCGTCGACCTTCCCGATCAGCTCGAGCGCACGCGACTCGATCTCGTCCGTCAGCGACTCGACGAAGTAGGAGCCCGCGAACGGGTCGACGGTGTCGGTCGCCCCCGACTCGGCGCCGATGATCTGCTGCGTGCGCAGCGCGATCTTCGCGGCGCGCTCGGTGGGCAGCGCGAGCGCCTCGTCGAAGCCGTTCGTGTGCAGCGACTGGGTGCCGCCGCAGACCGCCGCGAACCCCTGCAGGGCGACGCGGACGATGTTGTTCTCCGGCTGCTGCGCGGTCAGGGTCACGCCGCCCGTCTGCGTGTGGAAGCGCAGCATCAGCGCCTTCGGGTTCGTCGCGCCGAACCGCTCGCGCATGATCGTCGCCCACATCCGGCGCGCGGCGCGGAACTTCGCGACCTCCTGGAACACGTTGTTGTGCCCGTTGAAGAAGAACGCCAGGCGCGGGGCGAAGTCGTTCACGTCGAGGCCGCGGTCGACCGCCGCCTGCACGTACGCGATGCCCGAGGAGAGCGTGAACGCGACCTCCTGCACCGCCGAGCAGCCCTTCTCGCGGAAGTGGTAGCCGGAGATCGAGATCGTGTTCCACTTCGGGATGTGCTCGGCGCAGTACTCGAAGATGTCCGTCGTGAGCCGCATCGTCGGCTCCGGCGGGTAGATGTAGTTGCCGCGGGCGATGTACTCCTTGAGCACGTCGTTCTGCGTGGTGCCGCGCAGCTTCGCGCTCGGCACGCCCTGCTCCTCGGCGACGAGGTCGTAGAGCATCAGCAGCACCGCGGCCGGCGCGTTGATCGTCATCGACGTGGAGACCTGGTCGAGCGGGATCCCGTCGAACGCGGTCCGCATGTCGTCGATCGTGTCGATCGCGACGCCGGTGCGGCCGACCTCGCCCAGGCAGCGCGGGTTGTCGGAGTCCAGGCCGAGCTGCGTCGGCAGGTCGAACGCCATCGACAGCCCGGTGCCGCCGCGCGAGAGCAGGTAGCGGTAGCGCTCGTTGCTCTCCTTCGCGCTCGCGTAGCCGGCGTACTGGCGCATCGTCCACAGCTGCTTGCGGTACATCTCGCGATGCACGCCGCGCGTGTAGGGGAAGTCGCCGGGCTCGCCGAGGCGCGGATCCTCGGAGAGGTCGCGCTCGTCGTAGAGCTCCTTGATCTCGATGCCCGAGTCGGTGAAGCGGCGCGGGTCGTCAGGGCCGACGATCGGGGCGATCGTCAG
>DAIPYF010000240.1:0-4250 GCA_036782855.1 Solirubrobacteraceae bacterium
TGGGAGGCCGGGTGCGACCTCGCCCGGAACCAGGGCCGGCTCGTCCTGGCGGCCCGGGCGCGCGACGCCGAGGCCGCGCTGTCGTTCGTCGGCATCGGCGACCTCCTCGACGGGGTGGACCGCGCCGTGATCGAGGCGCTCCCGGCCCCGCAGCGCGCGGCGCTCGACGTCGTCCTGCTGGAGGCGGAGCCCGACGACGCGCCGCCCGCCGGCCCGCGGGTGCTCGGCGTCGCGCTCCTGAACGTCGTGCGCCTGCTCGCGGCGGAGGCTCCCGTGCTCGTCGCCGTCGACGACGCCCAGTGGCTCGACCCCGAGACCGCGAGCGCGCTGGCGTTCGTGGGCCGGCGCGTCGACCGGCTCCCGGTGCGGCTGCTGGCGGCCGAGCGCACGGGGACCGGGACCCCGTACGCCGCGCCGGAGGGAGCGCGGCGCGTCACGGTCGGGCCGCTCGGGAGCGGCTCGCTGGGACGGCTGCTGCGTGAGCGCCTGGGCCTGGGTCTGCGGCGCTCGAAGCTGCAGGAGCTCGAGCGGATGTCCCAGGGGAATCCGCTGTTCGCGCTCGAGGTCGGGCGCGTGCTCGTGCGCGGCGGCGTCCCGGGCCCGAGCGAGCCGCTGCCGCATCCGGGTGTCGTCGACGACCTGATCGCCGCGCGCCTGGAGGCGCTGCCCGCAGGTGTCCGCCGCGCGCTCCTGGCGGTGGCGCTGAGCGGCGACCCGCGCCGGACGGAGTTCGCGGCGCTGCTCGGTGAGGACACCCTCGACGACGCGCTGGGGGCGGGGGTCCTCGCCGCGGACGGCGACCGGCTGCGCGCCGCCCATCCGCTGCTCGCCGCGGCCGCGGCGACCTCGGCCACCCCCGCGCAGCGGCGCGCGGTCCACGCGGATCTCGCCGGGTCCTCGGCCGACGAGTTCCGCGCCGCGCGTCACCTGGCGCTGGCGGCGACCCGCGCGGACGAGGCGCTCGCGGCGGACATCGCCGCCGTTGCCGCACGGGCGCTCGCACGCCGGTCGGCGCCCGACGCGGCGGCGCTGGCCGAGCACGCCCTGCGCCTGACCCCGGCGCGCAGCCCGCACCGCGGCGAGCGGGTCATGAGCCTCGCGGGGTACCTGGAGCGGGCGGGGTCCCAGGGGCGGATGACCGAGCTGCTGCGCACGGAGCTCGGCGGCCTTCCGTCCGCCGCGCGGGCGCGCGCCTACCTCATGCTCTGCGAGGGCGCCGACGTGCGCACGGCGGCGGCATTCGCCGCGCACATCGACCTGGCCCTGGCCGAGGCCCCGGACGACCCGGTCGTGCGTGTCAAGGGCCTTGCCCGGCGCGTGGAACTGCACGCCATCGGCGGCGTGCGGGACATCCGGCAGGCCGAGGCGTGGGCGCTCGAGGCCGTCGAGCAGCCGGGCGACGTCCCCGCCGTCGATCGGCACGAGGCGCTCCAGGCGCTCGCGTGGACCCGGGCGCTGCGCGGGATCCCGATCGACGACCTGACCGGCAGGCAGGCGCTGCTGGACCCGCCCGGGCTGGTCGTCTACCGCACGCTGAACCGGATCGCGCTGCTGCGCACCGCCTGGCGCGGCGACCTCGACCGCGCGCGGGAGGGCTTCCACCTGCTCGGCCAGGAGGCCGAGGCGCGCGGCGAGTACTGGTCGCAGGCTGCAACGTCGCTGCACCTCGTCGAGATCGACCTGCGCGCCGGCGCCTGCGACGCGGTGGCGGCGGCGCTCGACGCCTCGGACCTGACGGCCGACGAGGAGATCTTCCTCCCGTCGATCCGGCTGCGGTGCAGCGCGCTGCTCGCGGCGATGCGCGGCGACGGGTCCCGGGCCGAGGTGTGCGCCCGTGAGACGGTCACCGAGGCCGAGCGCGGCGGCATGCGCTGGGACATGCTGTTCGGCGCCGTCGCCGAGGGGATCGGCGCACTCGCCGCCGGCGACAGCCCCCGCGCCGCCGAGCGCCTCGGCTCGGTCTGGCGGTACACGTGCGAGGAGGAGGTCGACGAGCCCGGCGCCTTCCCGATCGCACCGGACCTGGTCGAGGCGCTCGTCGCGCTCGACCGCCGCGACGAGGCGGACGCCGTGCTCGCGCGACTCGCCGACCTGTCCGAGCGCCAGGACCATCCGTGGGGGAGCATCTCCGCCCGGCGCTGCCGCGCACTGCTGCAACTCGCGCGCCGCCGTGAGGAGGACGCGGCGGCGGAGGATCTGGGCGATGCGGCGGCCGCGTACGCGCGCCTGGGGCTGCACCACGACGCGGCGCGCACCCTGCTCGCGCTCGGCCGCGCGCAGCGCCGCCGCCGCAAGTGGGGCGACGCCCGTGCGGCGCTCGAGCAGGCCGCCGCCGCGTTCACGGCGCTGGGCGCGGGCGGCTGGGCCGCCGTCGCCCGCGCCGAGCTCGAGCGCGTCGGCGCGCGGCGTCCCCCGTCCGACCCCGGCGCGCTGACGCCCGCCGAGCGCCGGGTCGCCCGATTGGCCGCCGCCGGGCACTCCAACAAGGAGATCGCGCAGGTCCTCGTCGTCACCGTCTCGACCGTCGAGGCCCACCTCTCGCGTTCGTACGCGAAGCTCGGCGTCCGCTCGCGCACCCAGCTGGCGCAGCGCCTGGGGGCGTAACAAAGAGTCGGGGTTTCGGCCATTGAGGGGTTGACGGCCGCGCCGCATGATCGGTGCGATGCACCTCTCACGTCCCCTCCCGGCTCCGGCCGACCCCCATCTCCACCACACCTTCGCCGGCGACCACCCCGAACGCCGCCGCAGGCTCGCGATCCTCACCGCCTGCGTCGGCGGGTTCCTCGCGTTCCTCGACGCGACGATCGTCAACACGGCGTTCCCGAGCCTCGCGGCCTCGTTCCCCGACGCGTCGCGCGCCGACCTGTCGTGGGTCCTGGACTCGTACTTCATCGTCATCGCGGCGTTGATCGTCCCGGCCGGCGGGTTCGCCGACCGGCTGGGACGCAAGCGCGTGTTCCTCACCGGTCTGCTGCTGTTCGTCGCCGCGTCCGCCGCCTGCGCGGCCGCTCCCGGCTGGGAGGCGCTCATCGGCGCGCGCATCATCCAGGGCGTCGGCGCCGCGATCGTCATCCCCGTCTCGCTCGCGCTGATCCTGCCCGAGTACCCGCTCGCCGGCCGGGCGGCCGGCGTGGCGACCTGGGTGGCGTCCGCGGCGCTCGCCTCCGCCGCCGGCCCGCCGCTCGGGGGCCTGCTCGTGGAGCTGTCGGACTGGCGCCTGGTCTTCCTCGTGAACGTCCCCGTCGGGGTGCTCCTCGCGGTGATGGCCCGTCGCACGGTGGCCGAAAGCGTCGATCCCGATGCGCGCGGCGTGCCGGACCTCGTCGGCTCGGCGCTGACGATCGGCGGTCTCGGACTGCTCGCGCTCGCGATCGTCGAGGGCGACGGCTGGGGCTGGACGAGCCCGCGCGTGCTCGGCGCGATCGGCCTGGCGCTCGTCCTGCTCGCGCTGACCGCGCGCCGCTGCGTGACGCACGCGCGCCCGATCGTCGCTCCGGAGCTCGTGCGCATCCCGAGCTTCCGCCGCGCGAACGTCGGGATGCTGCTCCTGTCGATGGCCTTCTTCTCGACGATCCTCGGGAACATCCTGTTCCTGACGTCGGTCTGGGACTACAGCGCGCTCACCGCGGGGCTCGCCGTCGCTCCGAGCGCGCTCGTCACGACGATCGTGGCGATCCCCGGGGGGCGCCTGTCCGACCGCTTCGGCTACCGGGCGGTGATCCTCCCCGGCTGCCTGGTCTACGCCGCGGGCATCCTGCTCGTCCGCAGCGCCGGCGCCGAGCCGGACTTCCTCGGTCTCTGGCTGCCGGCCACGCTGCTGACCGGCGCCGGCCTGGGCCTCGCGTTCCCGACGTACGGCGCCGCGGCGCTCAGCGAGATCCCGGCGGCGCAGTTCGGCTCCGCGAGCGCGGTCGCCACCGCGGCACGGCAGTTCGGCGGCGTGCTCGGGACCGCCGTGATGTTCGCGGCGATCGGCACGCCGGCGACGCTTGCCCAGACGCTCGCCGCGGCGGACCGCGCCTACCTCTTCAGCGTCGTCTGGGCGCTCGCCGCCGGCGCGGCGGGCCTGACCCTGCGACCCGCGCCGCGCGCCGCCGCGGCCACCGCGCCGCACCCGACCCTCGCCGACGCCCGCACCGCCGCGGCGCGCGGCTGACCACTCCACGAAAGGCATCCCCATGTTCTCGATCCCTCGCAGCTACGCGAACGTCACCTCGACGCTCGCGCTGTTCCTCGCCCTCGGCGGCGTC
>DAIPYF010000241.1:0-4164 GCA_036782855.1 Solirubrobacteraceae bacterium
GCAGGATGATCGAGGCCGTGATGTACGGCATGATCCCGAGCGCGAACACGGCGATCCGGGACAGCCCGCCGCCGCTGAACGTGTTCAGCAGGTTGAGGATCCCGCCGCCGCCGAACTGCTCCTGCACCGAGTTGACCGCGTCGATGTCGACGCCCGGCACGGGGACATGGGCGCCGAAGCGGTAGATCGCGAGAAGCGCTGCGGTGAACAGCAGCTTCTTGCGAATCTCCGCGACGGTGAACGCGCTGAGGATCGTGGCGACCATGCTGCGAGATCCTGACGACTACGGCTCGAGGATGACGCAGGTCCCGCCCGCGGCCTCGATCGCCTCGCGTGCCTTCCCGCTGAACCCGTGGGCCTGGACGGTCAGGGCCTTGTTGATCTCGCCCTTGGCGAGGATCTTCACCGGGATGCCGCGGCGCTTGGCGAGGTTCGCCTTGGCGAGCAGCTCGAGCGTCACCTCGGTGCCGGCGTCGAAGCGCTCCTCGAGATCCTTGAGGTTGACCGGCTGCGTGTGCGTGCGGAAGGGCTCGAACGGCATCGACTTCTTCATGTGCGGGCCGCGCAGCTTGCGCATCCGCATGTGAATCGGCATCTGGCCGCCCTCGAACCGCGCACGGTCCTTGGCGCCGGAGCGCGCGCCCGCGCCCTTGTGGCCGCGACCGGAGGTCTTGCCGTGGCCCGAGCCGTGACCGCGGCCGACGCGCTTGCGCGGGCGACGGCTGCCCGGGGCGGGCTTCAGGTTGTGCAGGCCGATGATCTCCTCGGCCGCGTCGGCCTTGGGCTCGATCGGCTTCTTGGCTGCGGGGCTCACGACTGGTCCTCCTCGACGACCACCAGATGGCGGACGGTGTTGATCATCCCGCGGGACTGCGGGGTGTCGCGCACCTCGACGGTCTGGCCGATGCGGCGCAGACCGAGCGAGCGCAGCGTGTCCAGCTGGTTCTGCTGGGAGCCGTTGCGCGACTTCACCTGCGTGACCTTCAGTGCCATCACGCAGTCACCTCCTCCGTGGCCGCGTCGCCCGCGACCTCGGCCGGGGCGTCTGCGTCCGCGGCGGCGATGTGCTCGCCGTTCTCGCGGTGCGCGGCGAGGCCCAGCACCTCGTTGATCGACAGCCCGCGGATCGCCGCGACCTCACGCGGGGTGCGGAGCGCCTCGAGACCCTGGACGGTCGCCTTCACGAGGTTGATCGGGTTCTGCGAGCCGAGGCTCTTGCTGAGGATGTCGTGGATGCCGGCGAGCTCGAGCACCGCGCGCACGCCGCCGCCGGCGATGACGCCGGTACCGGGCGAGGCCGGCTTGAGGAAGACGCGGCTGGAGCCGTAGACGCCGGTCACCGAGTGGGTGATCGTCTGGCCGTGCTTCGGCACGCGGATCAGGTTCTTCTTCGCCTGCTCGACGCCCTTCTGGATCGCCACGGGGACCTCGTTGGCCTTGCCGTAGCCGACGCCGACGACGTCCTTCTCGTCGCCGACGACGACGAGCGCGGTGAACGAGAAGCGCCGGCCGCCCTTGACGACCTTGGCGACGCGGTTGATCTCGACGACCCGCTCCTGGAGGTCCAGGCCTGCGGGGCTGACGGTGCGATCGATGGCCATGCTCTCTGCTGCTCTCTTCCTAGACGGCGAGTCCGCCCTCGCGGACTCCCTCGGCGAACGCCTTGACGCGGCCGTGGTAGCGGTAGCCGCCGCGATCGAACACGGCGGACTGGATCCCTGCGGCCTGCGCGCGCTCTGCCAGGCGCTTGCCCAGCGCCCCGGCCTGCTCCATCGGGGCGAGCCCGCGGACGTCGGCCTCGGTCCACGACACGGCGGCGACGGTCGCGCCGGCGGTGTCGTCGATGAGCTGCGCGGCGATGCCGCGGTTGGAGCGGAACACCGAGATGCGCGGCCGCTCGGCCGTGCCGGTGATCTTGGCCCGCACCCGCCGGCGGCGGCGCAGGCGCTGCTGGGGCTTCGTGGCGACGCTCATGCGCGCTTCCCGACCTTCCGGGCGACGTACTCGCCCTCGTAGCGGATGCCCTTGCCCTTGTAGGGCTCCGGCGGACGCTGCTTGCGGATGTTCGCCGCGACCTCGCCGACCATCTGCTTGGAGATGCCCTTGACGACGACGCGGGTGGGCTGCGGCACCTCGAACTCGATGCCGTCCGGCGCATCGATCGAGACCGGATGCGAGTAGCCGAGCGCGAGCTCGAGGTTCTTCCCCTTGAGCGCGGCGCGGTAGCCGACGCCCTGGATCTCGAGCGCCTTGACGTAGCCGTTGGTGACGCCCTCGACCATGTTGGCCACGAGCGAGCGCGTCAGCCCGTGCAGGGCGCGGTGCTCGCCGCGGTCGGTGGGGCGCTCGACGGTCAGGACCTCGCCGTCCTGCTGGACGGTCATGTCGCGCGAGATGCGCTCGCTGAGCTCGCCCTTGGGGCCCTTGACGGTGACGAGCTCCGGCTCGATCTTGATCTCGACGCCGGAGGGGACGGTGATGGGCTTGCGGCCGATACGTGACATTGATCCCGCCCGCCCTACCAGACGAACGCCACGACCTCGCCGCCGACACCCGCAGCGCGGGCCTCGTGGCCGGTCATGACGCCTCGCGACGTGGACATGATGGTGGTCCCCATACCGCCCTGGACCTTCGGGATCCCGCCCGAGTGCACGTAGTAGCGCTGGCCGGGGCGCGAGGCGCGCTTGAGGCCGGCGATCGCGCTCGAGCGGTCCTCGCCGTACTTCAGCTGCACGCGCAGCACCTTGCCGGGCCGCTCGGCGGGGTCCTCGACCTCGTAGCCGGAGATGTAGCCCTGCTCCTGCAGGATGCGGGCCATCTCGCGCTTGAGGCCGGACGCGGGGATCTCGACGACGTCGTGCTGCGCGGTGATGCCGTTGCGCACCCGCGTCAGGAAGTCGGCGATGGGATCGGTCATCGACATGCGATCACCAGCTGCTCTTGGTCATGCCGGGGATGTAGCCGTTGTGCGCGAGCTCGCGCAGGCAGATCCGGCAGATGCCGAACTTGCGGTAGACGGCACGCGAGCGGCCGCACCGGCGGCAGCGCGAGTAGTCCCGGGTCTTGTACTTGGAGGGGCGCGACGCCTTGACGCGCAGGGAGGTCTTGGCCATCCGGTTACTGCTCCTCGGAAGTCGTCTGCTGGCCGGGCCGGCCCTCGTGAACGAAGGGCATGCCGAACAGCTCGAGCAGGGCGAAGCCCTCCTCGTCGGTCTTGGCACTCGTGGTGATCGTGACGTCGAGGCCGCGCACGGCGTCCACGGCGTCATAGTCGATCTCGGGGAAGATGATCTGCTCGCGCACGCCGATCGTGTAGTTGCCGCGGCCGTCGAGCCTGGCCGGCAGGCCGCGGAAGTCGCGGATGCGCGGGATCGCGACCGACATGAGCCGGTCGAGGAACTCGTAGGCGCGCTCGCCGCGCAGCGTGACGGCGACGCCGACGGGCATCCCCTCGCGCAGCTTGAAGGCGGCGATCGACTTGCGGGCGCGGCGGACGTTCGGCTTCTGGCCGGCGATCTGGCCGAGCTGCTCGGCGGCGGCGTCGAGGACCTTGGAGTCCTGCTTGCCGTCGCCGACGCCCATGTTGACCGTGATCTTCTCGATCTTGGGCGCCTGCATGACGCTCGTGTAGCCGAACTTCTCGACGAGCGCCGGGCGGATCTCGTCGAGGTAGCGCTGCTTGAGGCGGGCTGGTGTCTGAGTGGTGGCCATGATGATCAGTCGAGCTTCGTCCCGGACCGCTTGGTCACGCGATTGCGCACGCCGCCCTCACGGACGACGCCGACGCGTGTGTGCTTGTGGTCCTTGGGATCGACGAGCATGACGTTGCTGATGTGGATGGGGCCTTCCTTCTCGACCACGCCGCCGACGGTCTCGGTGCGGTCGGCGCCCTGGACCTGCGTCGGACGCTGGTGGCGCTTGACGATGTTCAGGCCCTCGACGTAGACCCGGGACTTCTTCGGGTCGACGCGCATGACGCGACCGGTCTTGCCCCGGTCCTTTCCGCTGATGACGACGACCTCGTCGCCTGAGCGAATCCGGATACCCATGCTAGAGCACCTCCGGCGCGAGGCTGACGATCTTCATGAAGTTGCGGTCGCGGAGCTCGCGGGCGACGGGGCCGAAGATGCGGGTCCCGCGCGGGTTGTTCTGCGCGTCGATGAT
>DAIPYF010000242.1:0-4135 GCA_036782855.1 Solirubrobacteraceae bacterium
TCGTCCCACCCGAGGGACGCGGCCGAAGGCCGCGATGGCTCTCATCGTGCAGGCGGGACGCGCACGTCCGCTGCGAGAAATGACCAGGGACCGGTCGAAACCCGCAACGAGCGCGCGCACACGCGGCGGGCCGCCCGCGGTGGCGCCGCTCATGTCCCGCCGGAGCACGGCCGTAACGGATCCGCAAGATCCGCGACCTACGGTCATGTCCATGAAGACCCTCCTCGCCATCGGGATCCTGCTCGCCGTCCTGGGTGCGGGCATGCTGGCGTTCGGACGGCTGATCGACGACTTCACACTGTCCGTCGCCCTGCAGGTCGCGTGGTTCGCGCTCGTCGCCGGCACCGGCCTGGTGTACGCCCGCAGGACGCCGGGACTGCTGGGCCCGGTCGCCGGGACGCTCGTCGCGTGCGCGGCGCTGGGCGCGTTCGTCTTCTACTGGACCACCGCCCGCGACGTGACGGTGAACGAGACCGTCGTCACCGGCGTGAAGGCGAGCGCCGTGGCCGCCGCCGCGCCGGCCGCCGAGCCGGCAGCGGCACCGAAGCCCGCCGTGGACGTCGAGCTGGCGAGCGGGTCGTTCTCGAGCCTCGCGCACGAGACGAGCGGCGAGGCCGCCGTGGTGGACCTCGCCGACGGCGGACGACGCCTGACGCTGACCGACCTGAGCACCGACAACGGCCCCGACCTGCGCGTGTACCTCGTCCCGGGCGCAGCGAACGCCGACGGCGGCGTGGACGGCGGCGTGGACCTCGGCCGGCTCAAGGGGAACATCGGCTCGCAGCAGTACACGGTGCCGGCGGGCGTGCGCCTGGGAGATGGCGCGTCCGTCGTCGTGTGGTGTCGCGCGTTCACGGTTGCGTTCGGCGTCGCGCAGCTGCGGCGATCGTAGGTCCTGCCGGGGGCCGTGGTCAGGGCACCTTCTTCCCCGGGTTCATCAGCCCGTGGGGGTCGAGCGCGCCCTTCACCGCCTCGTGGGCGGCGACGGCCGCCGGTTCCCACTGGCGCCGCAGCCACCCGTTCTTCAGGACGCCGATCCCGTGCTCGCCGCTGATCGTGCCGCCCAGCTCGATCGCGGTCGCGAGCAGGTCGTCGGCCGCGTGCCGCGCGCGCGCCACCGCCAGGTCGTCGCGCGGGTCGACGAGAAATGTGGCGTGGAGGTTCCCGTCGCCGGCGTGGCCCCACGAGCACGACGGCAGCCCGTGCCGCTCGCCGATCTCCGCGACGGCCGCGACCGCGTCGGCGAGCCGCTCCACCGGCACCGCGATGTCGTCGGACAGCTTGCCGCCGCGCTCCGCGGTCACGACGAGCCCGACGCCGTCGCGCCAGCGCCACAGGCCGGCCGGATCGTCGACGACGCGCACCCCGCCGACCGCGCCCGGCTCCAGCGCGTCGGCAAGCGCGGCCGCGTCTCCGGCGCCCGTGTCGCTCTCGGCGATCACGAGGAACCCGGCACCCTCCGGCGCCCCGCCCGGGAACCCGCCGCCGGCGAGTGCCAGCGCGCCCGCGTCCAGGTATTCGATCGCCGCGGGCACCGGACCGGCCGCCATCAGTCGCTCGACCGCCGCGCCGCCGGCCTCGGCATCGTCGTAGAACGCCGCCACCGGCCACGCGCCGGCGGGCGCCGGCATCAGCCGCAGCCACACCGCGGTGATGATCCCGAGGGTTCCCTCCGAGCCGACGAGCAGGCCCCGCAGGTCGTAGCCCGCCACGTCCTTGCGCGCGGGGCCGCCGACGCGGACGAGCTCACCCGGCGCCAGGACGGCCTCGACCCCCGTCACCCACGCGCCCGTGACGCCGTACTTGAAGCAGTGCGGGCCCCCCGCGTTCGTGGCGACGTTGCCGCCGATCTGCGACGTCTCGGCCGCGCCCGGATCGGGGGGAAAGCACAGCCCGTTCTCCCGCGCGAGGCGTTGCACCGTCGCCGTCGTGACCCCCGCCTCGACCTCCATCCGCCACTGCAGCGGGTCGACGGACCGCACCGTCGTGAGCCGCTCCAATCCGATCACCACGCCGGATCCGAGGGGCACGGCGCCGCCCGCCCAACCGGTTCCGCCGCCGCGCGGGACGACCGGCACGCCGCGCCGGTCACACCAGGCGACGAGCTCGGCGACCTCGCCCGCGTCGGCCGGGAGCGCGACGGCGTCGGCGACCCCGTGCACGGCGCTGAACGCGGTCTGGTCGGCGACGTACCGCGGATCGTCGCCCCGCCGCACGTTCGCGGAGCCGACGATGCGCGCGAGGTCCTCCAGCATGCTGCGCAACGTACCCTGACCCGGAGCGTTCCCACAGCGCATGCCCGAAGGCGACACCATCCACCATGCGGCCAACCGGATCCGCCCCCTGATCGAGGGTCATGTGCCGGACGCGATCCGCACGCCGCATCCGCGGTCGGCGGGCGCCCGCTGGCCCGAGCGGCTCGCCGGCCGCCGCGTCACGAGCGTCGACGCTCACGGCAAGCATCTGTTCCTGCGCTTCGAGGGCGGGCTGACGCTGCACTCGCACCTGCGGATGACCGGCTCGTGGGGCACCTACGAGCGGGGCGCGCGCTGGCGCCGCAGCCCACGGCGCGCCTGGCTCGTCGTCAGCCGCGGCGACCACGACGTCGTCGAGTTCGACGGCCCGGGGCTCGAGCTGCTGACCGACTCGCGCACCCGCCTGGATCAGCGGATCGCCGGCCTCGGGCCGGACATCCTGGCCCCGCGACTCGACGAGCGGCGGATCCTCCGACGCCTGCGCGAGGACGACCCGGCGCGCCCCATCGGCGACGCCCTGCTCGATCAGCGCACGGTCGCGGGCATCGGCAACATCTGGAAGTGCGAGGCCTGCTGGGAGGCGCGCGTGGATCCGTGGCGAAGGACGGCTGACGTGTCCGACGACGAGGTCCTGTCGATGCTGCGCGCCGTGCGCCCGCGAATGCAGGCGAGCGCGGTCCACGGCGCGCGCGCCCGGTGCGACCGGGTCTACGGCCGTGCGGGCAGGCCCTGTCCGCGCTGCGGGGAGACGGTCCCCGCCCGCGGCCGGGGCGACGACAACCGCCTCACCTCGTGGTGCCCCGGATGCCAGCGATGAGCCCCGGGTCCGCGGCGCCCGAGCGCCGCGCCAAGCGCGTCGGGCACAAGGGCGCCCACCACCTCGCACACGGCAACACGCTCGAGAGCTTCCGCGCAGCGCTCGACCACGGCGTCGACATGATCGAGTTCGACGTCCTGCCCGCGCACCTCGACGGCACCGGCGAGCTCCTGCTCGGCCACGACTACGGGGACCTCTCACGCCGGACCGCGTCCACGCTCGACGAGGGCCTCGCGCACCTCGCGGGCCCCGAGTACGCCGCGATCGAGTTCGACGTCGACCTCAAGCTGCCGGGGTACGAGGAGCGCGCGATCGCGGCGCTGCGGCGTCACGGCCTCGCCGAGCGGGCCCTGATCTCGACGATGGAGCCGGAGTCGCTGGTGCTCATCCGCGAGCTGGACCCCGACATCCGCCTCGGGCGGTCCTTCCCGAAGGTGCGCTCGGACCCGATGGGCCACTGGCTCAAGCGCTGGCCGGCCTACGCCCTGATCGCGTACTGGCGGCGCGCGCTGCCCGCCCGGATCGCGGCGCAGCTGGGCGCCGGCGAGGTGGACGCGCTCATGTGCCACTGGGCGTTCGTGACGCCGCGGCTGGCGCGCGCGGTCCAGGACGCGGGCGGCGAGCTGTACGTCTGGACCGTCGACGAGGCCGACCGGATCGCCGACCTCGAGCGCCTCGGGGTGGACGGCATCATCACGAACGACCCGCGCCTCTTCGACGCGACCGCCGGAGCGCCGGCGCCCACCCATTAGGCTCAGACGGAGGATGTCCACCTCCGACGGTGATCTTCGCGAGCTGCTCCGGCGCGTCCCGGCGTTCGAGACCCTGGGTGAGGGCAACCTGCAGCGCGTCGCCGAGGTCGCCGTCCCGCGCAATTTCGGCCGGCAGCAGGTGATCTTCCGCGAAGGCGACGACAGCGACACATGCTACGTCGTGCGCACCGGGCAGGCCCGTGCCGTCCGCGAGCATCCGGACGGCCGCACGATCACGCTTGCGCGGTTCGGCCCGGGCGACATCTTCGGCGAGCTGGCGATGTTCGACGACGAGAAGCGCTCGGCCACGG
>DAIPYF010000243.1:0-4061 GCA_036782855.1 Solirubrobacteraceae bacterium
CGCGTTCATCTGGCACCCGAAGTTGGTCACGTGGTAGCGCTTCACGGGCGCGAAGGGTACCTGCGGCGCGTCGCGCTCCGCAGGTACCGCTGCGTCAGGCGGCGCGGGAGAAGGCGCGGACCGCGGCGTAGGCCGTGTCCAGGTCGTACCCGCGGCGCACGAGCAGCCCCAGGGCCTTCTCCCGGCCTCGATCGTCCGCGGGCGGGACCGGCAGGCGCCGGCGCAGCACGGCGACCGCCGCGTCGAGCTCCTCAGCCGGGTCACGGGCCGTGACGGACGCGACCAGCTCGGGATCGACCCCCATCTGCGTCAGCCGCCGCCCGATCCGCTCCGGACCCCAGCCGTCCAGGGTGCGGCGGTCCTCGGCGAAGAGCCGCGCGAACCGCTGGTCGTCGAGGTTGCCGAGGCGCTCGAGCTCGGCCAGCGCGCCTTCGATCGTCTCCGGCTCGACGCGCTTGGCCTCGAGGTGGCGCCGCATCTCGAACACCGTGCGGTCGCGGTGCCCGAGGTAGCGGAACCCGAGGTCGAGCGCGTGCTGGAGCCGGGTCTCGGAGTCCTGCACCGACGCGTGAAGCGTCAAGCCGCAGCCTGCTCGAGCGGCTCGTCGACGCCCGGCACATCCGCGAGGGCGTCCTCGTCCCGCTCGATCGGGACGACGAGGTCCTTGTCCACGCCGATCGCGTCGTAGATCTTGGCCTCGATCTCGCGGGCCATCTCCTGATGCTCGTCGAGGAACGCCTTGGCGTTGTTGCGGCCCTGGCCGAGCCGGTCCTCACCGTAGGAGAAGAACGAACCGGACTTCGTGACGATGTTGTGCTCGATCCCCAGGTCGAGGATGCAGCCCGACGTCGAGATGCCGTGGCCGAACTCGATGTCGAACTCCGCCTGGCGGAACGGGGCCGCGACCTTGTTCTTCACGACCTTCACCCGGACGCGGTTGCCGACCGCCTCGGTGCCTTCCTTGAGGGTCTCGATCCGGCGGATGTCCAGCCGCTGGGAGGAGTAGAACTTCAGCGCGCGGCCGCCCGGCTGGGTCTCGGGCGAGCCGAACATGACCCCGACCTTCTCGCGGATCTGGTTCGTGAACAGGCACAGCGTCTGCGTGCGATTGAGATTGCCGGCGAGCTTGCGCATGGCCTGGCTCATCATCCGCGCCTGGAGGCCGACGCTCTGGTCGCCCATCTGGCCCTCGAGCTCGCTGCGCGGCGTGAGCGCGGCGACCGAGTCCACGGCGACGACGTCGACGGCGCCGGAGCGCACCAGCATGTCGGCGATCTCCAGTCCCTGCTCGCCGTAGTCGGGCTGCGACACGAGCAGCTCGTCGATGTCCACGCCGATCTGCCGGGCGTAGAGCGGGTCCATGGCGTGCTCGGCGTCGATGAAGGCGCAGATGCCGCCGAGGCGCTGCGCCTCGGCGAGGACGTGGTAGACGAGCGTCGTCTTGCCCGAGGACTCCGGGCCGAACACCTCGACGATGCGACCGCGGGGCATGCCGCCGATCCCGAGTGCGAGGTCGAGCGACAGCGCGCCGGTCGGGATCGCGCTCACGCGGACCTGCGCCCCCTCGTCACCCATGCGCATGACGCTGCCCTTGCCGAACTGGCGCTCGATCTGGGTGAGTGCGCCCTGAAGGGCGGCGTCGCGGGCCTTGGCGGCCTTCTCGTCAACGGACATCTGCATCGACCTCTCTCGTGGTGCTGAACGCGGCATCTTCCGCCTCGGATCGGACGGAATCGGCACCGTAGGCGGCCCCGTGTCACGCCTCCAGACCGTGATCGCGCCGGAACGGCGGCGGCACTCAGGCGCCGGTGCGCAGCGGCAGGCGCGCGAGCGTCTCGTAGCGGGCACTCGCCGAGCCCGGGACCGAGCGCTCCAGGATCAACGCGGCGGCCTCGAACGCGAACGCGGGCGCGGGCGGTGGGCGATCGATGAGGGGCCGAGCGCCGCGCCGGACGCGGGCCACCGTGATGTGCGGGCGCAGCGGACGGGCATCGGGAGCCCATCCGGGTGCGGCGGCCCGCAGCCCGGCGCCGAGCGCCTCGTGCAGGGCCGCCAGTGCCCCATCCGGGCACTCCAGGCCGCAGGTCAGGACATGCGGGCGCCGGGGGGCGAGCCAGAGCGTCCCCGTGGTCCGCAGCCGGACCGGCGCGTCGGGCGCGGACTCCACGGCCGCCCGCAGCGCCCGGGCCTCGCCGGCCGGCCGCTCGCCGAGGAAGTGCAGCGTCAGGTGGAGCGCCGGCGCCGGGACGATGCGCAGCGCCGGGTCGCGCGCGGCGGCCTCGGCCGCCCACGCGGCCAGCGCGCCGCGCACCCGCGGTGGAGGCTCGAGCGCCGCGAAGAGCCGCACCGTCACCCGCCCGCGGTGGTCACACCCGCAGGTCGCCGAGCCCCAGCAGGACGCGGCGCAGCAGGTGCAGCGCGACGGTCGTGGTCCGGTCGCGCACGTCGGCGCGGGCGCCGGGGAGGTTGACCTTGCGGTCGATGCGGGCGCCGCCGCGCTCGGCGACCGAGATCCAGACCAGCCCGACCGGCTTCTCGTCGGTCCCCCCGTCGGGGCCCGCCACGCCCGTGATCCCCACCCCGAGGTCGGCCCCGAACCGCTCGATCGCACCGTCGGCGAGGGCGCGCGCCACTTCGACGGAGACGGCGCCGTGCTGCTCGATGAGGCGCGGGTCGACGCCCGCGAGGTCCGCCTTCGCGCCGTCGGAATAGGCGACGATCCCGCCGCGGACGTACGCGGATGCCCCCGGCAGGTCCGTGAGCCGTGCCGCGACGGGCCCGCCGGTGCAGGATTCGGCGGTCGCGACCGTGCGGGCCGGCGCCCGGACGAGCAGCGTCGCGACCTGCTGGTCCACGGACGTGCCGTCGTCGGAGAACAGGGTGGCCGCATGGCGCTCGCGGACGACGGCGGCGAACGCGTCGTACGTGGCCTGCGCGGCCGGGTCGTAGCGCGTGACGATCTCGACCTCCCCACGCCGCAGGCAGGTCGTCACCTCCAGGGCCGACAGGTCGATCCCGTCGTCCTCCGCGCGCCGCAGGGTCTCCGCGATCTCCGATTCGGGGATCCCGAAGAGGCGCAGCATCTCCTGACGGATCTCGGTCCGGCCGCGGATCGCGGACCTCAGCGCCTCGGTCACGATCGCGGCGGACCACATCGGCTGCAGCTCGCGCGGCGGCCCGGGCAGGACCACGACGGCCGGTCCCGTGCGCCCGTCGGCCGGTGTCACGACGAGCCCGGGGGCGGTGCCGACCGGTTCGAGGATCGTCGCGCCCTCGGGAATCGTGGCCTGCTTGCGGTTGCCTTCCTCGAGCGCCTCGAGGTCGATCCCGGGCCAGCGCTTGGCGATGCCCTCGAGAATCGCCGCGATACGGACGCGCAGCGGCTCGTCCATGACCATCTCACGCCCCTGGAAGGCGCCGACGACCTCGGCGGTGAGGTCGTCCGCGGTCGGGCCGAGGCCGCCGCTGGTGACGACGAGGTCGACGCCCTCGCGGGCGAGCCAGGCGAGCGCCGCCGTGATGTCCCCGGGACGATCCCCGACGACGACGATCGACGCGAGATCGACGCCGAGCTCGCGCAGCCGCTCCGCGAGCCAGGGGCCGTTGCGGTCGCTCACGCGACCGGTCAGGACCTCCGTGCCCGTCACCACGATGCCGGCGCGCGCGCTCATCCGGTCCTCAGGTGCAGCTCGGCCGCTCGGCGCCGGTCAGGCGGGTGAACGAGTCCGGCGTGATCGCGTACCCCACGCCCTGCTCGACCTGCGGGACCGCCCGCGCCCGGCCGTTGACGACGAGCCGCGCATCGCCGTTGCCGAGGGTCAGGCGCAGCCGCCGTGAGCGGTAGGTCCTCGTGGCCGCGCCAGGCTGGAGCACCACGCCGTCGAGCAGCCGTCGCCCGGCGGCGTCGCGCAGACAGACGTAGACCTGCCCCGTGGGGATGATCTGGAGGGTCGCGACCCCCGGCCGGGTGGGTGCCTTCTTTGCCGGCGCCCTGCTCCCGGTGGTGCTCGTGCGCTGCGTCGCCGAGCCCGTCGACGAGGGCGTCGCGCTCTCGTCCTCAC
>DAIPYF010000244.1:0-4041 GCA_036782855.1 Solirubrobacteraceae bacterium
GCGCCACCGGCGCTGGGAGTTCATGCTGCTCCCGGGCGAGCGGCCCGAGGACTTCGACGAGGACCGGGCCTGGGAGCTGCTGGCGCCGTGGTTCGCACCCGGCGACGGGCGCCTGACGCGACATGCCGTCTACGAGTTCCGCTCGATGCTCGCCGACGACATGCGCGACGGCCGCGTGCTGATCGTCGGCGACGCCGCGCACCTGACCCCGCCCTTCCTGGGTCAAGGGCTGTGCGCCGGCCTGCGCGACGCCGCGAATCTCGCCTGGAAGCTCGACCTGGTCCTGCGGGGAATCGCCGGCGACGCACTCCTGGACACGGTCGAGCCCGAGCGCCAGCCGCAGACCGAGTGGTTCATCGCGTTCGCGGTCGAACTCGGAAAGGTCCTGTGCGAGCGCGACCCGGAGAAGGCCGCCGAGCGCGACGCGGCGCTGCGGGCGGCCGGGCCGCCGCCCGTTCTCGCCCACCCGCCCCTGGGCGCCGGCGGCGCGCTGCACCGCGATGGCGATCCGCTCGCCGGACAGCTCGCCGTGCAGGGCCGGATCGAGCGCCAGGGCCGAGAGGGCCTGCTCGACGACATCGCGGGGGGTGGATTCGCACTCCTCGCGCGCAGCGGCGACCCGCGTGCCGGACTGGACCAGGCCGAGCTGGGACTCCTCGACGCACTCGGCACATCGATCGTCAGCCTCGGCCCCGGAGCACCGGCCGGTGCCCGCGACGCCGACGGCCGCCTGACCGCCTGGCTCGACGAGCACGGCGTCCACGCGGTCCTCGTCCGCCCCGACTTCTACGTCTTCGGCAGCGCCCCGGCGCCCACCGACCTCCCGGCGCTCGTCCGCGATCTGCGCGAGCGCCTGACCGTCCCGACCACCACCGCACCCTGACCCGCGAAGGAGCATCCGTCCCATGCCCGACACCGCCGTCATCCACCCGAAGTTCCACCATTTCAACCTCAAGACCACCCGCCTGCAGGAGATGATCGACTGGTACGCGACGCTCGTCGGCGCCGAGGTCCTCTTCCAGGACGCCGTCGGCGCATGGCTCTCCAACGACGCGGCCAACCACCGCATCGCCCTCCTGGCCTTCCCGGGCTTCGTCGACGACCCCGACAAGGAGACGCGCACCGGGCTGCACCACAGCGCCTTCGAGTACGACAGCTTCGCGGACCTGAACGCGAGCTACCTGCGGCTGCGCGAGGCCGGGGTCGAGCCGGCCCTGTGCCTCGACCACGGGATGACGTTCTCGTACTACTACCAGGACCCCGACGGCAACCACGTCGAGTTGCAGGTCGACAATTTCGGTGACTGGGCGAAGTCCGGGGAGTGGATGCGCACGAGCCCGGAGTTCCACGCGAACCCGATCGGCGTGTTCGTCGACCCGGCGCAGGTCGCCGACGCCGCGGCCGCGGGCGCCTCGTTCGACGACATCCATGCACGGGCGATGGCCGGCGACTTCGCTCCCGCCCAGCCGCCCGTCGACATTCCCACGGAGGGCTGACATGCGGCTGGTCACGTTTGACGACGGCTCGGGCGCGCAGGCGGGCGTCCTGATCGGCGAGGAGGTCGTGCCCGTCGCGGCGCTGGACGCGCCGGCGACGAGCGTCCGCGGGCTGCTGGAGCACCTCGATGCGCCCGGCCTCGCCGCGCTCGGCGGGCGCGCCGCGGAGTCGACCGAGCGGGTCGCCCGGTCGGCCGTGCGGCTCCTCCCCCCCGTCCCGGACCCCGAGAAGATCATCTGCATGGGGCTGAACTACCGCGACCACGCGGAGGAGGCCCATCAGGACATCCCGGAGCACCCGCGCTGGTTCGCGAAGTTCGCCAACTCGCTGGTGGGCGACGGCGCCGACGTCGTCCTCCCCGCCGCCCACGCCGAATTCGTGGACTACGAAGCCGAGCTGGCCGTCGTCATCGGCCGCCGGGCACACGCCGTCAGCGAGGCCGATGCCCTCGCGCACGTCGCGGGGGCGATGCCGCTCAACGACGTCAGCGCGCGCGACCTGCAGCTGCAGAACCCGCTCTGGACCAGCGGCAAGGCGATCGACACGTTCGCCCCGTGCGGGCCGGCGCTCGTGACGCTCGACGAGGCCGGCGACCTCGGCGCGCTCACCCTCGGCACACGCATCAACGGAGAGGTCGTACAGGAGGGCAACACCCGGGACATGATCTTCGGCGTCGCCGAGACGATCGCGTGGCTCTCGCGCACGATGACCCTCGTCCCCGGGGACATCATCGCCACCGGCACGCCCGCGGGCGTCGGCGGGTTCAAGGGCCTGTTCCTGCGCGACGGCGACACCGTCGCGGTCGAGGTCGAGGGCCTCGGGGCCGTCACCAGTCGCGTGCGGGCCGGATGAGCGCGCTCACGCCTGCGGTCGCGGCGTTCCTGGACGCACAGCGGCTCGGCGTGCTGGCGACCGTGAGCGAGCAGGGGCGCCCGCGCCAGTCCGTCGTCTACTTCGCCCGCGAGGGCGACCGGATCCTGATCACGACCGAGGCGGAGCGCTGGAAGGCGCGCGACGCGGAGCGCACGGGCTGGGCGTCACTCTGCGTCCGCGGTGACGAGCCGCCGTACCCGTCGGCGACGCTCGCCGGGCCCGCCGGGGTGCAGCGCGCGGGCATCGCGCTCGCGACCGCGCGCATCGCCCAGAAGGTCATGGGCCTGGACGAGCCGCCGGAGCCGCAGACCGACGCCGCGCTCGCCGATGCCGGGCGGGTGATCCTCGCCATCGACATCGAACGCGTCGGTCCGGTTTCCTACATCGGCACGTGACCGACGTCGCCGGCTTCCATCCGCCCGCAGCCGCCGAGTTCGCCGCCGCCAAGGCGCTGCTCGCGCCGTGGCGCGCGCTCACCGACCCGCGCATCGACGGGTTCGCCAACCTGCCCGCCGACGGGCGCTACCTGCTGGTCGGCAACCACACGACGCTCGGGCTGCTCGACGTCCCGTTCCTCGTCCTCGACATCCACGAGCAGACGGGCGTGCTCGTCCGCTCGCTCGGGGAGCGCCAGCACTTCCGCGTCCCGCTGTGGCGCGACCTGCTCAGCCACTTCGGCACGATCAGCGGGACGCGTGAGGCCACGCGGGCGCTGATGCGCGCCGGCGAGCCGGTGCTCGTCTTCCCCGGGGGCGGGCGCGAGGTCGCGCGGCGCCGCGGCGACCACTACCCGCTCGTCTGGCGCGAGCGCATCGGGTTCGCGCGCCTGGCGCTCGAGTTCGGCTATCCCGTCATCCCGTTCGCGATGATCGGGGTCGACGACATGTGGGACGTCGTCGCCGATGCGGGCGACCCGCTGTACGCGCCCGCCCGCGCCCTCGCTTCCCGCCTGGACATCGACCCCGACCTCCTCTGGCCGATCGTCCGCGGGCTCGGCCCGACGCCGCTCCCCCGGCCGCAGCGGATCTACGGGCGAATCGGCGCGCCGATCGACGCCTCGGCGTTCGGCGCCTCCTGGGATGACGCGGCGGGCGCCGCCGCGCTGCGGGACGCCGTGAGAACCGCCGTCGCCTCCGGCATCGCGGACCTCGAGCGCGAGCGCGAGGACGACCCCGCACGGCACCTCGTGCCCCGCCTGCGCGACGAGGCGGCACGGCTCACCCGCGCGCAGGCGGCGGCGCTGCGCCACCTCCTGCGCGTCTGACGGCGAACGCCCTACGCTCCCGCACACATGACCTACTGCCTTGCCTTCCGCCTCAACGAGGGCCTCATCTTCCTCGCCGACACGCGCACGAATGCGGGTGTCGACAACGTCAGCACCTTTCGCAAGCTCCACGTTCTGCAACCCGCGCCCGACCGGCTGTTCGTCCTCCAGTCGGCCGGGAGCCTTGCGACGACGCACGAGGTGCTCGACCGGATCGAGACCGACCTGCAGGCCGGCGACGACCGCGAGAGCCTCGCGACCGTCGAGCATCTCTACGAGGCCGCGCTCTACGTCGGGCGCCTGGGCCGGGAGATCGCCGGTGAGCACGCTGAGGCGCTCGGCGCCGACGCGACCGCCACGTTCATCCTCGGCGGGCAGATCAGCGGCGGGCGGTCCGACGTCCTCCT
>DAIPYF010000245.1:0-3976 GCA_036782855.1 Solirubrobacteraceae bacterium
GACATCGCGTGCGGCGGGGACGCCGACACCGCCATCGTCGATGTGGCGGACCTCGTCGCGCCCGACTGCGAGATGGTCGATCGCTCGGCGCCTCCCGCGGGGTTCACGGCGACCGGTGCGCCCGACACCGCCGCCCCCGGCCTGGCCCTCGGCGGCCGCTCGAGCGCCACGCGCAAGGCGCTCCTGAGGGGCCTCGCCGTGCCGGTCACGCTCGGGGAGCCGGCGACGCTCACGCTCGAGCTGCTCGTCAAGGCGCGCCGCGTGGCGAGCGCCGCCGCGGTGGGCGACCTCGTGATCGCCGCTTCGCGCCCGCGTGCGGCGAGCGGCATCGTTGCGACGACGCTGCGCCCGCCGAAGGGCCTGCTCGCGCGGGCGCGGACGGTCACGGTGCGCGCGACCGCCGTGGACGCCGCGGGCAATCGCGCCGTCGTCAGCCGGAAGCTGAAGGTGACGGATCCGAAGCCGAAGCCGAGGCGGCGGGGTCGCTAGACCGGCGCCGAAGCCACCGCGGCACCCACCACGTCCGCTCGCCCAGCAGCGTCACGAGCGCGGGCAGCAGCACGAGGCGCACGATCGTCGCGTCCAGCAGCACCGCGACCGTCGTGCCGACGCCGAACTGCCGCGTGTTCATGACCGGGGAGACCGCGAAGGCGAGGAAGACCGCGGCCATGATGAACGCGGCGCCGGTGATGATCCCGGCGGTCTTCTCCAGGCCGTGGCGGATCGCGCCGTCCGTCGTTCCGGTCAGCTCGCGCCCCTCGACGAGACGGCTCATGAAGAACACCTCGTAGTCGATCGAGAGCCCGAACACGATCGCGAAGATGCCCATCAGGGCGATCGCGTCGAGCTGGCCGGACCCGCCGAGCAGTGGATCGCTCCCCTGGAAGCAGAGGACGAGCACGCCGACGGCCGCGCCGACCGTCACGAGGTTCAGCAGCACCGCGAGCAGCGCCAGCGCGGGCGCGCGGAACGCCGCCAGCAGGACGAGGAACGTCACGAGCGAGAGCACGAGGATCAGCAGCGGGAACCGGTCCCCGGTCGCCTCGTCGAAGTCGTCGAGCACGACCGCCGGCCCGCCGACGACCGCCGTCGCCTGCATCTGGCGCGCGGTGCGGTCGGCCTCGCGCTGCAGCTCGGGGCGCAGGTCGGCGCTGTCGGGCGCGAACGGCCCGCTGCGCGGCACGACGATGACGCGCGCGGTGTTGCCGCCGGACTTCGCGTTCGTCGCGAAGCCGACGTTCGTCTGCGTCTGCGCCTTGGCGCCCTCGATCGCCGCGAGGACGAAGTAGCCCGAGCCGGCCGCCTTGTCGACGTCGGTGCCGCTGCGCCGCAGCTCGGCGGTGCGCGCGTCGTTCGTCCCGCGGACGCGCACGACGCTGTCGAGCATGAGCTGGAGTGCACGGCCGATCTCGTTGCTGCCGCCGTAGGCGCGCTTCAACGCCGCTGCGAGGGCGGTGGCGCCGTCGTTCCCGTTCGGCCCGTTGAGCAGCTGCCGGAGCCCGCCGGTGAGCTCGGCGGTGCCCGCGCTGAGCTGGTCGACGCCGTCGGCGACGGCCTTCGCGCCGGCGGCGGTCTGCTCGATGCCGCCCTCGAGCCTGCCGCTGCCGGTGGCGAGCGCGTCGAGCGCGTCGGCGAGCTCGGCGACGCCGCTGGCGAGCTCCTTCGCCGCGGTCGCGTTCGTCCCCAGGTCGGTCGTGTAGCTCGCGATGTTCGTCTTCAGCGGGCCGAGCGCCGACAGCGCGCGCGTCAGGTCGGCCTTCGCCCGCTGCACGCCCGGGTTCCCGGAGACCGTCGGGTCGGTGATGCCGCCGAGGTTGCGCAGGGCGGACTGGACCGCGGACTGCGTGTCGGACGCGGGCGTGGAGAGCTTGCTGTCGGAGTCGCGGTCGGCCTGCACGAGCGAGTCGCGCAGCACGTCCATGTTCGTCTCGAGCTTGCGGGTGCCGTCGCGGGCCTGCCCGAGCCCGCCCGTCAGCCGCTTGGAGCCGTCGGCGGTCTGCTGGACGCCCTCCGCGAGCCGCTCGGTCTGCGGGGCCGCGGCGCTCGTCCCGTCGGCGAGCTGCTGCGAGCCCGCGGCCGCCCTGCCGATGCCGCTGGCGAGCTGCCCGGCCCCGGCGGCGCCGAGGCCCAGGCCGTCGCGCAGCGTGCCGTTGCCATCGCGCGTGCGCGTGAGGCCGCGCTCCAGGCGCCGCACCTGCCGCTGCCCGCCGACGAGGTCGCGCGTGAGCGCCCGCAGGACCGCCGTGCGCTCCAGCAGGGCCGCGGGGCCGAGCACCGCCTCGACGCCCTGGATCTTCGCCACGCGATCCTGGAAGCGCCCGAGCGCCTTCAGCCGCTTCGTCGTCGTGATCGGGCCGTCGGTGTGGAAGACGACCTCGTACGGGGTCGACCAGCCGGCGCCGCGGTCGCGTTCGAACGCCTCGTAGCTCGTGCGGGCCGCGTCGTCGGGCGGGAGGTTCGCGACGTCCGGCGGCCCGGTGTTCAGGGCCAGCGCGGGGGCGGACAGCAGCACGAGCGGCAGCAGGACGAAGAACGCGGCGGCGCCCGGCGCCCGCAGCGCGCGCTGGGAGAGCCGCAGCCACGCGCCGGCGCCGTGGGTGCGCCGCAGCGACCAGCGGTTGACGCTCGTCCCGAGGACGGCGAGGGCGGCCGGCATCACGAGCACCGCGACCGCGACGGCCGCGAGCGCCGCCACCACGACCCCGATGCCGGAGGAGACGAGCAGCGACCCGGGCGCGACGAGCATGCCGCACGCCATGCCGAGGACGAGCGCGCTCCCCGCGAGCAGCACGGTGCGCCCGGCGCGGACGCCGGCCTCCTCGGCGGCCTGCGCGACGCTCAGGCCCTCGGCGAGCTCCTCGCGGAAGCGTGAGACCACGAGCAGTGCGTAATCGACGCCGAGCGCGAGTCCGACCATCGTCACGAGGTTGAGCGCGAGCGCGTCGATGTCGACCTCACGCCCGATGAGCCCGAGCGCGGCGATGCCGATGCGCGTCACGAGCAGGCCGCTGAGCGCCGGGACGAGCGCCGCGACCGGGCTGCCGAAGATCAGCAGCAGCATCACGAAGAGGATCGGCAGAGCGAGCAGCTCGCCGCGGTGCAGCGAGTCGATCGAGGATTGGTTGAGTGCGCGCACGAGCGGGGCGAGGCCTGTGATCTGCGCCGTCAGCGGCGGCCTGACAGCACGGGCGATCGCCGCCTCGACCTCCGGTGTCGTCTCCTTCGAGATCTCGTCGAACGGACGGCTGACCTGGAGCGCGAGCAGCGCCTGGCCCTTGGGCTCGCGCAGGACGCGCTCGCCGCCGATCGCCCAGGGGCTGAGGACCTGCACGCCCTCGATCTCCTGCAGCTCGCGGACGAGCGCGGGGCCGCGCCGCTCGACGAGCTTCGGCGGCCCCTGGAGCAGCACCGCCATGCTGATCGTCCCGCCGAACTCCTTGCTCGTCAGGTCGGATGCGCGCGCGGAGTCGCTGCCCGGGATCCGCAGGCTCGGCTGGCCGATGTGATCGGTCGCGCTCGCGCCGAGTACGAGCGCGGCGACGAGCACAAGCGCCCACGCGCCGAGTGTCAGGCGCGCGTGGCGGACCGTGAACCGGGCGATCGCCCTCATCGGCGCTCCAACCCCTGGGGCCGGGCGGCGTCAGGGCGGCGCGGCGCCCCCGGGGTGCGGCGCGTGACCTGGCCCATCCCTGGCAACCTACAGAGCGTCATCGTCCTCGGCGCCGCATCTGACACGGATGCTCAACGATCCGGCGCATCGCCATCACCCGCCCTTCCACCAACGCGGAGTCACCGTGAAACGGATTCTGGTTTCGGCCCTGCTGCTCGCTCTCCTGTCTCCGGCCGCCATCGCGCAGGCCGCGCCGGTCCAGGAATTCAACGTCCAGCTCAAGGACGTCAAGCCCGACGGCCGGTACACGATCGTCTTCACGGCGAACTCGTTCGACACGTCCGGCGAGCCGCCGCCGCTGCTGAC
>DAIPYF010000246.1:0-3968 GCA_036782855.1 Solirubrobacteraceae bacterium
GCGGCAACTGCTTCGGCTGCGACAACTGCTACGGCGTCTGCCCGGACAACGCGGTGCTGAAGGTGGACGAGGCCGACGGCTACGCGTTCGACCTGGACTACTGCAAGGGCTGCGGGATCTGCGCACAGGAGTGCCCCTGCGGCGCGATCGAGATGGTTCCGGAGGAGATCTGAGCCGCCCGGCGCCGTCGTGGCGCGTGTGCGCTACCGTCGCCGCCATGCGCCGCCTCATCTGCGTCGCGGTCCTGCTCGCGCTCGCATCCGTGACGGTCACGGCCGCGGCGGGTGCCGCGACCGTGCGCCGCGCCCCCGCGAAGGCGAAGACCCTGAAGGCATTCGCCTCGTGCTCGAGCCTCGTGGCCTACGGGCGCCGGTACGCGGCACGGCCGGGGCTCGTGAACGGGGTGCCGCCGCGAGCGGTGCCGCCGTCCCCGACCCCGCTCGCGGTGCCGCAGCGGCGCAGCGCGACGACGGGCGGGCCGGAGGCGATGGCGCCGACGGCCGCGCCGGTGGCGGACGCCGGCGGCGAGGCGTTCTCCGGCACGAACGTGCAGGAGCTCGGTGTGGACGAGCCGGACCTCGTCAAGACGGACGGCACGCGCGTGTTCGTGCTCGCGGGCGCCAAGCTGCTCGCGTACGACGTCACCGCGGACACGCCGCGGTTGCTCGGATCGCTCGCCCTCGCGGGCGCCCCGCAGCACCTGCTGCTGCGCGGTGAGCGCCTGCTCGTGATCGGATCCGCGTCGCAGCAGGGCGCGGGCGGCGGTGACGTGCCCGTCGGCGGGCCCGTCACCTCGCTCGCCCTGCCGTACGGCGGCGCGAGCCGGACGCAGCTGACCGAGGTGAACGTCCGGGACCCGTCCGCGATGACCGTGTCGCGCACGCTGGGCGTCGACGGGCAGTACGTGAGCGGCCGGCTCACCGGCGGCACCGCGCGGGTCGTGCTCACCACGCCGCCGGACGTCGCCGAGGCCGATCAGGGCACCGGCGCCTTCATCCCGGAGACGACGCTCCGCTCGAACATCTCCCGGCGCACCTTCCGGCGCCCGCTCGTCGGCTGCGGCGCCGTCCGCCGGCCCGACGCCTACGCCGGTCTCGACCTGCTGAGCGTCATGACGATCGACCTCGACCGCGGGCTCTACAGCGTGGATCGCGACGCCGTCCTCGCGGGCGCCCAGGTCGTGTACGCCTCCCCGGCCGGGCTCTACGTGGCCAGCCAGCGGTACGTCCCGAGCCTCGACCGCCCGCAGGACGTCCCGCCGCGGATGACGACCGAGATCCACCGCTTCGACACCTCGGACCCGGAGCGGACGACGTATCGCTCCACCGGCAGCGTCCCCGGCTTCGTCCTGAACCAGTTCGCGCTCTCGGAGCACGAGGGGGCGCTGCGCGTCGCGACGACCGAGGACCCGCTGTGGATGGCCGGTGCCGAGCAGCGCGACAGCGAGAGCGGCGTCTCCGTGCTGCGCGAGGACGGGGCGAGACTCGTCACCACCGGGCGCCTCGGCGGGCTCGGGAAGGGCGAGCGCATCTACGCCGTGCGCTTCCTGGGCGACGCCGGGTACCTCGTCACCTTCCGACAGGTCGACCCGCTCTACACGCTCGACCTCTCCGACCCGCGGGCGCCGAAGGCCGTCGGCGAGCTGAAGGTCGCCGGCTACTCGGCGTACCTGCACCCGGTCGGCGACGGGCTGCTGCTCGGCGTGGGGCAGGACGCGAGCGCGGAGGGCATCCGCCAGGGTCCGCAGGTCTCGCTCTTCGACGTGTCCGACCCGCGGGCGCCACGGCGCCTGCAGCAGCGCCTCCTCGGCGACCAGGGAGCGAGCACCGAGGCCGAGTGGGACCACCACGCGTTCCTGTGGTGGGCGCCCGAGCGTCTCGCGGTCCTGCCGCTGCAGCAGTACGACACCGGCGGGCCCACCGTCCCCGGGGTTCCGGTGCCGCTCGCCCGCGCCGCCGCTGTGACGCCGTTCGCCGGCGCCGTCGGGCTGCGCGTCGAGCGCTCCGGCATCGCGGAGGCCGGGCGGGTCGCGCACGGCGCCGGCGCCGGCGGCGCGATCGTGCGCCGCTCGCTCGTGGCGAAGGGCCGGCTCCTGACCGTGTCCGACCAGGGCATCGCCGCCAGCCGGCTGACCGACCTGGGCGCGCTCGGGTTCACCTCGTTCCCGGCGGGCTGACCGGCATGTCCGGCGCACCGCAGGAGGTCCCGATCCGCGGGCACATGATCCGGCTCGGTCAGCTGCTGAAGCTCGCGGGCATCGCGCAGGACGGCGGCGAGGCGAAGGCGCTGCTCGAGGACGGGCACGTGCACGTCAACGGCGAGGTGGAGCTGCGGCGCGGGCGCCAGCTGCATCCCGGGGACGTCGTGGCGGCCGCGGGGGAGACCCTCCACGTCGTCTGAGCGCGCGGCGCCTCAGACGTCCGCGCGACCGTAGATCGCCCGCAGCCAGATCTCGGTGAGCACCGCGGCGGCGTCGTCGCCGAGTGCGGGCGGGGCGCCCACCGAGGCGAGGTGGAAGGTGTGCTCGTTGAGCCGCACGAGCGCGGTCGCGAGCTGCTCGGCGGAGGGGCCGTCGTCCGGTGCGGCGCCGCGCTCGCGCTCGGCCAGGATCATCGCCGCGTTCACGTCGACGAACCGCCCGACGAGCGCGGACCAGATCGCGCGGACGGCGTCGTCGGTCGCGGCGGCCGCGACGATGCCGCGCAGCGCCGGCCCGTGCTCGCGCCAGAGCTGCGCGGTCGCCTCGATGCCGGCGGTGACGTGTGTGCGAGGGTCCTCGGCGACGCTGGCCGCCATTGCCTCGACGGCGACCTGGAGCTCACCGGCGGACTCGTCGAGCAGCGCGAGCAGCACGTCGTGCTTGGAGCCGAAGTAGAAGTAGAAGCTCGACCGCGAGATGCCCGCCCCGCGCGCCAGGTCGGCGACCGTGATGTCCGTGAGCGGGGTGTCGGCCAGGAGGCGCTCGGCGGTCTCGACGATCGCGCGCTCGGTGCCGTCGCCCTTGCGGTGCGAGGTCGTGCGGCGGCTGCGAGGGGTCGTCGTCATGGCCGCAGCGTAGGGCGCTCGACGACCGGAATCAACAGCATGTTGATTTTTCTCGACGGTGTGTCTATTCTGGCGCCGTCGCACGACCCCCGAGGAGAGACGCCACATGGGCACCCCCGCCGTCCGTCAGACCCCCACGACGCCGACGTCGTCACCGGCCTCCCCCGCCGGCGACGCGGGGGGCGCCCATGTGCTCGTCGCCATCATCGGGGCCGGGTTCACCGGCCTGGCGATGGTGCACGCCCTGCGCAAGGCGGGCATCGAGGACTGGCTGATCCTCGAGCGCTCCGAGGACGTCGGCGGCGTCTGGCGCTCGAACACCTACCCCGGCATCGCCTGCGACGTCCCCTCGCACCTCTACTCGTTCTCGTTCGCCCCGAACCCCGACTGGGAGCGCACGTTCTCCAGCGGCCGGCAGATCTGGGAGTACTCGCAGAAGGTCGCGAGGGACCTGAACACCGCCGAGCGCACGCGCTTCGGCGAGGAGGTCCTCGACGCCTCGTGGGACGAGGACCGCGCGGTGTGGAGCATCCGCACGACGACGCTCGAGCTGACGGCCGACGTGCTGATCGACGGCAGCGGCGTGCTGACCGATCCGACCTACCCCGACATCGAGGGCCTCGACCGCTTCCAGGGCGCGCTCTTCCACTCCGGCGACTGGAACCACGACCACGACCTGACCGGCGCGCGCGTCGCGGTCATCGGGACGGGCGCCTCCGCGATCCAGATCGTGCCCGAGCTGCAGAAGCGCGTCGCGCATCTCACGGTCTTCCAGCGCACCGCCGGCTGGGTCATCCCCCGCAACGACCGTGACGTCACCGACGCCGAGCGCCGCGTCCTGCGCGCGGTGCCGCAGCTGCAGAAGCTCATCCGCGGCTGGCAGTTCGTCTACCGCGACGGTGTGATGCTGAAGGTCATGCACC
>DAIPYF010000247.1:0-3911 GCA_036782855.1 Solirubrobacteraceae bacterium
CGAGCGTCTCGCCCTCGCGGCGCACCGCGCTCCACGCGGCGAGGACGCGGTCCAGGCCCTTCTTCTCCGGGTCGGCGGCGTACGTCACCGCGGCCAGCTCGCGGGCGCCCCACGGGTCGCCCAGGCCGGACGGCTCGACCGGGACGGGCACGACGAGCGCCTCGGCGCGTTCGGAGGGCGCGCCCTCCAGCGCCCGCTCGGACCACGGCACGAGCAGCGTCGCCTCGCCGAGGCGCCGGCGCTCGCGCGGGCGCTGCCACACGCCGTGACGGCCGGGCCGCGTCCGCGCAGCGAGCGCGTCGAAGCGGATCGCGCCCGGCCGCGGCCAGAGGAGCGCGGCGGTCGTCGTGCTGTAGAGGACCGCGTGCGGGGCGTGCGCGGCGATGCCCGCCGCCGCCGCGACCCGCGCCGCGCGCGCCCAGGCGAGGTCGGTGCGCGCGAGCGTTCGCACCTCCCGCTGGGGCCTGGCCGCCGCGACCGCCACGCGCGCCCCGGCGCGTTCCAGCGCGCCGCGCAGCTCGGCGTCGGCCGCGCGCAGGCCGCTCGTCGAGCCGAGGGAGACGAGCAGGACATCGACCGGGGCCACGCGGCGGATCGTGCCATGCTCACCGCCCTCGTGACCGGCACGTTCATCAACGTCGCGACCATCCTGCTCGGGACGCTGCTGGGCACGCTCGTCGGCGACCGGCTGCCGGAGCGCCTGCGGCGGCGCGTCCTCGACGGCCTCGGCCTCGTCACGCTCGTGATCGGCGTCGACCTCGCGCTCGCCTGGCAGGACACGAACGCGCTCTACGTCCTGGGCGGCGTCCTGCTCGGCGCGATCGTCGGCGAGGCGCTCGGGATCGAGGCGTGGCTGGAGGGGCTGGGCGATCGCCTGCAGTCGTTCGTGGGACGCTTCCACGGGTCCGCCGGTGAGGTCAGCGAGGCGTTCTTCACCGCGAGCCTCCTGTTCTGCGTCGGGCCGCTGACGGTCGTCGGCTCGATCCAGGACGGCCTGACCGGCGACTACGAGGCGCTCGCCACCAAGGCCCTGCTGGACGGGTTCGCCTCGATCGCGCTCGCCGCGTCGCTGGGGCCCGGCGTCGCGTTCGCGGCCGTCAGCGTCCTCGTCGTCCAGGGTGGCATCTCGCTCACCGCCGGGCTGTTCGACTCGATCCTCGCGGAGGGCAGCGAGGCGCTCGCCGCGCTGACGAGCGCGGGCGGTGTCCTGATCATCGGGATCAGCCTCAAGCTGCTCGACGTGAAGGACGTCAAGGTCGGCAACTTCCTTCCGGCGCTCGTCTTCGCACCGGCGCTCGTCGGGCTCGTGAGCCTGCTCTAACCGGCCCGGGGCACCGGCGGCAGGTCGCGTCGCAGGCCCGGGGTCCGCACGAGCTTGAGCGGACCGAACGCCCGCGTGCCGTCGACGAAGAACGTGACGCCGTCGCGCTCCTCGACGGCGGTCACCGCGGCGTCCTGGTGGCGCCACGAGAGCGCCCAGATCACGCCGAAGCCGGTCGCGATCGCGGCGATCTGCGGCCACAGCAGCGACAGCGCGGCGGACACGACCGTCGCAAGCAGCAGCGGCCACAGCCGTTGCAGCAGCACGCGCCCGGCGTGCATCTGCGGCAGCTGCATCGTGCTGCGCGCCTCGCGCAGCGCGCGCTCCACCGGCGCCGCCGGCTCCGTCCGGCGCCCGAGCCACGTGCCGAGGAGGCCGGCGACGAGCCACCAGCCGGCCGCGACGAGCACGAGCAGGTCATCGCCGAGCGCGTTCGCCTCGACGACCGTCAGGAGCGCGAGCAGTGTCGCGGCCGCCGCGCTCAGCAGCACGGTGCTCTTGAGCAGATCGACGAACCGCACCGCGACGGCTCAGGCGACGAGCGACTCGAGCAGGTCGCGGACGCCGTCCACGCCGTCGACGAGCACGTCGGCGGCGTCCAGCAGCTCGGACGGCGTCTCCTCCGATCGCACGCCGGCGCAGATCGCGGTGCGCAGCCGTCCCTCCTCGACCATCCCGCGCAGGCCGTCGAAGGCGTCGACATCGGTGCGGTCGTCGCCGACGTACAGCGCGACGTCCACGGGCGTGATCGCGAGCAGGCGGCGCACCGCCGCGTCCTTGCCGATCGGGACCGGCGGGCGGATCTCCAGCACGCGGCGGCCGTCGTGGATCACGAGCCCGGCCTCGCGGGCGCTCGCGGCGATCTCCCGCGCGAGTGCCTCGGCGCGGACCTCGTCGTCCGCGCCGCGCCAGTGCAGGGCGACGATCGGGCCCTTGTCCTCGCGCAGCAGCCCGGACTCGCGCAGGCGGTCGGCGCGCACCGCGTCGGCGACGCCGCGCACCCGGCCGGCCCAGCGCTCGGCCTCGGGATCGACGGTGGCCGACCCGGCGCCGCGCAGCAGCAGCTCCGCACCGTGGTTGCCCGCGTAGGGGATCGAGCCGATGCCGACCATCCGCCGGGCGACGGTCGCGCGGCGCCCGCTGACGCAGCCGACGAGGCCGTAGGTCTCCGTGAGGCGGTGCACGACGCGCCGCATCCGCTCCGGCACGGTGGCGGCCTCCGGGTCGCGGACGATCGGCGCGAGCGTGCCGTCGACGTCGAGCAGGACGGCGCCGCCCGCGGGGTCGGACCGCAGCGGGGCGAGGATCTCGTCGAGCGTCGCGGCCGGTGACACGCGGCCTAGTATGGCGTCCATGTCCCGCAGCCGACGTGCGCAGCTCGCGGCGATCGGTCTGGCGGCGGGCCTCTTCAGCGGCCTCTTCGGCGTCGGAGGCGGCACGATCGTCGTTCCGCTGCTGATCCTCTGGCTCGCCTACGGCGAGAAGGAGGCGACCGGGACGTCGCTGCTGGCGATCGTCGTCATGGCCTCCGCGGCGGTCGCCCTGCAGGCCGTCTACGGCAACGTGCACCTTCGGGAGGGCGTCCTCGTCGGCGTGCCCGCCATCGGCGGGGTCCTCGCGGGCACCTGGCTCCAGCAGCGGGTCCCCGGCGCGGCGGTCCGGCTGATGTTCTCCGTGCTGCTCGTGTCGACGGCGGTGCTCCTGGTGGTGCGTGCGTCGTGATTCTCGAAGCCGTTCTCATCGGGATCGCGGCGGGGTTGCTGTCAGGGCTGCTCGGTGTGGGTGGCGGCGCGCTGTTCGTGCCGGCGCTCGTCCTGGTGCTGGGGCTCGACCAGATCGAGGCTGAAGCGACGTCGCTGCTGGCGATCGTCCCGGTCGCCGCGGTCGGCGCGTGGCGCCAGCAGGGGTACGGCAACGTCCGCACGCGCGAGGGGCTGCTGATCGGGGCGGTCGCCGTGCCCGGGGCGCTCACCGGCGTCGTGCTCGTGAACGTCCTGCCGGAGCGGGCGGTCGAGTACGCGTTCGCGTCGCTGCTGCTCTGGATCGCCTGGACGCTCGCGCGCAGCGCGCTGCGGGAGCTGCGCGGCGAGGCGCCGGCGCCGCCGCGCGCGGACGAGCTCGGCTGAGGCTCACGCGTCGGGCGGGCGTACGCTGTGGGCATGCCCGTGACGTGGCCGGAGCTTCGCGACGAGCGCTCACGCCCATGGGCCGGTTCCGTCGCCGCCGTCGGCGCGGTCGCGCTCGCGACCGCGGTGGTCGTCCCGCTGCGCGACCTTGCGCCCGGCATCTCGCTCGGCCTCGTGTATCTGCTCGCCGTCGTGGTCGTCGCCTCGCGCTTCGGACTGTGGTCCGGCGTCGCGGCCGCCATCCTCGGCGCCGTCGCCTACAACTGGTTCCTGATCGAGCCGACGGGCCGGCTCACCGTCGCCAACAGCGGGGACTGGTACGCGCTCATCGTGTTCCTGGTGAGCGCGGTCGCCGCGAGCGCCCTCGCCGACCGCGCCCGCTCGCGGATCCGGCTCGTCGAGCTGCGGCGGCAGGAGGCGGCGCTCGCCGCGGCCGCCGCCCAGGACCTGCTCGCCGACGGCCC
>DAIPYF010000248.1:0-3822 GCA_036782855.1 Solirubrobacteraceae bacterium
CTCGCGCGCTCGTTGCGGGTTTCGACCGGTCCCTGGTCATTTCCCGCAGCGGACTGCGCGTCCCGCCTGCACGATGAGAGCCATCGCGGCCTTCGGCCGCGTCCTGCCGGGGGGCCGTGGCTAGGCGCTGAGTGTCAGCTTCCGCGGACCCTGGCGGAACCCGGCGTCGATCAGCAGCGACTCCCAGTCCGAGCCGACGACGGGCTCGCCGTCGACGCGTTCGATCGAGAGCCGCAGCTTCGCGCGGCCGCTCGTGACGGCCTCGGCGAGCGCGTCGAGGGCGGCCGTCACGCGCGGGTCGCCGGCGTCGGCGAGGACGAGCAGGCCGCGCCCGCCGCGCTCGACGTAGAGGACGGGCCCGGGGCCGACGAGCACGACGTAGGCGCCCGCGACGCGCTGCGGCCTGCGCGTCTCGCCCTCCGCGCGCCCGGGCCAGCGCAGCGCCGCCCCGTACGGCTGCGCCGGATCGGTGGCGGCGAGCACGAGCGGCGCCTGGGCCCCGTCCGGACGGTGTGCGCGCAGCCGCTCCACCGCGCCCGGCAGCGCGAACTGCGCGCCGCCGAGGCCCTCGACGAAATACCCGCGGCGGCAGACGCCGAGCGTCTCCAGGTCACTCAGCGCGTCGTAGAGCGCCGAGAACCCGCCCGGCACGGACTCCGCGAGCACCTGCTCGCGGGTCAGGATGCCGTAGCGCTCGAGCAGCAGCTCGGCGATCGTGCGGCGGCGCTCGCGCGGGTCGGGCTCGGCGGCGAACAGCGGCGCCGTGAGCGACCAGCGGCCCTGGACCTGCGCCTGCGCCCCCGCGCCGCGCCGTGCGCCGATGCGCCGGCCGGGCCGCGTCGACGCGGCCGCCGCCCGCTGCGCCCGCGCCAGCGTCAGCCGCGGCGCCCGCAGCGGGGCGAAGGCGTCGTTCGTCGCCTCGCCCGCCCAGACGAGGTCCCACAGGCCCTCCTGGAGCTCCTCGGGCGCGTACCCGCCGACCTCGGCGAGCAGGTCGGTGAAGAAGCACGGCGCGGCCGCGAGGCGCGTGCGCAGCGCCTCGTGCACCGCGCCGGACGGCGGCGCGGGAGCGGGCCCGCGCGTGCCGGGGCGCCCGATCGCTGCGGCGTCGTCGCGGAAGTAGAGCGCCACGCGCCCGCTGTTGCGGCCCAGGGCGCCGGCGCCGACCCACACCACCTCGCCGCTCGCGGTGAGCTGGTCCACCCACGCCGGCGACGACGCGCCGACACGTCGCGGCAGCACGTCGCGCTCCCAGACCTCCGCGGGCAGCGCCAGGCCCTGGAGCGGCACGAGCGCCTCGCGCAGCCGGTCGATCCCCGCGCCCGCCGGCGGATGGCGGTCGACGCCCTGCCACCCCGGCAGGAACGGCGCGGGCGCTCCGCGGTCGACCGCCTCGATCTCCCGGCGCAGCACCGCGAGCGAGGCCCGGCGGATGCGGCGCAGCACGTCCGGGTCGCACCACTCACGGCCGGGGGCCGCCGGGTTCGGGCGCAGCTCGCCCCGCAGCAGGTCGCCCGCGGCCTCGAGCGCGTCCAGCGCGCTCGTCACGTCGACGCCGTAGCGGCCGCGCACCTCGTCGGTCGTGAACGGGCCGTGGGTCCGCGCGTAGCGGCGCAGCAGCTCCTCGAGCGGACGCTCGGGCGCGCCGAGAAACGCGTCCGGCAGTCCACCCGGCGGCACCACGCCGACGGCGTCGCGGTACAGCCCCGCGTCGTCCGCCGCGATCCAGCGCTCCTCGCCTCCGACCCGCACGATGATCGCCCGCCGCTCCCGGCGCAGCGTGTCGAGGAACGCCGCGGCGTCCGTGCCGGGGAGCACGCGGTCGCGGGCCTCGGCGAGCGTCAGGTCGCCGACGCGGCGCAGCACGTCCCCGAGCGCGTCGCTCGACCCCGCGCGCGTGCGGTCCGAGCGGTGCTGCAGGTCGTCCTCGACCGTCGCCAGCGCGCCGGGGTCGATGAGGTCGCGCAGCTCGTCCTGGCCGAGCAGCTCGCGCAGCAGGTCGCGATCGAGCGACAGGGCCGCCGCGCGCCGCTCGGCGTTCGGCGTGTCGCCCTCGTACATGTACGTGGCGACGTAGTCGAACAGCAGCGAGCTCGCGAACGGCGAGGCCGTCGGCGTCTCGACCTCCACGAGCGACAGCTCGCGCGTGTGCAGCTTCGTCAGGAGCTCGTGCAGGCCGGGGACGTCGAGCACGTCGCGCAGGCACTCGCGGTAGGTCTCGAGGATGATCGGGAAGTCCGCGTAGCGCTTGGCGACCTCGAGCAGCGACTGGGCCTTCAGGCGCTGCTGCCAGAGCGGCGTGCGGCGCCCCGGGTAGGCGCGCGGGATGAGCAGCGCGCGCGCTGCGTTCTCGCGGAAGCGCGCGCCGAACAGCGCGCTGGCGCCCAGCTCGGCGACGACCTGGTCCTCGAGCGTGTCGGGCTCCAGCAGGACGGTGTCCGCGCCGGGCGGCTCGTCCGCGTCGGGCAGGTGGACGATGATCCCCTCGTCCGACCAGATCGCGTCGGACTCCAGGCCCAGCTCGTCGCGCAGCCGCGCGCTGAGCGCGAGCGCCCAGGCGGCGTGCACGCGCCCGCCGTAGGGCGACAGGACGCACAGGCGCCAGTCGCCGATCTCGTCGCGGAAGCGCTCGACGACGATCGTGCGGTCGCTCGGGATGACGCGCGTGGCGTCCTGCTGCTCGCGCAGGTAGTCGAGGAGGTTGCGGACCGCGAGCGGGTCGAGGTGGTAGAGCTCCTCGAGCTCCGCCGGGGAGCGGTCGAGCGCGGTGCGGGCGAACGCGCCGATCTCGATCCCGAGCTCCTTCGGCCGCCCGACGCCGTCGCCGCGCCAGAACGGGACCGCGCCGGGCGCGCCCGGCGCGGGCGTGACGATCACGCGGTCGCGGCCGATCTCCTCGATCCGCCAGGTGGAGGCGCCGAGCAGGAACGTCTGCCCCGGACGTGCCTCGTAGACCATCTCCTCGTCGAGCTCGCCGACGCGGCGGCCGTCCGGCAGGACGACCGCGTAGAGCCCGCGGTCGGGGATCGTCCCCGCGTTCGTGATCGCGAGGCGGCCCGCGCCGGCGCGCGCGCGGATCGTCCCGGCAACGCGATCCCAGACGATCCGCGGGCGCAGCTCCCCGAACTCCGCCGAGGGGTAGCGCCCGTCGAGCATGTCGAGGGTGTTCTCCAGCAGCTCGCGCGGCAGCTCGGCGTAGGAGTGGGTGCGCGTGACGAGCGCGTGGAGGTCGTCCACGGCGACGGGCTCGTCCTCGCCCGCGGACGCCGCGATCGCGACGATCTGCTGGGCGAGCACGTCCAGCGCGTTGCGAGGGACGACGGTCGGCTCGATGCGGCCTTCGCGCATGAGCCGGGTGACGACCGCGCACTCGAGCAGATCGGCGCGGAACTTCGGGAAGATCCGCCCCTCGCTGCGCTCGCCGACGCCGTGCCCCGCGCGGCCGATGCGCTGCAGGCCGCGGCTGACGGACTTCGGCGACTCGACCTGGATGACGAGGTCGACGGCGCCCATGTCGATGCCGAGCTCCAGCGACGAGGTCGCCACCAGGCAGGGCAGCTCGCCCGCCTTCAGCAGGTCCTCGATGACGGTGCGCTCCTCGCGCGCGAGCGACCCGTGGTGGGCGCGCGCGATCTCGCGGTGACCCGTGCCGCCCTCGGGGACGTCCGCGTTCGCGAGCTCGTTGAGCCGCAGCGCCAGCCGCTCCGCCCCACGGCGGGCGTTGACGAACACGATCGTCGAGGTGTGCTCCTCGACGAGCCGCAGGATCTCCGGGTAGATCGCGGGCCAGATCGAGCGGCGCGTCGCGGCGCCGTCGAGGAC
>DAIPYF010000249.1:0-3804 GCA_036782855.1 Solirubrobacteraceae bacterium
CAGGCCGGCGGCGTTGAAGACCGCCTCGGCCATGAAGAGCAGGCCCTGGCTCGAGGTCGCCGTGTAGCTGCGGGCCCCGGTCGCCGACGCGCCGATCGCCACCGACATCGCGGCGAACTCCGACTCGACGTTCACGAACTCGCACGGTGACAGCTCACCGGACTTCACCAGCTGCGAGAGGTTCTCGACGATGTGCGTCTGCGGGCTGATCGGGTAGGCGCAGATCACCTCGGGCCGGCACAGAGCGACGGCCTCGGCGACGGCGCGCGAGCCTTCGAGCTGCCTACGCATGCGCCGGCTCCGCGAGCTCGCGGGTGACCCAGTCGTAGGCGTCGCGGGCCGCGGCGACGTTGCCGTCCACCAGGCGCGCGGGGAGCTTCTCGCCGATCGCCAGGACGACGGACTCGAGCGAGATCAGCCCGCTGAGCGCGGCGAACCCCGCGAGCAGTGCGGCGTTCGCGATCGGGCGGCCCGTGTGCTCGCGCGCGAGGTCGCTCGCCGGCACCGTCAGCAGGCGCTCGGGCTGGAAGTCCTTGACGAACTCGTCGAGGCCGAGATCGCCCAGGCTCTTCGCGGTGTTGATGAGCATGTAGCCGTCGGGGCGCAGCCCGGCGAACACGTCGACCTGATGGAGCAGCGTCGGGTCCTGGATGATCAGCGCGTCGGGCTCGGCAACCGGCTCGCGCAGGCGGATCGGGCGGTCGTCGATGCGGCAGGACGAGACCACCGGCGCGCCGTTGCGCTCGGAGCCGAAGCTCGGAAATGCCTGTGCGTGGCGGCCTTCGTCGAACGCCGCGAGCGACAACATCTCCGCCGCGGTGACGACACCCTGGCCCCCTCGACCGTGGATGCGTACCTGGAACATCTACGAACGATCCTCGCGGCGCGGGGCCGTGCGGTCGTCGGGGATGGGACGGACAACGGTCCGTGGAAACTACGGCCCGCAGGACACCCGCCGGTCCCGCTCAGGCGCTCACGGCGCGCAGGTGGCGGAACGGCTCGCCCCCGCGCAGTTCGCGGATGACCGACTCGACCATGCCGTCGGCGTCCGCGCTGTCGCCGTCGGTGACCGCCGCGACGGTCGCGCGCTTGTGCTGGATCACGCGCGCCATCGTCTCGTCGATCGTCTCCGCGGCCAGCAGGTACCAGGCGGTGACGGCGTCGCGCTGACCGATGCGGTGGCAGCGGTCCTCGGCCTGGTCGTGCATCGCCGGCGTCCACTCGAGCTCGAGGAATGCGACGTTCGACGCGCGTGTGAGCGTGATCCCCTGTGCCGCGACGCGGGTCGCGCAGACGATCAGCTGCGGACCGGCCGGATCCTGGAATTCGGCGATCGCCCGCTCGCGTGCCGCGGCGCTGTCCGCCCCCACGAGGTGCAGCGCGTCCGGGAAGCGCTCCATCACCGCATGCTGGACCTCGCGGTGGCGTGCGAAGACCACGAGGGCCTCGCCGCTGGCGAGGAAGTCGTGGATCCACGCCATCGCCCCATGGAGCTTGCCGCGCCCGGCGAGCCGCTGGAGCGTGCCGAGCTGCGCGAGCCGCTCGGCACGCAGCGTCGCCGCGATCTTCGCGTTGAGCTCGCGCAGGTCGAGCGGCTGCTCGCGCAGCCACGCGATGACGTCGTCCTCGGCGAGCTTGTACTCGCGCACGTTGTCGAGCGCGATCGGCACGACGACCTGGCGCTTCTCGGGCAGCTGGGGCAGCACGTCGCGCTTGAGCCGCCGCACGAAGCAGCGGCGGCGCAGATGCCAGTGCAGGCGCTCCTCACGCAGCTCGCCGGAGAACTGACGGGCGAATCGCGCGCCCGACCCGAAGTCCTCGAGCCGGCCGATGACGCGCAGCTGGGCGACCAGCTCCTCGGCGTGGTTGAGCACCGGCGTGCCGGTCAGCGCGAGCTTCAGCCCGCCCTCGGGCACCGCCCCCGCGAGCCGGCGGACGGCCTGCGTGCGCTTGGCCTGCGGGTTCTTGCAGTAGTGCGACTCGTCGACGACGAGCGCGCGCGGGCGGCGCAGCGCGAGCTCGTCACGGTGCGCGGCGACGATCTCGTAGTTGAGGATCGTGATGTCGGCGCGCGGGGGCACGCTGCCGCGGCCCTCGACGACCGCGAGCGTGCGGTGCGGCAACCAGCGGGCCGTCTCGCGCTGCCAGTTCAGCTTCAGCGACGCCGGGCACACGACGACCGCCGGGAACGCGCCGTCGGCCTCCAGCGCGGCGAGCGCCTCGACGGTCTTGCCGAGGCCCTGCTCGTCGGCGAGGAACGCCCGGCGCGCCTCGAGCACGTAGCGCACCCCCGCCCATTGGAACGGCTCGAGCTCGCCGCCGAGCACGGCCGCCACCTCCGGGATCGGCTCGGCCTCCGTCGCGCGCGAGCTGCGGATACGGATCAGCGCCTCGTCGTGCTCGGCGCGCAGGTCCGCCAGCGCGCGGGCCGCGAGGCCGCTCACCTCCACCTCGTGCAGCGCGATGAAGTGGTCGAGCTGCTCGATGACCCACGGGTCGAGCGGCATCGTTCCCTCGGTCTCCGCCGCAGGCAGGCGCTCGAACGCGGCGCCCGCGTCCGGGTCCCAGAGCACCTCGACCTTCAGCCGCCGGCCGCCGACGCGCTCCACGACCGCCAGGCGCGCCGGGGGCGGCGTGTCGCCGAGCTCGGTCAGCGTCATGCAGCGCTCGGCCGCGGCGTCGATGCGCGCGGACGACAGGTCGCGCAGCGCCTCGGCGTGCGCGGGCGTCATCGGGACGAGCGTGCGGGCGTCGTGCTCGACGGCGCCGTCGGCGAGGGCGTCGGGAATCGTCCCCGCGCGCGTGCGCATGAGCCACCAGCCGCGGCCGTCGTGGCGCGTGACGCCCACGCTGCCGACCCAGCGGCGCTCGACCCCGGACAGCCACGTCACGACCTCCGGGGTCGGAACGAGGTCGGGGAACCGCTCGAGCACGTCGACGACGTGCACGGCGCACCAGTCGTCCACCGGCGCCCACCACTCGCGGGCGTCCCAGTCGAACCGCCGCTGCGGGATCCCGCGGACCGCGCCGACGATGTGCACGTCGTACGGGAAGGAGAGCACCACGATCTCCCCGTGCTCCGCCGACCGCCGCAGCTCGACGTTCGGGCGATCGGGGACGGGCTCCACGCGGGGGACGGTAGAGGGTGGCGAGACACGCGGGCCCACAAGGGAGCGGCGCCGACTGGCCGGTCAGCCAGGATTGTCCGCTACGGTCCCGGAATGACCACCGCCGCCAGCGCCCCCAGCACCCTCACGTTCACCGACGAGCAGCAGCAGTTCATCGACGCCATCCGCGACTTCAGCGCGCGCGAGGCCGGGACCCGCGAGCAGCGCGACGCGCTCACGCACGAGGGCACCGAGCAGCACAACCAGGACCTCTACAAGCGCTTCGCGGGCCTGGGCTACGTCGGCGCCGCGATCCCCGAGGAGTACGGCGGGGCCGGCGGGGGTGTCGTCGACCTCTGCCTCCTGCTCGACGAGACGACCCGCGGCCTGCTCCCGATGGCGGGCATGAGCGTCAGCCTCATCGTGGCCGGCGCGTACGAGCGGTTCGGCACCGAGGCCCAGAAGCAGGACATGCTCGGCGCGATCGCCCGCGGCGACGTCATGGCCATCGCGATGAGCGAGCCCGAGGCCGGCTCGGACGTCGGCGCGCTGAAGTGCAAGGCCGTCCGCGAGGGCGACACCTACCGCGTCACGGGCCACAAGACGTGGATCAGCGCGGCGCACGTCGCCGAGCGCATCCTGCTCATCTGCCGCACCGACGCGAGCGGCTCCAAGCACGAGGGCATCACGATGCTCG
>DAIPYF010000250.1:0-3791 GCA_036782855.1 Solirubrobacteraceae bacterium
ACGGCGCCATGGCGCCGGATGATCTTGCACTTTTCGCACATCGGCTTGACCGACGGTCGTACCTTCATCGTTCCTTCTTCGTCGAGTGACCGGCGATCGGCTCTGGCTGCCGCAGGAGGCCGCCGCTACCTTTCGCGGACGCGAGCACACCGCAAGACGCGGGCGCGCGGACAGAACACACTAGCAAAGCACCATTCACGGACGGGCCTCAGCGGAGAGCGCCGCGCCGGAGGCCTCTTCCCCGTCCGGCAGATGCCAGGGATTGAGGATCCGCGGGCCGTCCGCGGTGATGGCGACGGTGAACTCGAAATGGGCCGACAGCGACCCGTCCTGAGAGAAGATCGCCCAGCCGTCGTCGCCCATCCGGACCATGTGGCGGCCGGCGGTGACCATCGGCTCGATCGCGAGGACCATGCCCTCCTCGAGCAGCGGCCCGCGACCGGGCTCGCCGAAGTTCGGGACCTGCGGGTCCTCGTGCATCTCGCGCCCGATGCCGTGGCCGACGAGCGACCGCACGACCGAGAGTCCGGCCTCCTCGACGCGCGACTGCACGGCCCAGGAGATGTCCCCCAGGCGCCCGCCGGGCTTCGCCTGCTCGACGGCGTCGAACAGGGAGGCCTCGGTCACCTCCAGAAGCTTCTCGGCGACGGGCGAGACAGGCCCGACGGCGAAGGTGCGAGCCCCGTCGGCCACCCAGCCGTCGAGGGTCACGCCGATGTCGATCGAGATGATGTCGCCGCGCTGGAGGCGGTAGTTCCCGGGGATGCCGTGGACGACCATCGCGTTCGGCGACGCGCAGATCGAACCGGGGAAGCCGCGGTATCCCTTGAAGGAGGGCACGCCCCCCTGCGAGCGGATGTATTTCTCGACGGCCTCGTCGAGCTCGCGCGTGCTGACGCCCTCGCGGACCTTCGACTCCACCAGGCGCATCGTCCGGGCGTGGACCGCGCCGGCGGCGGCCATCTTCTCGATCTCCGCAGGGCTCTTCTTGATGATCACGCCGCGCGCCTCAGACGTCGGCTTCGAGCTTGAGCGTGGCGATCGTCGCCCGGACGTGCTCGTGCACCGCGGCCGGCGGGTTCGTGCCGTCGATGCGGTGCAGCAGCCCCCGCTCCTCGTAGTGGGCGACCAGCGGCGCGGTCTGCGCGTGGTAGACGTCGAGGCGCTTGCGGATCGTGTCGGGCCGGTCGTCGTCGCGCTGGATCAGGTCCGCGCCGTCGACGTCGTCCTTGCCCTCGACCTTCGGGGGGTCGAACTCCACGTGGTACACCCGGCCGGAGACCGGGCCGACGCGGCGGCCGGAGATGCGGCGGACGATCTCGTCGTCCGGCGCGTCGATCAGCAGCACGGCCGTCAGGTCCCGCCCGGCGCCGGCGAGCGCCGCGTCCAGCGCCTCCGCCTGGCCGATCGTGCGCGGGAACCCGTCGAGGAGGAAGCCGTCGCGGGCGTCCTCGGAATGGAGGCGCTCGAGGATCACGCCGATGATGACGTCGTCCGGCACGAGGTCGCCGGAATCCATGAACGTCTTCGCCTGGACGCCGAGCGGCGTGCCGTCCGCGACCGCCTGACGCAGCATGTCGCCGGTGGCGACGTAGGCCAGGTCGAAGTCCTCGCGGATCCGTTCGGCCTGCGTGCCCTTGCCGGCCCCGGGAGGACCGAGCAGGATGAGGTTCAGCTCAGACACGCGTCACTTCAGGAAGCCCTCGTAGTTGCGCATCATCAGCTGCGCCTCGAGCTGCTTCATCGTGTCCAGCGCCACGCCGACCACGATCAGCAGGGACGTCCCGCCGAAGAAGAAGTTCGCCGAGGTCTGGTTGATGAGGATCGTCGGGAGCGCCGCGACCGCCGCGAGGTACAGCGCGCCCGGGAACGTCAGGCGGGCCAGGATCCGGTCGAGGAACTCCGCCGTCGGGCGCCCGGGGCGCACCCCCGGGATGAAGCCGCCGTACTTCTTCAGGTTCTCCGCCTGGTCGACGGGGTTGAACGTCACCGCGGTGTAGAAGTACGTGAACAGGATGATGAAGATCGTCTCGCCGACGATGTACGGCGCGTCCGACGGACTGAAGAAGTTCGACAGGTCCTGCGCCCAAGGCTGCTGGATGAGCTGGCCGACGGTCGGCGGGAACGCCATGATCGACGCCGCGAAGATGACCGGGATGACGCCGGCCATGTTCACCCGCAGCGGCAGGTAGGTCTGGCCGCCGCCGCTCATGCGCCGCCCGATCACGCGCTTGGCGTACTGGACGGGGATGCGCCGCTGGCCCTCCTGGATGAACACGACGGCCGCGATCACCGCGAGCGCCAGGAACGGCATCATGACCTTGAAGACCGGGTCCGGGTTCGTCCACCAGGCCTGGATGCCGTTCGGCAGGCCCGCGACGATCGACGCGAAGATCATCAGCGAGATGCCGTTGCCGATGCCGTGCTGGGTGATGAGCTCGCCGAGCCACATGACGAGCACACAGCCGGTGGTCAGCACCAGCACGATCATGAAGACCGTTCCGACGTTGAAGTTGTCGATGATCTCCTGGCCGGCGGCGGGCTGGAAGGACCGGAACAGGAAGACGTAGCCGATCGCCTGGGCGAACGCGAGCCCGACGGTCAGGTAGCGCGTGTACTGCGTGATCCGCTGCTGCCCGACCTCGCCCTCCTTGGAGAGCTTCTCCAGCGACGGCACCACGACGGTCAGCAGCTGCAGGATGATCGAGGCCGTGATGTACGGCATGATCCCGAGCGCGAAGACCGCGATGCGCGACAGGCCGCCGCCGCTGAACGTGTTCAGCAGGTTGAGGATGCCGCCGCCGCCGAACTGCTCCTGAACGCTGTTGACGGCCTGGACGTCCACTCCCGGAACGGGGATGTGGGCGCCGAGGCGGTACAGCGCGAGCAGCGCCGCGGTGAACAGCAGCTTCTTGCGGATCTCCGCGACGGTGAAAGCGCTGAGGATCGTGGCGACCATGCGGTGATCCGGCTCCGGTGGCTAGGACTCGATGACGACGCAGGTGCCGCCGGCGGCCTCGATCGCCTCGCGGGCCTTGCCGCTGAAGGCGTGAGCCTGGACGGTGAGCGGCTTGGAGATCTCGCCCTTGGCGAGGATCTTCACCGGGACGCCCCTGCGCTTGGCGAGGTTCGCCTTCGCGAGATGCTCGACGGTGACCTCGGCGCCGGAGTCGAAGCGCGTCTCGAGGTCCCCGATGTTGACCGCCTGCGTGTGCGTGCGGAAGGGCTCGAACGGCATCGACTTCTTCATGTGCGGGCCGCGCAGCTTGCGCATCCGCATGTGGATCGGCATCTGGCCGCCCTCGAACCGCGCGCGGTCCTTGGCGCCCGAGCGCGCGCCGGCGCCCTTGTGGCCGCGACCGGCGGTCTTGCCGTGACCCGAGCCGTGCCCGCGGCCCACGCGCTTGCGCGGGCGCCGGCTGCCCGGGGCGGGCTGCAGGTTGTGGAGGCCGATGATCTCCTCGGACTCGGACTCGGCCGGCTTCTTCGGGGCGGGGCTCACGACTGGTCCTCCTCGACGACCACCAGATGGCGGACGGTGTGGATCATGCCACGTGACTGGGGCGTGTCGCGCACCTCGACAGTGTGCCCGATGCGGCGCAGGCCGAGCGAGCGCAGGGTGTCGAGCTGGTTCTGCTTGGAGCCGTTGCGCGACTTCACCTGGGTGACCTTGAGCGCCATCACGCCGTCACCTCCTGCTCGGCCTCGGGCGCCGCGGCGGCGTCGTCGGCGGGAGCGTCGGCGGCGATCGTCTCGCCCCGCTCGCGCTCCGAGCTGACCCCCAGGACCTC
>DAIPYF010000251.1:0-3774 GCA_036782855.1 Solirubrobacteraceae bacterium
GCTCGGTGAGGTCGATCGCGTAGCGCTGGAGCGCCTCGAAGCGCTCCTCGGCGTTCTGGTCGCTCACGCCGTGCGGGCCGACGGCCTCGACCACGGCGGTGCGCAGGCTCTCCGGTGTCGCGCCGTGCTCGCGCAGGATGCGCGCGGCGGCGCCGTCCTGCGCGGCGAGGGCGAGCAGGACGTGATGGACGCTGACGTACTGGTGCTCGAGGTCGCGCATGACGCCCTCGGCCTGCTGGAGCGCCTGGACGAGCTCACTCGATGCCTGCGAGGCCTCGGCGCCCTCGCCGAGCGTCGGGAGCCCGCCGATCTCCCGCGCCACGTCGGCGCGGACGGCCTGCGGGTCCACGCCGACGCGGCGCAGGACGCCGGCCGCGGCCGAGCCCTCCTGGTCGAGCAGCGCGGCGAGCAGGTGCAGCGGCAGCGCCTGCGGATTGCGGTGCTGCGCGGCCAGCGAGACGGCGGCCTGGACGGCCTCCTGGGTCTTGACGGTGAAGCGATCGGCGTTCATGTAGATCTAAGTGTAGCTGACTTAGATTTGCGCCACAAGCCGCGCGGCCCGCTAGGCGGGTTCGACGGCGGCCTCGACATCGGACCGGACGCCCGACGCCTCGACCCGCAGGAGCCGTGCCGGTCGCCGCGGCAGCCACCAGTTCCAGCGTCCGAGCAGGACGACGGCGGCGGGCGCGAGGACCCCGCGGATGAGGGTGGCGTCGAGCAGGATCCCGCCCCCGAGCGCGGTGGCGAACATCTTCGCCTCGGTGCCCGGGCCGGCGCTCATGGCGACGAAGGCCAGGCCGAGGATCAACGCCGCGCTGGTCACGAGGCGTCCGGTGCGGCCGATGCCCTCGACGACGGCGGCCTCCGTCGAGCCGGTCCGGTCGTAGGCCTCGCGCATGCGGCTGAGGATGAACACCTGGTAGTCCATCGAGATGCCGAACAGGAACGCGAACACGACGATCGGCATCTCGACGTTGATCGAGCCCGTCGCCCCGATGCCCCAGATCGCCTCCGACCCGAACCCGTGCTGCCAGACGAGGACCATCAGTCCCCACGCGGCGCCGACCGAGAGCAGATTCAGCAGGACGGCCTTGAGCGGGAGGATCAGCGAGCGGAACGCACGCGCGAGCAGGACGAACGTCAGCGCGGAGATCAGCGCGATCACGAGCAGGAAGTTGCCGTAGACGGAGTCCAGGAAGTCGGCGCTCTGCGCCGCCTCGCCGCCCGTCACGACGTCGGCGGGCAGCTCACCGGTGGCCGCCCGGACGCGGTCGAGCGTCGCGCGCCCCTCCGGGGAGTTGCCGTCCTGCGTCGGGATGACGGCGATCAGCGCCGTTCCGTCGCGGCGCCAGTCGCGTGGAGCCACCGCGGCGCGGACGCCCTCGACGCGGCCCACCGCAGCGGCCACGGCCTCGGGATCGCCGGACCGCACGAGCGTGTCGAACGGCGCGAGCGGGCCGGTGCCGATGCCGGAGTCGACGAGCTGGTCGACGCCTGCGCGTGCCGGGCCGCCCTGGGCGAGCGCGTCCGCCCGCGGGTTGCCGAGCTGGATCGTGGAGGCGGCGACGACGAGCGCGCCGAGGGCGGCGGCCGAGACGATGGCCGCCGTCCGCGGGTGGCGCACGATGACGCCGGCCCAGGCCGACCAGCCGCGGCTCGCGCGGTCCGTTCGCCCGGTGTGGCGGCGGTCGAGCCGCGGGCCGATCGTGGCCAGGACGACCGGCAGCAGGGTGACCGCGACCGCGACGCTCACCAGCGGGATGAGCATCCCCGCGATGCCGAGACTGCGCAGGAACGGCACGGGCAGCGCCACGAGCGCGAGCAGCGAGATGGCGACGGTGCTGCCGCTGAAGACGACGGCCCGCCCGGCGTGCTCCATGGCCCGGACGACCGCGGCCTCGTTCGTCGTGTCCTCGCGCTGGCGCTCCTCGCGCCAGCGCACGACGACCAGGAGCGCGTAGTCGATGGCGATCGCCAGGCCGATCAGCGCGGCCAGGAACTTGACGATGACCGAGACGTCGGTGACCGACGCCAGCGGCCAGATCAGCAGGAACGTCGTCGGAATCGCGACGATCGCCATCAGCAGCGGGACGACCGCCATCCAGGACGCGAACACGAACGCCAGGACGAGCAGGGCGCCGACGCCGGCGACGATGGCCTCGACGACGAGGCTCGCCCCACCGGCATTCTCACCGTGGGCCGCGGCCTCGCGGAGGGCATCGAGGCCCGTGACGCGGACGGGCGCGCCCGCCCCCGTGACGCCCGCCAGCGCCTCCTGCGCCGCGCGCGCCTCGGCCTGCCCGGGGGTGGCGCCGCCGCGTGCCGGGATCGAGACCAGCGCGTATGTCGTGCGTCCGTCCTTCGAGACGAAGGCCCGGTCGTGCGTCGACGCGTAGGACACGACTCGCGCCTCGGGCAGGGCGGCCTTGACCTTCGCGAGCGCCGCCCGCAGGTCGCCCGTGACGCCGGGCGAGTCGACCGTCGTGCCGCGCGGCAGCGTGACGACCGGCACGATCGGGGCGACGTCCCCGCCGTTGCCGTACGCCTCGGCGATGCGGGTGTTCGCGCTGAACGCCTCGCTCCCGGGGATGTTGAAGGTGGTGGACAGCGCGTCACCGGCGGGCTTCATCGCGGCGAACCCGGCGATCGCCAGGACGATCCAGAGCCCGCCGACGAGCTTCCTGTGGTGCAGCACCCACCGGGTGAGAGTGGTCATCGCGTTGCGGTTGGACATGTGACCCGTCCTTTCGTCGATTCGGTTACTTACGCTGTAAGTCATCGTCCGGGAGTTGTACACTTACGCTGTAAGCAAGTCAAGGACGCCGCCGACACCCGGCGGAACGAAGGGACGTGAGGACATGGCCGCCGGAGCCGGGAAGACGCCGCAGAAGCGCACGCCGCTCAACCGGGAGCGGGTCCTCCATGCCGCGATCGCACTGGCCGACGAGCGCGGTGCGCACGAGCTGACGATGCGCAAGCTCGCCAAGGGGCTCGGCGTCGAGGCGATGTCGCTCTACAACCACGTCGCCAGCAAGGACGACCTCCTCGACGGGATGGTCGAGATCGTCTTCGGCGAGATCGAAGCCCCGACTCCCGGCGGCGAGTGGAAGGCCGAGCTGCGCAAGCGGGCCGTCTCGGCGCGCGAGGCGCTGAACCGGCACCCCTGGGCGATCGGCGAGATGGAGGGCCGGGGCGCCCACGGGCCCAACAATCTCCGCCTCCGCGAAGCCGTGCTCGGCTGCCTGCGCACCGCCGGCTTCTCGGTCGAGATGACGGTCCACGCCTCCTCGGTCCAGGACGCCTACATCTACGGGTTCGCGCTCCAGCAGCGCGACATGTCGCCCGAGACGCCGGAGGACTTCGCGGCCGTCGCCCAGCAGCAGATGCGCGACTACGCCGCCGCGCTGGAGGGCCATCCGCACCTCATCGAGGTCGTCGGCGGGTACGTCGCCGAGTCCGGCTACGACTACGAGGCCGAGTTCCTGTTCGGGCTCGACGTGATCCTCGACCGCCTCGAGCAGCTCCTCGACGAGGACTGACGGATCAGCCGCGAGCCGGCGCGCCGGGCCGCCGCCTGCCCGCTCGCGCGAACGTCCCTCGTCACCGGGTAGAGGATGCAGCGCGGGACGTTCGTGGGTTGGGCGCGCGACGCGTCACCTGCCCGGGCGAGCGTCCCGGTGGCCTCATCCTCACCGGATGAGGCCATCCGGCGTCGCGTGTGTGAGTCTGGTCGTCCCCTGAACGAAAGGCGTGCATGAGCGCGAACGAGTTGGA
>DAIPYF010000252.1:0-3704 GCA_036782855.1 Solirubrobacteraceae bacterium
GAGGTTCGGGACCTGGAAGGCGATCGTGAACGCGGACGCCGCGCCGCTCGTGCCGAAGTAGCTCGCCGCGACGACCTCGCGCGCGAGGCCGGCGACGCGCGAGGCGCCCGTCGCGATCGAGAAGATCACGGTGTTGCGCGCCACGCCGGCCGTGGCGCCCGGGGCCTGCGGCGCGATGTCCTCCTCGTGCGTTCCGACGCCCTCCTCGACGGCGAGGTCCGCGCCGAACGCCTCCGGGCGTGTCGACGCGACGAGCGCCGCGCGCTCGACCGCGGGATCGGACGGCTCGCGGGGTGCCGCGTCGTCGTGCCCGTCGCCAGGCGGGCTGGTCGGGCTGCCGCTCACCGCGGGTGATGCTAGAGCGGGAGGCGGGAGAACCATCGGGTCGGCTTCGGCGCCCGTCCCGCCGGGGGCCGTGCACACCGCTACACTGCCCCCTCGGCTATGGCCAATATTCATTCGCAGAAGAAGCGCATCCTGCGCGCCGAGCGTGAGCGGCTGGAGAATCGTCGCTACACGTCGTCGATCAAGACCTACTTCCGCCGCCTCGGCGCGGCGGTCGCGGGTGGCGACACCACCGCCGCCGACGAGGAGCACAAGCGCCTCGTGTCGACGATCGACAAGGCCGTCAAGCGCGGCGCCCTGCATCGCAACACCGGCGCGCGCAAGAAGGCCCGCGCCGCTCGCGTGCGTGCCGGCGCCGGCGTCGACGCCTGACGCTCGCCGCACCGGCACGGCAGTCATCCGAGCCCGCCCGACCCGGCGGGCTCTTCGTCGTCCCGGGAACGATCAGCCGGTGATCGCGATGAGGGTGAGCGTCGCCTCGGTCTCCGTGCCGAGCTCGCTCGCGCCGCGCGTGGCGAGCTCGAGCTGTGCCACGGCGGCCACCGCGGAACGCAGAGCGGCCGCGTCTGCGCCCCGGGCTTCGCGGATTCGGCGATCGGCGGCGAACGGCGCCATCCGCAGCCCCGCCTTGACGTCCGCGGGCGACGCGCCCGCCTCGAGCCGCAGCGCGATCCCGGCGACCTCGCGCAGGCGCCGCGCGATCAACGGGACGAGCCTGCCCGCATCCTCGCCCTGTGCGCGCAGCGCCGCGTAGGCGGACAGGGCCGCCCTCCGGTCGCGGGCGACGACCGCGTCGACCAGGCCCCAGACCTGGCGCTCGGCCGACGAGACGGCCGACGCCTCGATCTCGGCGACGCCGATGACCGCGTCCGGCCCGTGCTCCAGCGCGAGCTTCTCCAGCTCGCGCAGCAGCCGCTGCTGCCGGTCGCCGACCTGCGCGATCAGGGCCCGGGCGGCGGAGCCGTCGAGCCGCACGCCGATCCGCGATGCCTGGTCCATCACCCAGCGCGGGAGGTCCTTCGCCTTCTGGACGCGCTCGGGGACGACGTCCCCCCCGGCCGCGGTGACCGCAGCGTGCAGGGCCTTCGGCGCCTGCGCACGCGCCTCCTCCTCGGCGAAGAAGGCGACGGTCGTCTCGGGAGGCATCAGGGCCATCACGGGCGCCAGCTCGGCCTTCACGTCGGCATCGCTCCAGCCCTCGACGCCCTCGACGATGATGAACCGCCGGCCCATCGCGAAGGTCATCGCGTTCAGCGCGAGCGCGACACCCGCCGGTGTCGCGTCGTCGCCCTCGAGCAGCTCGACGCCGCCGCCGCCCGATTCGGACTCCGCGACGGTGCGCAGTCGCCCGCGCCGCTCCGCCACCCGTCCATGGTCGTCGCCGTGGATCAGGTAGGCGGGCTTGAAGACGGGCACCGGCGGAGTCTAGGAGCGCGCGTGGACGTGCAGGCGCCCGGCGCGCGCGTCGACGACGACGGTGCCGTCGCGGTCCGTCCTCAGGGTCGGGATGCCCGCCTGCCGCAGCGCGCCCAGGGTCTCCGCCGTCGGATGCCCGTACGCGTTGCCGCGGCCCACCTCGATCACCGCCAGGCGCGGCCGTAGGCCGGCGAGCAGCGCGGAGAGGCCCGGGTCCGCGCTGCCGTGGTGGCTGACCTTCAGCACGTCGACGGGTCCCGCACCCGCGCGCACCAGCACTCCGGACTCCGCGTCGGCGGTGAGCAGGACGCGCGTGCCGCCCGCGCTGACCCGCAGGACGACCGCGCGGTCGTTGGGATCGGCCCCCGTCGACCCGCCTGGGTCGCGTCGCGGGGGCCAGAGGACGTCGACCGCGGCGCCGCCGAGGCGAAACCGCTGCCCGGCGACGGCGGGCACGAGCGGCGTCCCACGCTCGGCCGCCGCCGCGGCGAGCTCGTCGCCCTCCGGTTCGCGGACGCCGTCGCGCCCGTCGAGCACCGCCCCCACCGGCAGCGCCCGCAGCACCCGATCGGCGCCGCCGACGTGGTCGGCCTGCGCGTGCGTCCCCACGAGCACGTCCAGACGCCGGATCCCCAGATCGCGCAGCCGGTCGAGGACCGGGCCGTCCGGCGGGCCACTGTCGACGAGCATCGCGTGCACCCCCGACTGGACGACGGTGGCGTCGCCCTGCCCGATGTCCAGGAAGCCGATCCGCAGCACGCCGGCCGCGGGAGGTGCGATCAGACCGGTCCGGCCGATCGCCAGGATCACCGCCCCGGCGATCACGGCGACCGCCGCGAACGGGAGCGCCACGGCGCGCACGCGGGTCGAGAGGATCGCGCCCGCGACGGCCGTCGAGACGAGCGCGACCGGCAGGACGCCCGTGGCGACCTGCGCCGCCGGAAGGGCCGCGCAGGTCCGGGACACCGCCAGCACCGCCGCGACGAGGGGTCCTGCCGGTGCCGCGAGCGCGGAGCCCGCGCCCGGCCACGCCTGGGCGAGCACGGCGGCGAGCATCCCGGCCCACGTCACGGGACCCACGAGCGGCGCGACGGCGACGTTCGCCGCAAGTCCTGCGAGCGAGACGGTGCCGAACGCCGCCGCCGACACCGGAGCCGTCCCGACGGTCGCGGCGAGCGTGAGGGCAGCGCCGTCCGCGAGGACGGCCGGGACGCGCCGACGGCGCAGCGCGGACGCCACCGGCGCCGCCAGCAGGGCGATCGCGACCACGGCCGCGAAGCTGAGCTGCCACGCGGGATCGGCGACGGCGGCCGGGTCGAGCGCGAGGGTGACGTTCGCGGCGAGCAGCACCGCGTGCCACCGCGCCGCCGGCCTGGCGGCGAGCGTCGCCGCGATCATGGCCGCGCCCATGACGCCCGCCCGCTGGATCGACGGCCCGCCGCCCGCCAGCGGGACGTACACGCCGATCAGCACGAGGACCATGCCCAGACGCGCCCGCAGCCCGATCCCGAGCGCCGCGCATGCCGCGAAGGCCAGGGCGGCGAGCAGGGCGACGTTCGCCCCGCTCGCTGCGACGAGGTGCCCGAGGCCCGCGCGGCGCAGCCGGTGGCGCTCGGCGATCTCCAGCCCCGCGTCGTCGCCGAGCACCATGCCGCGCAGCAGGGCGCCCTCGGGCGGGGGCAGGCGCTCCTCGAGCGCGCGCTGCGCGCGGACGCGGACGGCGTCGAGCCACCCGGCCGGCCCGCGGCGGGCACGGCCGGTGTCCCGGATCGCGCGGACCTCCAGCACCGCGTGCAGCCGTTTCGGGCGCAGCCACGCCTCGCCTCGTCCGGGCGCACGCAGCAGGCCCCGCACGTCCAGCACGCGCCCGGCGGCGAGCCCCGGCGGGCGCCCGCGTCCCTGCAGGAGCACGCGCTCATCCCCCAGGCCGGCGGCTGCCCGCC
>DAIPYF010000253.1:0-3661 GCA_036782855.1 Solirubrobacteraceae bacterium
CTGGGACCTCTTCCTTATCAGAGAAGCGCTCTAACCGACTGAGCTAATCGCCCGTTGCGAGCGGGCAGTGTAGCGCGGGAGGAGCGTCCCGATCAGGTGATCGGGACGCCTCTGAGACGCAGCGCGAGTGCCTGCGCGTCGTCCGGCCCGTCCACCGCGAGTTCGACCTTGTACGCGGTGCCGCGCGGGCGGACCTTCACCTCGCGCCCGAGGGCGAGGGCGAGCGTCTCGGCGATCTCCTCGCAGGCGGCGACCTGGTCGGGGTGCGGCTCCGCGCGGCCCGGTCCGCGCGTGACGCGGACCTCGTTGGCCTTCCGCGCGCGGTCCTCGGTCACGCGGACCGACCACCCGCCGTCCGCCGCGGCCCTGGCGAGCCGCCGGCGGGCGTTCTCGTCCTCGGCGAGGAGCACCGCGCGTCCGTGGCCCTCGGTGATCCGCCCGGACTCCAGCAGCGTGAGCACGTCGGCCGGGAGGTCGAGCAGGCGCAGCAGGTTCGAGACCGCGACACGGCTGCGGCCGACGCGGCGGCCGACCTCCTCGCGGGTGAGCCCGAGCTCCTCGACGAGCGCGGCGACGGCGCGTGCCTCCTCGACCGGGTTCAGGTCCTCACGTGCCATGTTCTCGACGATCGCGGCCTCCAGCGACGAGGCGTCGTCGCGGCGCTCGACGATCGCCGGCAGCACGGCGAGCCCGGCACGCTGTGCCGCACGCCAGCGGCGCTCACCGGCGACCAGTTCGTACCGGCCCCCCTCGCGCGGGCGCACGAGGATCGGTTGCAGCACCCCGTTCTCGGCGAGCGACGCGGCGAGCGCGTCGAGGGCCTCCTCGTCGAACCGCCGCCGCGGCTGGGACGGGTTCGGCTCGACGAGCTCGATCGAGATGTCGCGCAGCTCCGGGCGGTCGCCGTGCTGTCCGGACACCTGGAGGATCGCGGCCAGGCCGCGTCCCATACCGCGTTCAGCCACGTGCGGCCACCTCCTTGGCCAGGGCGAAGTACGCGTCCGCTCCGGCGCAGTGCGGGTCGTGATGGATGACGGGCCGTCCGTAGCTCGGCGCTTCGCCGATCCGGACGTTCCGTGGGATGACAGTGTCGAAGACGAGCTCGGGGAAGTGCTCACGCACCTCCCGCTCGACATCGCGCGCCAGGCGGGTGCGCCCGTCGTGCATCGTCAGCAGGAACCCCGCGACCGCGAGCCGCGGGTTGAGCTCGCGCTGGACGAGCGCGAGCGTGTCGAGCAGTCCGGCGAGGCCTTCCAGGGCGAAGTACTCGGTCTGGACCGGGACGATCACACGGTCGGCGGCCGTCAGCGCGTTGATCGTCAGCGGGCCCAGGGACGGCGGGCAGTCGAGCAGGATGAACGCGGCCTCGGCGCGCAGGGGGTCCAGCGCGTCGCGCAGGCGGGTCTCCGAGCCCGGCTCGCGCGGCAGTTCCATGTTCGCGGCGGCGAGATCCGGGTGGGCGGGCAGCAGGCGGAGGTTCGCGATGTCCGTCGGGACGAGCGACTCGCGGGCACCCGCGCGGCCGGCGAGGACGTCGTACACGCTGGGCACCAGGGTCTTGGGCAGCCCGAGCCCGACCGTCGCGTTCGCCTGCGGGTCGACGTCGACGACGATCGTGGGGTACCCGGCCTCTGCGATGCACGCCGCGACGTTGACGGCGGTCGTGGTCTTCCCCACCCCGCCCTTCTGGTTCGCGATCGCGTACAGCGTTCCCATGCGGTCTTTCACGCTATCCACGGGCTCGGTCGGAGCCGTGGGCGGATCGTTCGGTCCCGAACCATCACTCACCCTCGACCTGAGGCTCCGAGTGGGCGTTTGCGGGCCATTCCCTCGCGCCGAGGGTACCCCGGCGGTGTCGGTCCAAGCTTCCGGCTGAGGTAGAGGTGCCGCTCCACCCCCGCCGGGCCCGCCACCGCGACGGGTTGCGGCGCCTCCATCGCCAGGATCCCGGCCGCAGTCGCTGCGCCCTCCTCCTCCTCCGCAGACCGGTGGCCCTTCCAGGCGACGAGCGTTCCGCCCACTGCCAGCAGCGGGGCCGCGTACTCGAGCAGGATGTCCAGCGATGCGAGGGCTCGCGCGGTCACGACGTCGATGGTCCCCATCCCGGCGCGCCACGCCTCGGCACGGCCACGGACCACCTCGACGTGCTCCAGGCCCAGTTCCTCGACGGCCTCCTCGAGGAAGGTCGCCTTCTTCCCCACGCTCTCGACCAGCGTGATGTGGGCCTCGGGCCGCGCGATCGCCAGGACGAGGCCCGGGAACCCGGCACCGGAGCCGAGGTCCGCGATCCGCTTCGCCGTGCGAATCGCCTCCACCTCGAGCCCCACGAGCGAGTCCGCGACGTGGCGATCGACGCCGTCGCCCGGTTCACGCACGGCGGTCAGCGAGTGGGGGCTCTCCTGCACGAGCCGCAGTAACGCGGCAAGCCGGGCCGGCGCGTCCGGTGGCAGGCTGAACGCCTCGGCCAGGCCGGTCAGCCGGGCGAGCACCTCCGGGTCGTCATCCGGCGTCACACCGCTGGATACAAGCGGGTCGGCAGGACGCTGCGGTGCGCTGGGCGTAAAACGTGAAACGCTCAGCGAGGCGTGACGACGAGATGCCGGTCGGGCTCGTCGCCCTCGCTGTGCGTCTCGACGTCTTCGCGGTCGCGCAGGTGCTCGTGCACGACCCGGCGCTCACTCGCCGTCATCGCGTCGAGTGCGACGGGGCGCTGGAATCGCAGCGCCTCGTCAGCGGCATCGTCGGCCTGGCCCTCGAGCGCCTGGCGACGGCGCGCACGGTACCCGTCGGCGTCCACGACGATGCGATAGCGCGGGCCCGTGCCGTCGCCCAGCGCCACGCGCGACGCCAAGTGCTGGATCGCATCGATCGTCTGGCCGTGGTGGCCGATCAGCAGCCCCACCCCGTCGCCGTCGACCGTCGCGGTGATCGTCTCTCCGTCCTCCGTGACCGACACGGTGCCCTCGAGGCCGATGCCGGCGACGATGCGGGCGACGATGTCGCGCACGGCATCTGCGGGACTCTCGGACATCAGCGACGCCGTCCGGAGCGCTTCTTCTTGCGGCGCGGCGGTGGGGGCGGCGTCGCCGCGGGCGTGCTGTCCTTCGCGGCGGGAGCGTCCTTGCCGGCCGCCTTGTCCTTGCCCGTGCGCGGCGTCGGCGCCGCCACGGCCGCCGCAGCGCCGGCCGGCACCGCCGGCGTGGGGACCGCCCCGTCGCCGCCGAGCCAGGTCGGCAGTTGCCCGGTGGAGCGCCGGATGAAGTACTGCTGGCCGACCGTCCAGAGGTTCGTCGTGATCCAGTAGACGAGCAGGCCGGCGGGGAAGTTGAGGATGAAGAAGACGAAGACGAACGGCAGGCCGAGCATGATGTAGCGCTGCGTCTTGTCCGCCGTGACGGACATGAGCACGCTCGACAGCAGCTGCGAGCCGACGTACAGGACGATGAGTACGGCCAGGACCCAGCCGGTCGCCGGGGCGGTGAGGTCCGGGATGAACAGGAACTCTGCAGAGCCCGGGACCACCTGGTCGCAATAGGTGTTGGCCAGGTCCGTTCCCTGCGCCTTGCCGACCGCGAGGATGTCGGCCTCCGGGCCGCAGATATCGAGCTTCAGGTCCTTCCGCAGCATGTAGAACAGCGAGATGAAGACCGGGAGCTGCAGC
>DAIPYF010000254.1:0-3629 GCA_036782855.1 Solirubrobacteraceae bacterium
TCGCGATCCGCAACGTGCGGCGCGACATCATGCACGACCTGCGCGAGCTCAAGGATGCGGGCGACGTGGGCTCGGACGACGAGCATCGCGGGGAGGTCGAGCTGCAGAAGCTCACCGACGGCCGGATCGCCGAGCTCGACGCGCTCCTGAAGGGCAAGGAAGCGGAGATCATGGAGGTGTGATGGCCGACGGCGCCCGCGCGGCGCGGTACGTCGCCATCATCACCGACGGGAACGGGCGCTGGGCCGCCGAGCGCGGCCTTCCGGTCATCGAGGGGCATTCCGCGGGGGCCGACGTCGTCAAGGCGCGGCTGCGCGACGCGGCCCGCCTCGGCGTCGAGGAGCTCACCGTCTACTCGTTCTCCACCGAGAACTGGTCGCGCCCGCCGGAGGAGGTGGCGGCGCTCATGGCGATGTTCGCCCGGCGCATCCGGGACGAGACGCCGGAGCTGCGTGACGAGGGCGTGCGGATGCGCTTCATCGGGCGCCGCGACCGCGTCTCCCGCGACCTCGTCGAGCAGATGGCCTGGGCGGAGGACGAGACCCGGGACGGCGAGGCGATCACGCTCGTCGTGGCCTTCGACTACGGAGGCCGGCAGGAGATCCTCGACGCGGCGCTGCGATACGACGGCGGCGGCGAGTCGGCCTTCCGCGGCCTGCTGTACGCGCCGGACCTTCACGACCCGGACCTCGTGATCCGCACGAGCGGCGAGCAGCGGCTGTCGAACTACCTGCTGTGGCAGTCGGCGTACGCCGAGCTGGCGTTCCGCGACGAGTTGTGGCCGGACTACGGCCGCGAGGCGTTCGAGGACACCCTCGCGGAGTTCGCGGCCCGCGAGCGGCGGTTCGGGGGCCGCTGATGCCGCTCCCGCGGCGATCTCCGGACGGCCTGGGCCGCGCGCGGTCCGCGGCGCGGCGTCGCGGGGGTTCCGACGTGCTGGCACGCGTGCTCGCGGCGCTGCCGATGATCGCCCTGGCCGTCGTCCTGGTCGCGCTCGGCGGCCCGGTCTTCGCCGCCGGGATGTTCGTCCTGGCGGTCGTCTGCCTGCGCGAGCTGTTCTCCATGTATGAGCGCGCGCGCCCGGTCATCTTCGGCGCGATCGTCGGGGTCGGCGGCCTGGTCGCCGCGGCGGTGCTGGGCGATGCTTCGAGCGTGCTGCTCGCGCTCGTGTGCTGCATCCCCGTCGTGTTCCTGTTCGGCCTGCTCCAGCCCGGCGGCGCGGGCGTCGCAGGCGTGACGATCGCGCTCTTCGGGCTCGTCTGGATCGGCCTGGGGTTCGCCCATGCGGTCCTGCTGCGCGAGTCCGTCCACGGCGGCGGGATCGTCGTGGTCGTCCTCGTCGCCACCTTCATCGGCGACACGGGCGCGTACTTCGGCGGCCGCGCGCTCGGGCGCCGGCCGCTCGCTCCGGCCATCTCGCCCAACAAGACGGTCGAGGGCCTGCTCATCGGGATCGTCGCAGCGGTCGCCGCGGCATGGTTCGCCGGCCTCTACCAGGACTGGCTGAGCGGCATGGACGCGCTCCTGCTCGGCCTCGCCGTCGCGCTGACCGCGCCGATCGGCGACCTCTTCGAGAGCTTCGTCAAGCGCGAGGCGGGGACGAAGGACTCCGGCCGCGTCTTCGGCGCGCACGGCGGGGCGCTCGATCGCCTCGACGCGGTGCTGTTCTCGATCGTCGCCGGCTACTACGTCTGGCAGGCGCTGGCGGCGTAGCGCGGCTCAGCGCAGGCAGCGGACCGGCGCCGACCCGGGGAGCGCCCACAGGCCGCGCAGCGTGTGGTTCCCGACGATCAGCGGCATCGCGCGCCGCTCGCGCCGGCTGACGAGGTCCCCGGGCTCGCACAGCGCGCTCACGACGTCACCGGGGCGCAGGACGAGGTGGTCCTGCGCCCATGTCCGCAGCAGCGTCGTGCGCGGTGGATCGCCCGGCTCCTGGCGCCAGGTGAGGTCGTGGTGGCGAAAGCCCGAGCAGCAGTTCCCGCGCAGTCGCGCGCGGTCGCCGACGACGGTCACCTCCGCCAGCGCGTCCCATGTGCGCTCGCAGCGCGCGCACGTGACGCGGCACGGCGAGTCCGGGCGTGCGGGGGCGAGCAGCGCACGGACCGCGCAGCCGGGACACGGCGTCATGCGCAGGCCGTTGAGCGCGGTCTCGACGACGTCGAGCATGGCTGCATCGTACGCCCGCGCGGCGGGGCGAGGGCCGGTGCGGCAGACTCCGCCGTCGTGTCGCGCCGCCTGCTCATCCTGGGTTCCACCGGCTCGATCGGCGTGCAGGCACTCGACGTGGCGGCGCGCGCCGACGACCTGGACGTCGTGGGCCTGAGCGCAGCACGTTCGTGGGAGCCGCTCGTGGAGCAGGCGCGGGCGCTCGGCGCTCCGCGGATCGTGCTCGCCGACCCCGCGGCGGCCGCCGCGGCCGCCGCCGTCTACGACGGTGACGTGCTCGTCGGTCCGGAGGGGCTCGTCGAGCTGATCACCGGGTCCGGCGCCGACCTCGTCCTGAACGCGCTCGTCGGATCGGCCGGCCTGGGGCCGACGGTGACGGCGCTCGGAGAGGGCATCGACCTCGCGCTCGCCAACAAGGAGTCGCTCGTCGTCGGCGGCGAACTGGTGATGCAGCTCGCCGAGGCGACCGGGGCGCGCGTGCTGCCGGTGGACTCCGAGCACTCCGCGCTGCACCAGCTCATCGCCGGTGAGCCGCCCGGGACGGTGGACCGGCTGATGCTCACCGCGTCGGGAGGCCCGTTCCGCGGGCGCTCGCGCGCACAGCTGGAGGCGGTGAGCGTGGACGACGCGCTGCGCCACCCGACCTGGGAGATGGGCGGGAAGATCACCATCGACTCCGCAACGCTCATGAACAAGGGCCTCGAGGTCATCGAGGCCCACCACCTCTTCGGTACGCCCTACGAGCGGATCGGTGTGGTCGTGCACCCGCAGTCGATCATCCACTCGTACGCCCTGCTGTGCGACGGCGCGGCGCTCGCGCACCTCGGGTACCCGGACATGCGCGTTCCGATCGCGTACGCGCTGCACTGGCCTGAGCGGGTGGACGTGCCCGTGCGCGCGCTGGACCTGGCCGACGTCGGCGCGCTGACGTTCGAGCCGGTCGACGACGCGGCGTTCCCGTGCCTGTCGCTCGCCCGCGCGGCGGGCATCGCCGGAGGGACCGCGCCGTGCGTCCTGAACGCCGCGAACGAGGTCGCGGTGCACGCGTTCCTGGAGGGACGGCTCCCGTTTCTCGCGATCGCCGAGGTCGTCGAGGCGGCGCTCGAGCAGCTGCCGGCCGCGCCCGTGCGGGCGTTCGACTCGCTCTACGAGGCCGACCGCGAGGCGCGGGCGGTCGCGGCGGCCGCGATCGGCGACCGGGGTTGACCGCCCCGCGACACGCCTACACTCGAATGCCTTGAGCTATCTCCTCGCGTTCGTCGGCTTCAGCCTCCTGATCGTCCTCCACGAACTCGGCCACTTCCTCGCGGCGAAGAAGGTCGGGATGCGCGCGGAGCGCTTCTCGCTGTTCTTCCCGCCGCACATCTGGAAGCACCGCCGCGGCGAGACGGAGTACTGCATCGGCGTCATCCCGCTCGGCGGCTACGTGCGGATCACGGGGATGAACCCGCACGAGGAGATCC
>DAIPYF010000255.1:0-3606 GCA_036782855.1 Solirubrobacteraceae bacterium
GCGACGTGCGCTCCCCGTTCATCGTCTACCTCAACGGGGTGCGCCAGGAGCCGGGCGCGGACTTCCAGGTGCAGGACGGCGCGCTCGTCTTCGGGCGGGCGCTGCGCAAGGACAAGGTGAGCGGCAAGCGGTGGCTGCTCGGCGCCTGGGGCGTCGGCACGTACCGCCAGGACGACTCGGTCGACGTCTCGTGGAAGCGGCCCGACGGGCAGCCCGCGGTCGCCGAGCGCCTGGAGATCACGATCGTCGAGGAGTGAGGAGCCCCGCCGTGCGGCACCGGATCGTCCCGAACCTCTGGTTCGACACGCAGGCCGAGGAGGCGGCCGCGTTCTACGTCTCCGTCTTCGGCGGGGACTCGCGACTCACGCAGGTGACGCGCTACACCGAGGCCGGCCCGGGCCCGGCGGGCACCGTGATGACCGTCGAGTTCGAGCTCGACGGCCAGCGCTTCATCGCCATCAACGGAGGGCCGCGGTTCACGTTCGACGAAGCCGTCTCCTTCCAGATCGACTGCGAGTCGCAGGACGAGGTGGACCGCTTCTGGGAGCTGCTGACGGACGGCGGCCAGGAGAGCATGTGCGGCTGGCTGAAGGATCGCTACGGGCTGTCCTGGCAGGTCGTCCCGACCGGCTGGGAGGAGATCCTGAACGACCCCGACCCCGAGCGCGGGCGCCGGGCGACGACGGCGATGCTCGGCATGCGCAAGCTCGACATCGCCGCGCTGCGCGCCGCGGCGGACGGCGACGCCCCGGCCTGAGGACACCCGCGCCGACCCCGCGGGGGCGGCGCTCTGCCTGCTGTCGGCCGCCGGGTTCGGCGCGATGGCGATCTTCGGGAAGCTCGCCTTCGACGCGGGCGTCTCGACCCTGACGCTGCTGTTCGTGCGCTTCGCGCTGGCGACCGCGATCTTCACGATCGTGCTCGCGGTGCGGCCGTCGCTCGCGGCGAGCCTGCGCGGCGCGGGCGGCCGCGCGCTCGCCGTCGGGTTCGGCCTCGGCGCGATCGGCTACGCGACGCAGGCCGGGCTGTTCTTCGCCGCGCTGCAGCGGCTCGACGCATCGCTCCTCGCACTCGTGCTCTACACGTACCCCGCGTGGGTGATGCTCGGCTCGCTCGCGCTGGGCCGGGAGCAGCCGACGCGCCGCCGCGTGCTCGCCCTCGCGCTGTCGTCCGCCGGGCTCGTGGTGCTGCTCGCGGGCGCCTCGGCGGGCGCCGTGGACGCCGTCGGCGTGGCGTTGGGCATCGGCGCGTCACTCGCGTACCCCGTCTACATCCTCGTCGCCGACCGCGCTGGGCTCGACATCCCGCCGCTCGCGCTGACCGCGCTGGTCTGCGTCGGCGCCATGTGCACGCTGGGGATCGCCGGCGTCGCGAGCGGCTCGCTGAGCCTCGCGCTGAGCGCCGAGGCATGGATGTGGCTGGGCCTCATCGCGGTCGTCTCGACCGCCGTCCCGATCGTCGCCTTCTTCGCCGGCCTCGCCCGCGTCGGCCCCAGCACGGCGGCGATCCTCTCGAGCTTCGAGCCGGTCGTCACCGTCGCGCTCGCGTACCTCGCCTTCAGCGAGGTGCTGTCGGGCGTCCAGCTCGTCGGCGCCGCGCTCGTGCTCGGCGCGGCGGTGCTGCTCGCGACGCCGGTGGGCGCGCCCGCACCCCCGGACTGACGGCCTTCAGGCCGTCGCGGCCGCCCAGGGGCGACTGAGCCGCAGGGCGCCCAGGATCGCGCGCGTCGCCGGCGAGCGGTTGAGCGTGTAGAAGTGGATCCCGGGCGCGCCGCCCGCGAGCAGCTCCGAGCACTGCAGCGTCGCGTAGGCGACGCCGAAGTCCTCGACGGCCTCCGGCTCGTCGGCGCGGGCGTCGAGCTCGCGGCGCAGCGGCTCGGGGATCACCGCGCCGCACAGCGACGTGATCCGCTCGAGCTGCGCGATGTTCGTGATCGGGAGGATGCCCGGGATGATCGGGACGTCGATCCCGATCGCCCGCGCACGCTCGATGAAGTCGAAGTACGCGGCATTGTCGAAGAAGAGCTGCGTGACGAGGAAGTCCACGCCCGCGTCGACCTTCTCCTTGAGGTGGCGCAGGTCGTCCTCGGGACTCGTCGCGTCGATGTGCGTCTCGGGGAAGGCCGCGGCCGCGACGGAGAAGCCGTAGCCGCCGCGGATCAGCTCGACGAGCTCGCGCGAGTACTCCAGGCCGCCCTCGGTCTTCGTCCACTCCTCCTGCCCGGCGGGCGGGTCGCCGCGCAGCGCGAGGACGTTGTCGAACCCCAGCTCGGCCATGCGGTCGAGCGTCGCGCGGAGTTCGTCGGTGGTCGCGCTCACGCACGTGAAGTGCGCCATCGCCTCGAGGCCGAACTCGTCGCGGATCCGCGAGACGATCTCGATCGTCTTGTCGCGCGTCGAGCCGCCGGCCCCGTAGGTGACCGACACGTAGGCGGGGTCGAGCCCCTTCAGCCTGGCGATCGCCTCGTAGAGGTTCTGCTCGCCGGCCGGGGTCTTGGGCGGGAAGAACTCGAAGGAGAAGACCGGCTCCTCGCTGCCCTTCAGGATCTCGTCGATGCGCACAGGCGGGAAGGTTAGGGCGCGAGCGTCCAGCGCTCGGGATCGCCGTCGAGCTCACCCGCCGTGCGCTCCGCGCGCCCGGTGACCTCGAGGTGGCGCAGATAGCAGAGCGTCTCGCTGAGCCACCAGTTCGCGTTCAGCGGCGTGATCGCCTCGCCGTAGACGAGCGGGACCGCGTCGAACGCGGTGATCGGCCCGTGCTCGCGCAGCACGCGCAGGCAGCCCTCGAGGCGCTCGGCGACGACGACGCGGTTGGCGGTGATGTGCGCCTGGACATCGGTGAAGGGCCGCGCGTGCCCGGCCAGGCAGAGGCGCATGTCGAGGTCCTCCACCCTGTTCAGCGACTCGAGGAACTCGCCGGCGGGGTCCGGCGTCCATCCGTAGTCGTAGTAGAGCGAGACGCGCCCGAGCAGGTGATCGCCGGAGATCAGGATCCGGCGGTCCTCCTGGTAGAGGCAGACGTGCGACGGCGCGTGGCCGGGCGTCTCGACGACCTGGAAGGCACCGAGGTCGGTCTGGACCTCCACCCCCGGCAGCAGGTCGCGGTCGGGCTGCACGATGCCGGCGACGCCGAAGCCCTGACCCCTGCGCGCCTCCTGATAGGCGCGCAGCGGCGCCTCCGGCACGCCGCTCATGCGCGCGATCTCGATCCGCCGTTCCATCGCGGCGTCGGGGTCCTCGGCGGCCTTCGTCATGTGCTCGTGGTTGGGATGCATCCACAGCTCGCACCCGGTCCGCTCGATGATCGTCGCCGCCTGGCCGTAGTGGTCGGCGTGCGCATGCGTGCAGACGAGCAGCTTCACGTTGTCCACCCGCAGGTTCACCTGGCCGAGGGCGCGCTCGAGGTGCGCGAAGGACCCGGGCTCGTGCATGCCCGTGTCGAACAGGACGATGCCGTCACCGGCCGCGACCGCCCAGGCGTTGCAGTGCGGGACGCCCGGCCAGGGGAGCGGCAGGCGCAGGCGCCAGACGCCGGGCAGGACGCGCTCTCCGCGGCCGAGCTCGCGCTTGCGGGTGGGCTCGGGCATGCGACCCCAACCTAGCGGTA
>DAIPYF010000256.1:0-3586 GCA_036782855.1 Solirubrobacteraceae bacterium
CGGAGCCGCGGGCCGACGAGGACTACGGCTACGCGGCGTTCATGGCGCAGACCGGCGCGATCCTGATGGGACGCTCGACGTACGAGGTCGCCGCCGGGTTCGACGGGCCGTGGCCCTACGACGACACGCCGGTGCTCGTCGCCACGCGCCGTGAGCTGGACGCGCCCGCCGCCCCGACCGTCGAGGCCGTGGCCGGCACGCCGGAGGAGCTCGTCGCGCTCGCGCACGAGCGCGCGGTCGGCCGCGACATCTACCTCGACGGCGGCGACCTGGTCCGCCAGGTGCTCGACGCGGGCCTCGTCGACGAGCTGACGATCACGGTGATCCCCGTCATCCTCGGCGCCGGCGCGCCGCTGTTCGCGGGCGCCGCGCGACGCACCCTGCGCCTGCGCGGGACCGCGCTGTTCGAGGGCGGGATCGTGCAGCTGCGGTATTCACACGCCGGGGAGTAGCGTGATGGTCATGACCTCCCGCACCCTCGGCGACCTGACCGTCAGCCCGATCGGCCTCGGCTGCATGGGCATGAGCGCCTTCTACGGCACCACCGACGAGGGCGAGGCGATCGCGACGCTCCACCGCGCGATCGAGCTCGGCTGCACGTTCTTCGACACGGCGGAGCTGTACGGGCCGTTCACGAACGAGGAGCTGCTCGGGAAGGCGTTCGCCGGGCGCCGGGACGAGGTGACGATCGCGACGAAGTTCGGCGTCCCGCTCGCGCCCACCGCGGACAACCCGACGCGCCGCGTCATCGACGGCTCGCCGGAGAACGTGCGCCGCTCGATCGAGGGCTCGCTCCAGCGGCTGGGCACCGACCACGTGGACCTCTACCTTCAGCACCGCGTCGACCCGGGCACGCCGATCGAGGAGACCGTCGGCGCGCTCGCCGAGCTCGTCACCGAGGGCAAGGTCCGCCACATCGGGCTGAGCGAGGCGTCGGCGGACACCATCCGCCGCGCGCACGCCGTCCACCCGATCACCGCGGTGCAGACGGAGTACTCGCTCTTTTCGCGCGACGTCGAGGCCGAGGTGCTCCCCACGCTGCGCGAGCTCGGCATCGGCCTCGTCGCCTACTCCCCGCTCGGGCGCGGGTTCCTCAGCGGGCGCTTCAGCTCGCCGGAGGACCTCGACGAGGGCGACTTCCGCCGCGCGCTGCCGCGCTTCACCGGAGCGAACCTGGAGGCGAACCAGGGACTCGTCGCCAAGCTCGGCGAGATCGCGGCCGAGCGCGGGTGCACGACAGGGCAGCTCGCGCTCGCCTGGGTGCTCGCCCAGGGCGACGACATCGTGCCGATCCCGGGGACCAAGCGGCGCGCGTACCTCGAGGAGAACCTCGCGGCCGTGGACGTCGCGCTGACCGCCGCCGACCTCGCGCGGATCGACGCCGAGCTGCCGCCGGTCGCGGGCGACCGCTACGACGCATCGGGCATGCAGAGTCTCAACCGCTGACCGGGCTCGCCGGGGCCGTTCGCTAGGGTCGAAGCATGCCTCTCGTCCCGACCGTCATCGAGCAGACCGCGCGCGGTGAGCGCGAGTACGACCTGTACTCGCGCATGCTCAACGACCGGATCATCTTCCTCGGACAGGCCGTCGATGCGCCGATCGCGAACCTCGTCGTCGCGCAGCTCCTGCACCTCGAGTCGCAGGACCCCGACAAGGACATCTCGATCTACATCAACTCGCCGGGCGGCTCGATCCACGCCGGCATGGCGATCTACGACACGATGCAGTTCATCAAGCCCGAGGTGCAGACGATCTGCTGCGGCATCGCCATGTCGATGGGCTCGCTGCTGCTCACCGCGGGCGCGCCGGGCAAGCGGATGGCGCTGCCGAACAGCCGGATCCTGATCCACCAGCCGTCGGCCGGGTTCGAGGGCCAGTCCTCGGACATCGAGATCCACATGAACGAGATCCTCAAGACGCGCGCGCGGATCGACGAGCTGTACGCGCACCACACGGGCCTGACGATCGACCAGGTCCACGAGGACATGGAGCGCGACCGCTTCTTCACCGCCGAGCAGGCCGTCGAGTACGGCCTGATCGACCGGGTCCTCACCTCACACTGAGCCCATACAGCGCGCCGTACTTCGCCCGCAGATAGGCGAGCAGCGGCGCGGGGTCCAGCGCCCGGCCGGTCGCGCGCTCGAGCAGCTCCGGCGGGTCGAGCACGCGCCCGTGCACGTGCACGTTGTCGCGCAGCCAGTCGCGCACCGGCGCGCAGTCGCCCGCGGCGAGCGCGTCGTCCACGCCCGCGACCTGCTCGGTCAGCGCGTCCCAGAGCTGGCCGCTCATGACGTTGCCGATCGCGTACGTCGGGAAGTAGCCCAGTTCGCCGTAGCTCCAGTGCACGTCCTGCAGGCAGCCGTGGGCGTCGTCCGGCACCTCGACCCCGAGCAGCTCGCGCATCCGCTCGTTCCACGCGGCGGGGACGTCGGCGACGGCCAGCGTGCCCTCGATGAGCGCGACCTCGAGCTCGAAGCGCAGGATCACGTGGAGCGCGTACGTCGCCTCGTCGGCCTCGACCCGGATGAGCGTCGGCCGCACGACGTTCACGCTGTGCAGGAACGCGTCGAGGTCGAGGCCGGCGAGGGACGGCAGCGCCGTCTGCGCGCGCGGCAGCCAGTGGCTCCAGAACGCGCGTGAGCGCCCCACCTGGTTCTCCCACAGGCGGCTCTGCGACTCGTGGACGCCGTACGAGACGCCGCAGTCGAGGGTCGTGCGGTGCAGCGACGGGCCGATCTGCTGCTCGTAGAGGCCGTGCCCGACCTCGTGCAGGACGGCGAAGATCCCGCCGAGGTCGTCTTCGTGCCAGCGCGCCGTGACGCGCTGGTCGCCCGGCCCGACGACCGTCGAGAACGGGTGGGTGGAGTCGTCCAGGCGCCAGCCCGCGTCGTCGTAGCCGACGGCGCGCGCCACGTCGAGGGCGAGCGCGCGCTGCCCGTCGCGGGCGAGCGGGCCGGGCAGCGGCGGCGGCTCGGGCCGCTCGGCGATCTCGGCGATCAGCGGGACGAGCCCGTCGCGCAGCGCGGCGAACACCTCGCGGACGGCCGCGGTCGTGATGCCGGGCTCCCGGCCCTCGAGCAGCGCGTCGTACGGATGGTCGACCTCCGGGAAGCACGCAGCGACGTCGCGGCGCACCTGCACCTGGCGCTCGAGGTGCGGCAGGAACGCGCTGAAGTCCGACGCCTCGCGCGCGGCCTCCCACGCGGGCAGCGCGGCGGCGGTCGCGCGCGCCATCTCGGACGTCAGCTCGACCGGGATGCGCGTCGCGCGGTCGTGGTCGCGGCGCACCACCCGGACGATCGCCGCGTCCTCGCCCTCGGGGCCGGCGGCGGCGGCCGCGTCCAGCAGGTCGGCCAGCTCCGGTCCCGCCAGGCGCTCGTGGATGAGCGCGTCGATGGTCGCCAGCACCTCCCCGCGGGGACCCGCGCCGGACGGCGGCATCATCGTGTCGCGGTCCCAGCCGAGCAGCGACCGCGCCGCCTCCAGGTCCGCGATCACGGCCAGCGACGCACGCAGCTCCTCAGTCGGTGATGCCATGTTCGATGCCCCCCAGCCCTTCGATCTCGATCCGCACGACGTCGCCCGG
>DAIPYF010000257.1:0-3530 GCA_036782855.1 Solirubrobacteraceae bacterium
GGGGGGGTCCCGCCGCGGGAGCTGTGGGGGGGCACTTTCACGGCCACCACCCCCGGCATGTCGGGCGTGCGCTCGTTCGGGGCGGTCACCACCCCGCCGCAGGCCGCGATCCTCAGCGTCGGGGCGCTCGAGCCGCGCCCGGTCGTCCGCGACGGGCAGGTCGTCGTTCGCGAGCAGATGGACGTCGAACTGGCCTGCGACCACCGGATCCTCTACGGCGCACAGGCCGCCGCGTTCCTCGCCCGCGTCCGCGGCATCCTCGAAGCGCCGCTGGCACTGGCGCTGTAGACCTCAGATCGCGCGCGCGTCCTGCACGGCCTGCGCGATCGCCGCGGCGCCTTCGGCCTCGCCGTGCGCGGCGAGGAAGCGCTCCTCGCCGAGTTCGAGGATCCCGGCGCCGCTCTCGTGGCCGTCCGAGAACGGGTACCAGGCGGCGAACGCCGCGCCGAGCGGCGTGACGGTCGTCGCGCCGGCGCGCTCGTCGACCGTGTCGTCGCCGTGGTCCTCGGTCGTGAAGCGGTAGAGGGTGCCTGCGCCGGCGACGATCAGCGTCGTCTCGTTCAGGTGCGCCTGCTGGACGATCGTGTCCTGGAGCAGATCGAGTGGCCCCGCGATCGCGGCCGCCGTGACGCGCCGCGTGAGCGCTGCCGCGCGCGGCTCGTCATCGCCGGCGAGAAGCCCGTGGGCGAGCACGTCCTCGAGCAGGCGCCGGCGTTGCGCGGAGGGGTCCAGGCTCATGCCGTGATCCTACGCGCCGCCCGTCAGGCGCGCGCGTCGTCGATGAGGGCGCCGACCTCGCGCATCACGGCGTCGAGCGGGGCCGTGCTGCGCGCGGCCCGCGCCTGGATGACCGCGCCCTCGATCGCGGCCACCGCGAGCGTCGCGATGCGCCCGGACCGCGCGCGCGGGATGCCGGCCTTGCCCAGCGCCTGGGCGAACAGGGTCTCCCAGCGCTCGAACGCCTCGGTCGCCGCGGCGGCCACACCGGGTGCGGCATCCGCCTCCACGGCGACGGCGACGACCGGGCAGCCCGCGCGGAAGTCGCTGCGCTGCAGCTGCCGGCGCCAGCCGTCCGCGAACGCGTCGAGCATCAGGTGCGGGTCACCGCTCGCCGCGGCGCGCTCGATGCGGCCGGCGACCACGTCGCTCGCCATCCGCACGGCCTCCTCCGCCAGCTCGGCCTTGCCACCGGGGAAGTGGTGGTAGATCGATCCACGGGGCGCGCCGCTGTGCTCGACGACGTCGCGGAAGCCCGTGCCGCTGTAGCCGTGCTCACGGAACAGCTCCGTCGCGCTGACGATCATGCGGGTGCGGGTGTCGAGCTGTGGCCTGTCGGGCATGGGCTTGGCTATGACGATCATCATAGGCGGGCCGGCAGTCGCGAGGGACTCAGCGGATCAGGACGATGTCGCCCGTCGGGCCGGCGAGCACGCGGTTGGGCTCCTGGCTGCGATCGCGCGTCACGCCCGGTGGCGACTGGTCGGTGGTGACCATCACGCACAGGCTGCGTGATGGGTCCGGGCCCGGCACACACGTGCGGTACAGATCGGGGCCGGCCTTCCAGGTGTCCATGCGGCCCAGGTTGCGCCGGTACTGCGGCGGCGCCTGGGTCGCGAAGTGGTCGCGCGCGGCGATCGCCTGGGCCCGCAGCGCGCCCTCCTCGTCCCTGACCGCGGGACGGTGCGCGAGACCGCCGACCACGAGCAGCGCGCAGAGCCCGCCGAGCGCCCACACCGAGCCGCGGTCCCGCGCCGCAAACGGCGGGAGTCCCGGGTCGCGGCGACGCAGCCACAGGCCGATCAGGGGGCCGGCGACGGCGATCATCGCGAGGTTGAGGAACGCCGCCGCGAGCAGGGCGCCGGCGGCGCCGGAGCCCCGGTCGCCGGCGAACGGCAGCCGCGCGAGCAGCACCGCGTCGGCGACCGTGAAGAGCACGAACGCGGGCGCCGCCCACGCGCCGCGCACCCGCCAGCGCAGGCGCCGCAGCCACACGCGGTGATCGCCGGCGGCCTCCATGCCTGGAGCGTACGCCCGCGCGCACCCGCCGGAGTACCCTCGGCGCATGCCCGCGCAGCCCGAGCTCTGGGTCGTGCACCTCGGCCGGCTCCCGTACGCGGCCGGCGTGGCGCTGCAGGAGCGCGTGCGCGACGCGCGCGAGCGCAACCTCATACCCGACACGCTGCTGCTGCTCGAGCACGATCCGGTGTACACGCGCGGGCGCCGCGCCGATGCGGCCGAGCTCCCGCTCGGCGAGGACCGGTACGCCGAGCGCGGGATCGCGGTCGTCGACGTGGACCGCGGCGGGCGCGTCACCTACCACGCACCCGGCCAGCTCGTCGGCTATCCGATCGTCCGAACCGGCGACGTCGTCGCCCATGTGCGCCGGATGGAGAGCGTGCTGATCGCGGCGCTCGCCGACGAGGGCGTCCTCGCGCGCTCGCGCGCGGACGAGGGCCCGGACTTCACCGGCGTCTGGGTGCAGGACCGCAAGATCGGGTCGATCGGCGTGCACGTGCGGCGCGGCGTGACGACCCACGGGTTCTCGCTCAACGCCGACATGGACATGGAGCCGTGGACGTGGATCGTCCCGTGCGGGCTGACGCTGCCGATGACGTCGGTGGCCGCCGAGACCGGGCGCTCCGGCCCGCTCGTGCCGTGCCTGCGCAGGCGCGTGGCGCATGCGTACGCCACGGCGGCCGGGGTGCGCCAGCGGATCGTGGCGCCCGCCCGGATGGAGCGCATCCTGGCCGTCCCGGCCCCGGCGCCGGGACGCGTGCCCTAGTGTGAGCGGCGTGAGCCTCCCGCCCCCTGAGCGCGAGCACAAGACCCGCGGGAGGTCCAACCCGGGCGGCATGGACGTGCTGCAGGTGCTGGGCACCGACGTGCAGCCGATCCGCGCGCGCAAGCCGCCGTGGTTCAAGGTCCCGGCCCCCGGCGGCGTGAAGTACCGCGAGCTCTCCAAGCTCATCAGCGACGAGAACCTCCACACGGTCTGCCAGGAGGCCGCGTGCCCGAACGTCGGCGAGTGCTGGGAGCGCGGCACCGCGACGTTCATGATCCTCGGCGACACCTGCACGCGCCGTTGCGGCTTCTGCAACGTGACCACGGGAAAGCCGACGTGGAACGACCCGCTGGAGCCCGCACGCGTCGCGCGGTCGATCGCGCGCATGGGCCTGCGCCATGCCGTGATCACGAGCGTCGACCGCGACGACCTGCCGGACCTGGGCTCGCGGATCTGGGCGGCGACGATCCGCCAGTGCCGCAGCCAGGCGCCGGACTGCCAGGTCGAGGTGCTGACCCCCGACTTCCGCGGCGAGGAGATGCCGCTCGCGACGGTGCTCGCCGAGCGGCCCGACGTCTTCAACCACAACGTCGAGGTCGTCCCGCGCCTGTACCCCGTCGCACGCCGCGGCTCGCGCTGGGAGCGCTCCCTGCGCGTCCTGCGCAACGCGAAGGCGATCGCGGGACGCGACGTCGTCACGAAGTCCGGCCTCATGGTCGGGCTCGGCGAGACGCACGACGAGATGGTC
>DAIPYF010000258.1:0-1705 GCA_036782855.1 Solirubrobacteraceae bacterium
AGAGGCCGAGGACCACGTGCCGGAAGCCGTTCTTGCGCACGTAGTCGCGCGTCCCCAGCACGAGCGCGCCGTAGACCTCCGCGTCCGCGTCGAGCGCGGGTGCGAGCTCGCCGCTGGGCGGGTCGGCGCCGTATCCCGGCCGCGCCGTGCGGAAGGACCCCAGGCGGTCGACGGTGTCCGGCGCCTCGTAGGCCGCCGCGCGCTGGCGGGGGTCGCGCCGCCGGGCGGCTCCGGCGGCCGTCACGTCCACACTGCAGATCGTCAGCGCCTCCTCGAACTGCGGCGCGCGCGCGACGACGGACCCCGTGTGGTCGACGACGAACGAGTGGCCGTCGAAGACCAGCTCGTCCTGGCCGCCGACCTGGGCGCAGAAGGCGATCGCGCACAGCTCGTCGCGCGCCCGCTGCCCGACCATCCGCTCGCGGGCGAGGCCCTTCCCCGCGACGTAGGGCGAGGCGGAGATGTTCACGATCAGCCGGGCGCCGGCGAGCGCCTCGTCGCTGGCCGGGGGGCCGGGGACCCAGATGTCCTCGCAGACGGTGATGCCGACGGTGACCCCGTCGACGTCGATGACCCCGCCGCCGCGCCCGCGCTGGAAGTAGCGGTGCTCGTCGAACACGCCGTAGTTCGGCAGGCGGTTCTTGCGGTAGACCGCGCGGACTTCGCCGTCGGCGAGCACGGCCGCTGCGTTGTACACGTCACGCTCGCGCTCGGGGAAGCCCACGATCGCCACGATGCCCGTCGCCTCTGCCGCGAGCCGCTCGAGCGACTCGCGGGCGTCGGCGAGCAGGTGCTCCTTGAGAAGCAGGTCCTCAGGCGGGTAGCCGGTCAGCGCCAGCTCGGGAAAGAGCACGATCTGCGCGCCCGCCCGGCGGGCCTCCAGCAGGCGCTCGCGCACGAGCGCCTCGTTGCCCTCCACGTCGCCGACGAGGGGGTTGATCTGCGCGAGCGCGATCCGCATGGACGCAGGAGTATGCCCGCGGGGTGCAGCGTGCGGTGCAGCCGCGCGTTCAGCCGGCGGTCGCGGGCGTGTGCGCCGTGCGGACCGCGTCGCGGGCGCCCATGCGCCACGGATGACGCTCGGTCTCGGCGGCGCGACCCAGGTCGAACAGCGCGCCCTCGACGTCCGCGATGAGGTCGCCGAGGTCCGGGATGGCGTCGTAGTCGGCCATGAGCCCGAACGAGAGGCGCCCGCAGTAGCTCATGATCGCGATCCCCAGCGCCGTCGTGGGCGCCAGGGGGACGACCGGGTGGATCGCGACCATGCGCCGGCCGAGGAGGTACAGCGGGATCTGCGGCCCGGGGACGTTCGTGACCACGAGGTTGAAGAACCGCTGCCGCGCCTGCAGCCGCGCGGCCTGGCTGAAGATCGTGGGCGGCGCGAAGTCGGCCATCCCGGTGAGGACTTCGGCGCCGACCGCCTGGCCGGACTCCTTGAGGTCGCCCATCTCCATGTGGACGCGCTCGAAGCACGCGCGCGGGTCGTCGAGGTCCATCGGGAGCGGGGCCCACATCGCGGAGACCTGGTTGCCGAGTGCCCCGTGCTGGTCGGTCGTGCGGACCGACACCGGCACGAGCACCTTGAGCACGAGGCCCTCGGTCTCGAAGCCGCGCCGGCGCAGGAAGCGCCCGAGTGCGAGCGCGACGGTCGTGAGGACGGCGTCGTTCACGGTGCCGCCGAGGCCGTTCTTGATGCCCTTGAGCA
>DAIPYF010000258.1:1715-3486 GCA_036782855.1 Solirubrobacteraceae bacterium
CAGCTCCAGCGGCGTATCCCCCCAGCCGTAGCGGCGGTGCGGGCCGATCGGGACGTTCAGCGGTGTCGGCGGCGCGCCGCGCATGCCGGTCCAGGCCATGGAGCCCGCGGCGGCGAGCTGGCCCGTCGCGCGCCGGATCACGCTCCGCGGTGCGCGACCGAGCGCGCGCACGACGCGCAGGCCCTCCGCGGGCGAGACGGCGCGCTCGGTGAGCGCCTCGGCCAGGAGCTGGACGCCGGTCGGCTCGGGACGCGGGATCCATGCGGTCGCGGCGGGCCCGACGGGCATCGGGTCAGGCGTCGTCGAGAACAGCACGGAGGTGATGTCGACACCCGAGACGCCGTCGACGAGTGCGTGGTGGGTCTTGGCCATCATCGCGAAGCGGGGTGTGCCGTCGGGAGCGGGGGCGAGCCCCTCGACCAGCTGGATCTCCCACAGCGGCTTGTGGCGATCGAGCGCGACGGCGAAGACGCGCCCGCCGAGGGCGGCGAGCTGCTCGTCGGACCCGGGGGCCGGCAGCGCGGAGTGGCGCACGTGGTAGGAGAGGTTGAAGTGCGGGTCGTCCACCCAGACCGGACGGCCCTGGTCGAGCGGGACCCACGCGAGCTTCTGCCGGTAGCGCGGGACGAGGTGCATCCGCTCGTCGAGGCTGGACAGGACGTCCTCGTAGGCGGGCGGCTCACCCTCGAAGACCATGATCGACGCGACGTGCATGTGCGCCTCGCCGGTCTCGATGTGGAGGAAGGCGGCGTCGAGGGCGGTCAGGCGATCGGGGTTGGCCACGGGGGGAGTGTCGCGCCTCCGTCAATCTTGAGCCAACCTTTAACACTGCGCCTTGCAAACCCGTAACACGCTGTGTAGGTTTCTGTTCAACCCCGAACCCTCACGGTGAACGACATGGACCTCAGCAACCCCGACACCTTCTCCCGCGTCTACGACGAGCAGTCCCGCGGCGTCTACGCGGCGGCATACCGGATCCTCGGCAATGCGGCCCAGGCCCAGGACGTCGTCCAGGACGTCTTCCTGAAGGTGTGGCGCCGGCCGAGCTCGTTCGACTCGCGCAGGGGGGAGCTGGGCAGCTACCTGCGCCTCATGGCGCGCAGCCGCGCGCTCGACCTCTGGCGCGAGGCGCAGGCTGCCGGGCGCGCCGGCGATCGCCTCAAGGTGGTCGTCAGCGGCGAGCAGCCCCGCGCCGAGGACCGGCCGAGCGTCATGGCCGAGCGCGCCGACGTTCGCCGCACCGTCCGGGCCGCCCTGGGCGAGCTTCCGGAGAACCAGCGCGAGGCCGTCGTCCTGGCTCATTTCGGCGGGCTCACCGCGGACGAGATCGCCCGTCGGTCGGGCGTCCCGCTCGGCACGGCGAAGAGCCGCATCCGGCTCGGACTGACGAAGCTCCGCGAGGAGTTCGGCGACGAGCTCGCCGACTACCGTACGCCCGCAGAGGCCGTCTGACCGACGCTCGCGCCGGTCTCGACGGCGTGTGACCGCCGTCACAGGACGGGGGAAAGTCCCTGCTACCGTGATGGATCTGCCGAGTCACGCCCGGTCCATCAAGTCGCGGGCGTGAGCGGGGGACCCACTGCCGGTCATGCGAGAGCGCCGACCGGATGGGGCGAATCGGCGGCTGCTGCCGCCGTAGCGACACGGATCGGACCGCGCGCGGATCGCGCGGGCCGCCGGCGCCGCGAGCCCGACAGCTAACCCCGTAGGCGGCGGATCACAAGGAGGCCTCCTCGTGAGGTTCGACCTGCGCGGCCGCGCCATGATGGCG
>DAIPYF010000259.1:0-3440 GCA_036782855.1 Solirubrobacteraceae bacterium
GCGACATGCCGGTCGCGGCGCTCGTCGACGACTGCCCGATCTACGACCTCGCGCCCGCCCCGCCCAGCGCCCCGCTCTACGACCCGCCCCCGGCGACGCTCGCGCCGGGAGCGTCGATGCGCGTGTCGCTGCTGGAGCTGATCGCGAGCCCGAACATCGCCTCGCGTCGTCCGCTGTTCGAGCAGTACGACGCGATCGTCCAGTCGCGCACCGTGCGCCGGCCGGAGGAGTGCGACGCCGCGGTCCTCGCGCTGCCGGGCGGCGCGGCGCTCGCGGCCAGCATCGACGGCAACGGCAGGCGCGTGGCGGCCGATCCCTACCGGGGCGCGGTCTCGGTCGTCCTGGAGTGCGCGTCGAACCTTGCGTGCGCGGGAGCGAAGCCGCTGGGCACGACGAACAACCTGAACTTCGGCAACCCCGAGAAGCCGCACATCGCGTGGCAGCTCACCGAGGCCGTGCGCGGCATCGGCGACGCCTGCCGCGCGCTCGAGGCACCGATCATCGGCGGCAACGTCTCGCTCTACAACGAGGGCGCGTCGGGCCCGATCTACCCGACGCCGGTGATCGGCATGGTGGGCCGGATGCCGGACGTGGAGCGCGCCGGGCGCCTCGGGTTCGTGCAGGAGGGCGACGCGGTCGCGATCGTCGGGAGCGTCCCGCCGTCGCTCGCCGCGAGCGAGCTGGCGAAGCTGCGCGGCGAGGCGCTGCCGGACGGCCTGCCGGAGTTCGACATCGCCGCGGTCATCGCCGCGCAGGACGCGATCCGCGAGGCGGTGCGGGAGGGACTGCTCTCGAGCGCGCACGACATCGCCGAGGGCGGGTTCGTCGTCGCGGTCGCCGAATGCTGCCTCGCCGGCGGGATCGGTGCGACGCTCGACCTCGGGCCGTCGGACGATCCCTGGTCGCACCTGTTCGGGGAGGGGCCGGGCGCGTTCGTCGTGAGCGGTCATCCGACCGCGCTCGCGGGGCTCGCCGAGCGGGTGCCGCTCGACGTGTTCGGTGCCGTCGGCGGCGACGCGCTGCGCGTCGCGATCGCCGACGAGGCCTTCGATGTCCCGCTGGACGAGCTGCGCGAGGCCCATGACGGGCTGCGGCGGTTCTTCCCGTAGGGCTGGGCGGGCGGCCCCTGCGGGTTTCGCCCAGTCACTGGTCGTTTCTCGCAACGACCGCGAGGCGTCCGCGCACCCGTTGCGGGTTTCGACCAGTCACTGGTCGTTTCTCGCGACGAGCGCCCCGGCGACGCGGGCGGCGACGGCATCCGGGCGGCGCTTGACGTCCGCGTGGCTCATGCGCAGCACCCGGAAGCCGGCGCGCCTGAGCGCGTGATCGCGCCGCGCATCGTCGCGCCGGGCGGTGTCCGTCCCGTGCACCTCTCCGCCGTCGGTCTCCACGATCAGCGCCGCGTCCCGCCAGAGGAAGTCCACGAGGAAGCGGCCGAGGAGCCACGCGTTCACCTCCGGCTCCGGCAGGCCGAAGCGCTGCGTCACGTCGAGCATCGCGAGCTCGAGGTCGGACCGCGTCTGCGACCAGCGCGGGTCGTACACCGCGAGCAGCTCGCGCAGCAGGCGCGCGCCGCGCCGGCGTCCGGCTGCACCGAGCGACGCGTCGATCGCCGTCATGTCGACGGCGCGCAGCTGCTCGGCCCGGACGAACGCCCGCCGCAGCCGCTCCGGTCGCACGACGTCGCCCAGATCGACGAGCGTCCGCGCGATGCTCGTCACCGGTACGCCGTCGACGACGACCACCTCTTCACCGGCGAGCGACCGCCCCCGGTGCACGCGGATCCCGGGACGCGAGGCGCTGCCGTTGCTCGGTGGGACGGTGACGTGGACGACGCCGGGCCGGTCGCCCAGCAGTCCCAGCGCGCTCGCCGCCGCCGCGTGACTGGCGGCCGCCCCCGTGCCGCACGCCAGGACGCCCGCGAGCCGGCGCCCGGTCGCGGACAGCGGCGCCGACCCCACGACGTACACGCCCCGGAACCGGCGCACGAGGCGCCCCTGCCGGACCCGGTGGGCAACGCTCCCCGCGGACAGCCCGAGCGCCGCGAGCTCCGCGGTCGTCACGAGCCCGTGCCGGCCCGCCGCGAGCGCGGCGATCGCCTGCTCGCGCTCGTCGTGCGCACTCGCCGCGAGAAGCGACCGGTCACTGGTCATTGCTCGCAACGAGTGCGGACGCTCGTCGGCTCGCTGCGGGTTTCGATCAGTCACTGGTCATTTCCCGCCAACGGGGGTCTCGCGAACCGCACCCCGCCCACGCTGACGGACGACCTGTGACACGTGGGCCTCGGAGTGCGACGGATCCGCGCCGCCCGCGTCCGCTGCTACGCTCGACCGCGTCTCCCACCCCAGCCTGGGGGACCCGGCGATGACGGCACACGAGCCCTTCGACGACCGTGACGGCCCGCGCGATGAATGCGGGGTCTTCGGGATATACGCACCCGCCCAGGACGTCTCCCGCCTCACGTATTTCGCGCTCTACGCGCTGCAGCACCGCGGCCAGGAGTCGGCCGGCATCGCGGCCGCCGACCGCGACGGCTACGTCATCACCCAGCGCGCACTCGGCCTCGTCAGCCAGGTCTTCAAGGAACACGACCTGCGCGCGCTGGGCGGCGAGCTGGCGATCGGGCACGTGCGCTACTCGACGACCGGCTCCAACGAGTGGGAGAACTCGCAGCCCGTCCACCGCTCCGCCGGCTCGAACGGCAATCGCCGCGAGCTCGCCCTCGCCCACAACGGCAACCTCATCAACGCGGTCGAGCTGCACGCGGAGCTCAGCGAGCAGGGCGTCGGCTTCTCGTCCACGAGCGACAGCGAGATCATCGCCGCGCTCCTGGCCACCCACCCGGGGCCGACGATGGAGGACGCGATCGCGGACGTCCTCCCGCGGCTCCAGGGCGCGTTCAGCACCGTCGTCATGACGAAGGACCGCGTCCACGCCTTCCGCGACCCCGCGGGCGTGCGCCCGCTGGTCATCGGGAAGCTCGGAGAGCGGTTCTGCGTCTCGAGCGAGTCCTGCGCGCTCGACATCATCGGCGCCGAGCTCGTCCGCGACGTGCAGCCCGGCGAGATGATCAGCATCGGCGAAGAGGGCCTCACGTCGCGCATGGTCGTCGAGGGTGAGCGCGAGGCGTTCTGCGTCTTCGAGCACATCTACTTCGCGCGGCCCGACTCGAAGATGGGCGGGACGGTCCTGCAGGCCGCGCGCGGGCGCATGGGCGAGATCCTCGCGCGCGAGAGTCCCGCCCCCAGCGCCGACCTCGTCATCGCGGTTCCGGACTCCGGCAACCCCGCGGCACGTGGCTTCGCCCGCGCGAGCGGCCTCCCGCAGGACGACGGCTTCGTGAAGAACCGATATGTCGGCCGAACGTTCATCCAGCCCGGCCAGGAGCTGCGCAAGCACGGCCTGCGGATGAAGTTCAACCCGCTGCCGGAGATCGTCGG
>DAIPYF010000260.1:0-3429 GCA_036782855.1 Solirubrobacteraceae bacterium
GCGTCGATCGCGGCGAGGGTTCCGAGGTTGTCGCGTGCGGACGCGATCAGCGGCGTCCCGTCCAGCACGGCGGCGCGGAAGTTTTCCAGGATCGCGGTGTCGGCGATCTCGTACTGCTCCTGCTCGCTGCGCGCGCTCGCGCCGGCGGTGAGGTCGACGGGCGCGGCGCCGTCGCGCAGCGACAGCCACAGCGGCGGCTCGAAGTACTGGCTGTCGTTGTGGATCGTCCCCAGCTCACCCTCGACCTGGAGGGACTCCTGCGGGATGTGCGCGTTGCGCGAGGAGAACGAGGCGACGTACGAGATGACGACGCCGCCGTCGGTCTCCATCCACAGGTCGTTGATCGAGGGGACGCGGTAGCGGCTCCACGCGGGCCGGGCCGCGTGGCCCTGAACGCTGACGATCTCCTGCCCGAGGATGAAGCGGAACAGGTCGAAGTGGTGGATGCCCATCGCCCAGAGCACCGGATCGGGCTCGTCGAAGAGGTAGTCCGGGAGGTGCGGCTTCTCGCGGTCGCGCAGGTACCGGAAGACGATGTGCGAGACGTCGCCGATCACGCCTCCGCTGACGGCCTCGTGCAGCGCCGCGCCCGCGCTCTTCGTCCGCCAGTTCTGCACCACGCCGAGCCGCACGCCGCGCGCGTCCGCGACGTCCGCCAGCTCGCGCGCCTCGTCCAGCTCGGTGACGAACGGCTTCTCGACGAGCACGTGGCAGCCCGCTTCCAGCCCGGCCCGGACGGCCTCGCCGTGCGCGGCGATGATCGGGCACGCGATCAGCGCGTCGGGCGTGACTGCGGCGAGCATCGCCGCCAGGTCGGTGAAGCAGCGGCCGGCGTCGACGTGCCCCTCCTCGACGGACGCGTCGAGCGCGGCCTGCATCGGGTCCATGACCCCGACGAGCTCGAACCCCGCCCGCTCGGCGACGTGGCGCTGCCACACCTTCCGGCTGCGCATCCCGGCGCCGCACACGGCGACGCGAAGCGGCCGGTCACTCATCGCGCGCCCAACGTACCATCGCCGCCAGGCCGTCACGCAGCGGCGTGCGGGCCTCCCAGCCGAGCTCGAGCACCGCGCGCGCCGGGTCGGCGATCATCGTCGCCTGATCGCCCGGGGTCGTGCCGATCGACGTGACCGGGTGATCGGCGGGCAGGCCGGTGGCGGCGATGAGCTGCGTGACGAGATCACCGACGCTCGTGCCGACGCCCGTGCCGATGTTGAACGCCCCGCGCACGTCGCGCTCGAGCGCGATGCGCCAGGCCGCGACGCAGTCGTCGATGAAGACGAAGTCGCGCACGCGGTCCAGCGATCCGTGCACCTCGACCGGCTCGCCGCGCAGCAGCATCGCCAGGAAGATGCTCGCCATGCCCTGCCGCATCTCGGTGAGGTCCTGGCCCGGGCCGTAGACCGAGAACATGCGCATCGAGACGGTGCGCAGACCCTGGTCGCCCGCGACGGCGAGCGCGCGCTCGGCGGCGAGCTTCGAAGCGCCGTACCAGGAGATCGGGCGCGGCTCGACGGTCTCCGCGACCGGCAGCGCGTCAGGCTGCCCGTAGACGCCCATCGAGGAGGCGTGGACGACGGCGGGGATGCCGCGGCGCAGCGCCCACTCGGCGAGCAGCACGGTGGACCGGGCGTTGGCGTCGAGGTCGCGCAGCGGGTCGTCGAACGACTTCTCGCCCGAGGACTGACCGGCGAGGTGCAGGATCGCGGCGTAGTCGCGATCGGGGAGGTCGGCGATGGCTTCCGGTTGCCCGAGGTCGAGCTCGAGCAACTCGGCGCCGGACGGGACGTTCGACCGGCTGCCGGTCGAGAGGTCGTCCACGACGTCGACGTCCCATCCGTCGGCCAGCAGGGCCGCCGCCAGGTGACTGCCGATGAAGCCGGCACCGCCGGTGAGGAGAACGCGTGCCACGGGATCGTCGTACCGGCGACGGACTGTATCCGCAGGAGTCCAGCGCGGCGCGCGGACGAGGTGGAAGGGTTCAGGCTCCATGAGCGACGTGCCAGACCCCGACGCAACCGTTCCCGCAGCGGCCGGCGACAGGCCACTCGGGCGCAGCATGGCGCGAGGAACCGTCGCCCAGCAGGGCGGGACGGTCGCCGCGATCATCGTCGGCCTGATCAACACGACCGCGCTGGGACGTTCGCTGAGCCTGGCGGAGTTCGGCGTCTATGGCTTCGTCGTCGCGCTCGCCTCGTACCTGTACTTCGTCGCGGGCACCGTCGAGACGGCGGCGATCAACGAGATGGCTGCGGCGACGACGCGCGACGCGCGCGACGCCGCGTTCACCCGGTCGATCATCGTCTACGCCGGGCTCGGGGCCGTCGCCGCGGGCATCATCGCCGTCGGCGGAGCGCTCCTCGTCGGCGTGCTGGACATCCCCAGCTCCCTGAGGGGCGAGGCGCGCGCGGGTGCCGTCGCCGTCGGCGGGCTGACGACGCTCGGCTGGATCGGCAAGGTGTTCCAGGACCTCCTTCGCGCCACGCACCGGTTCTCCGCCGCCGCAGCGAGCGAGGCGATCGGGAGCATCCTGCTGTGCGGCGCCGTGTTGCTCACCCTGGCGGTCGACGCACCGCTCTGGTGCACGATCGCGGCGGGCGCGGCGATCCCGCTCTACGTCGGGGTCGTCGCGATCGTCATCGTCACGGTCACCGACGTGGGCTGGACGTTGCGGCTGCGCGACGTGCACCGCGGCGACCTGCGTCGGTTTCTCGTCTTCTCCGGGGGCATCTTCGGGATCCCGACCGCCGACCTCATGATCACGTCGCTCGATCGCCTGATCGTCGGCGCGCTCCGGCCGGCGCCGACGCTCGGCCTCTACGAGGGCGCCTTCCGGCTCAACCTCCTCATCCGCATGTGGGCCGCGAACTTCAGCGTCACGTTGCTGCCGGTGCTGACGAGCTTGCGCGCCGAGAACCAGAAGCAGGGCGAGCGGGACATGCTCCTGCTCGGCACCCGTTACGTCCTGCCGGCCATCGTCGGCCCGACGGTGACGCTGATGGTGCTCTCGGACCGCGTCCTCGCGGTCTGGCTCGGGGAGCGCTTCGCCGCAGCCGCGCCGGCCGCGGTCGTCTTCCTGGCCTGGTGGCTGATCGCACCGAACCTCTCGATCGCGCAGACGATGCTGATGGTGGAGCGGCGTCTGCGCCCGATCGCGATCTACGCATGGCTCGCGGCGATCGTCAACCTCCTGCTCTCGATCGCGCTGACCGCCTGGCTCGGGCTGATCGGCGTCGCCATCGGCACGACCGTCGGCTACCTCGCGGCAACGCCGTACTTCGTGTCGTTCGCGTTTCGCGGGCGCGGAATATCCGTCGGTGAGTTCGCGCGGAGCGTGTGGGCCCCCGCGTACTCGGCGGCGATCGTCCTCGCGCTGCTGCTGCTCGCGGTGCGCCTTGCGGTCCCGCTCGACCACACGTGGTCGGTGGG
>DAIPYF010000261.1:0-3391 GCA_036782855.1 Solirubrobacteraceae bacterium
CCGATCGCGAACATCACCGGGAACACCTCGACCGGCAGGCCGAGCGCCTCGTAGATGAGGCCGGAGTAGAAGTCGACGTTCGGGTAGAGCTTGCGCTGCACGAAGTACTCGTCCTCGAGCGCGACCTTCTCCAGTTCGGTCGCGACGTCGAGCAGCGGGTTCGTGCCGGTCACCTCGAAGACGTCGTCGCAGGCCTTCTTGATGATCGTCGCCCGTGGGTCGAAGTTCTTGTACACGCGGTGGCCGAAGCCCATCAGCCGCTCGTCTCCCGCCTTGACGCCCTCGATGAACGCCGGGATCTCGCTCGTCGTACCGATCCGCTTGAGCATCCTGAGGACCGCCTCGTTGGCGCCGCCGTGCGAGGGGCCGTAGAGGGCGGCGATCCCGGCGGCGACCGCGGAATAGGGGTCGACGCCCGACGAGCCGACGCTGCGCACGGCGCTCGTCGAGCAGTTCTGCTCGTGGTCCGCGTGCAGGATGAAGAGGACGTCGAGCGCGCGCTCCAGCCGCGGGTCGGGCTGGTACTTCAGCTCGGTCATCTTGTAGAGCATCCCGAGGAAGTTCCCCGAGTACGAGAGGTCGTTGTCGGGGTAGACATACGGCTGCCCGCGCATGTGGCGGAAGGAGAACGCCGCGAGCGTCGGCATCTTCGCGATCAGGCGGATCGTCTGCGCGCTGCGGCTCGCGGGGTCGTTGATGTCCTTCGCGTCGGGGTAGAACGTCGAGAGCGCGCCGACCGCGCCGAGCAGCATGCCCATCGGGTGGGCGTCATGGCGGAAGCCCTGCATGAAGCCCTTGACGTTCTCGTGCACGAACGTGTGCGTCGTGATCTCCTGGACCCACTCCTCCAGCTGCGGCGCGGTGGGCAGCACGCCGTGCACGAGCAGGTACGCGACCTCGAGGTAGGTGGACTGCTCGGCGAGCTGCTCGATCGGGTAGCCGCGGTACTCCAGGATGCCCTTGTCGCCGTCGATGTAGGTGACGGCCGACCGGCAGGAGGCGGTGTTCATGAACGCCGGGTCGTACGTCATGAGCCCGAAGTCGGCGTCGCCCGTCTTGATCTGCCGCAGATCCATGCCGCGGATCGTGCCGTCGGTGATCGGCAGCTCGTAGGTCTGCCCCGTGCGGTTGTCGGTGACGGTCAGCGTCTGCGCGCCGGTCGCCGCGGCGCTGCTCCCACCGGCCTGCGTCTCCGTGGTCATCCTGTGTCCTCCGTAGCGGGTCGCTCTCCGCGCATCCTACGCGCGCAGGCGCGGCGCTAGCTCTGGACGTAGACGACGGCGAACATCGTGGCCGCCGCGAGGACGACCGAGACGCCGATGATGGCGGTGCTGAGGCTGCGCTCGCTGCCGAACGACTCCGAGCGCAGGCCGAGCGCCCCGACGATGACCGCCCAGGCGGCGAAGACGCAGCCGAGGACGAAGAACAGGGTCTCGCTCTTCTCCGCCTCTTCGGCGGCGAGCACCAGAAACGCGTGCACCATGGGCGGGACGCTACAGGGCCGCTCCGCCGGACGCGGCCGCGCCCGCGGGGCCGCCCTCGTACCGGCTCTCGGTCGCCTCGACCTGCCCGTGGTAGTGGCTGCCGAGGTCGGGGTGGCCGTAGGGGCGCTCGGCGGGCCGGTCGAGCGCCATGAACGACAGCTGTGCGATCGGCTTGCCGGGCCACAGGACGATGGGCACGCGTGTGAGGTTCGTGATCTCGAGGGTCAGCGTCCCGTGGAATCCGGGGTCGACGAACCCCGCGGTCGCATGGACGATCAGCCCGAGTCGTCCCAGCGAGCTCTTGCCCTCGATGCGCGCGACGATGTCGTCCGGGATCTCGACGTGCTCTGCGGTCGCCCCGAGGACGAACTCGCCCGGATGGATGACGAACGAGTCCCCATCCGGGACCTCGACGCCCTCGGTCAGCTCGCTCGGCGGGGCCGCGAGGTCGATCGCCGGGATCCGGTGGTTGTGGAAGACGCGGAACGAGTCGCCGAGGCGCAGGTCGACGCTGGCCGGCTGCACCATGGCGGGGTCCCAGGGCCGGATGACGATCCGCCCCTCGTCGACGAGCCGGCGGATCGTGCCGTCGGAGAGGACGGAGGTCACGCTCATCGGCGGCAGTCTGCCACGCCCGCCGGTGCGGCGGTCAGTTGCGTTGCAGTCGCCGCGTGCCGGTGACGACCGTGCGGGTGCGCGGCGGCGGCGCGGGCGCCGCGCCGGCGTGCGGGCCGCGGCGCGGGCTCCGCGGCAGCGGGCCCCGCGGATGGGGGTGCCGGCGCGATCCGCCGTCACCGCCCTGCGTCTCGGGCTCGGGGTCGGGCACCTGGTGCACGGCCCACCACACGAGGTAGAGCAGGAGGGCGATCGGGATCTTCAGCACCACCATCAGGTAGAAGAAGGTCCATCCGTTCACCGTCCGGCGATGCTACCCGCCGTGGTGCGCGCTGACCACCGAGATCGCGCGGCCGGGCGCGCGGGCGTCAGTCGCGCAGGGCGATCGGCTGGTGCTCGAACGTCGTCATGTGCTGCAGCTGCTCGACCCGCCCGATGATCTCGGGCGCCTGGAGCGCCTCGACGCGGTCGGTGCCGAACGCCTCGACGTTGAAGGAGCCGAGCGCCGTCCCGTAGACCATGGCCCGCGCGAGCAGGTCGTGATCGAGCGGGTGGCCGGGGTGCGCGGCCACGTAGCCCACGAAGCCGCCGGCGAAGCTGTCGCCGGCGCCCGTCGGGTCGACGACGTCCTCGAGCGGGTAGGCGGGAAGCGCGAAGTAGCCGTCCTTCGTGAACAGGGCCGCACCGTACTTGCCCTGCTTGGCGATGACCGAGGTCGGGCCCCAGGTGAGCACCTCGCGCGCGGCGCTGACGAAGTTCGGCGCCTCGGTGAGCATCTCGAGCTCCTCGTCGTTGAGGATCAGGCAGTCCACGCCCCTGATCGTCTCGACCAGCGAGTCGCGCGCGATGTTGATCCACAGGTCCATCGAGTCCATCGCGACGAACCGTGCGCCGCTGCACTGCTCACGGACGCCGCGCTGCAGGTCGGGCTGGATGTTGGCGAGGAAGAGGACGTCGCATGCCTGTGCGGCCGGCGAGAGCTTCGGCTCGAAGTGCTCGAAGACGTTGAGCTCGGTGACGTGGGTCTCGCGCGTGTTGAGCCCCGCGTGGTACTCGCCCTTCCAGAAGAACGTCCGGCCGCCGGCGACGCGCTCGACGTCGTCCGTGATCGTCCCGCGGGTGGAGAGCGTTGCGAGCGACGCCTCGTCGAAGTCGTCCCCGACCGGGCCGATCACGCGCACCTGGTCGAAGAACGAGGCGGCGAGGGCGAAGTGGGTGGCTGCGCCGCCCAGCATCCGGTCGCGCGACCCGGACGGGGTGATGACGGCGTCATAGGCGATGGATCCGACGAC
>DAIPYF010000262.1:0-3363 GCA_036782855.1 Solirubrobacteraceae bacterium
CGGCACGAACGGCGGCGGCTTCTTCAACGTGAACTCGTCGATGCCGTTCGAGAACTCCAACGGGCTCACGAACGCGCTCGAGATCTGGCTCATCCTGGCGATTCCCGCGGCGCTCACCTCGACCTACGGGCGCATGGTCGGCAATCGCCGTCAGGGCTGGATCGTCTTCGGCGTGATGGGCCTCCTGTTCCTCGCCTCCGTCGCGATCGTGTTCTTCGCCGAACGCCACGCGACGCCCGCCCAGCAGTTCGCGGGCATCGTCGGGCAGAACATGGAGGGCAAGGAGCTGCGTTTCGGCACCGGCGGCTCGGCGCTCTGGGCGGCGGTCACGACCGTCACCTCGTGCGGCGCGGTGAACGCCGCGATGGAATCGCTCACGGGCATCGGCAGCCTGTCCCCGTTCGGGGGCATGGCGATGAGCGAGGTCGTCTTCGGCGGCGTCGGCTCCGGGCTCTACGGGATGCTCGTCTTCGTGCTGCTCGCCGTGTTCATCGGAGGGCTGATGGTCGGCCGCACGCCGGAGTTCCTGGGCAAGAAGGTCGAGGCGCGCGAGATGAAGCTTGCGACGCTCGCGATCCTCGTCACGCCGCTGACCGCGCTGATCATCGCGGGCATCGCGCTGGGGACCGACTACGGGGCGGCCTCGATCTATGCCGCCGGGAAGCCGCAGGGCTTCTCGGAGACGCTCTACGCATACATGTCGCAGGCGAACAACAACGGCTCGGCGTTCGCCGGCTTCACCGGGTTCATCCAGCCCGACGCCGGCAGCCTCGGCTCCTACGGCATCACGTTCGCCAACCTCGCGGGAGCGTCCGCGATGCTCTTCGCCCGCTTCCTCCCGATGATCCTGGTCCTCGCGATCGCGGGGTCCGTCGTCGGCAAGCGCAGCGTCCCGGCGGGTGCCGGGACGCTGCGGACCGACACGCCCACCTTCGGCTTCCTCCTCGGCGGCGTGGTGCTGCTGATCGGGGCGCTGACGTTCCTGCCCGCCCTGCTCCTGGGCCCGCTCGCCCAGGGCCTGACCGACCGGCTCTTCTGATCATGCTCGCAACACTCCGCTCAGCCACCGTCGCGATCGTGCTCGCCACGCTCGTCCTCGGCCTCGCCTACCCGCTCGCCGTCACCGGCGTCGGTCAGCTCGCCTTCTCCGGCGCGGCCGACGGCTCGCTCGTGACGAAGGACGGGAAGACCGTCGGCTCGTCGATCATCGGCCAGTCGTTCCAGCGCCCCGTGCTCGATGCCTCCGGCAGGCCGAAGGTCGAGGAGGGCGAGGACGTCACCGAGCCCGATCCGATCTACCTCCAGCCGCGGCCCTCGCAGACGGGCTACTCGGGCGACGCGACGTTCTTCGCCAACCGCGGCCCGAACTCGGCGGTGGCCGCGTACGCCTACCGCGACGCGATGGACGCACTGCTCGCCTTCGAGCGGCCCTACGTCCCCGGCCTCGAGGCCGCGGACGTCCCGGTGGACGCCGTGACGAACAGCGGTTCCGGGGTCGATCCCCACATCTCGCCGGCGTACGCCGACCTGCAGAGCGCCCGCATCGCTCGCGAGCGCGGGATCCCGCAGGCGAAGGTCCGCGATCTGATCGATGCCAACACCGACGGCCGCACGCTCGGCGTCTTCGGGCGCCCCGGCGTGAACGTCGTCGAATTCAACCTCGCCCTCGACCGAGAGGCCCCCGCACGATGACCCGCTCAACTCCGTCCAACTCCGTCCTGTCCGCCGACATCCTGCTGCCGGCGCTGGTCGCGTCGCTGCGCAAGCTCGACCCGCGCGTCCAGGCGCGCAACCCGGTGATGTTCGTCGTCGAGCTGGGCGCCGTGATCGTCACGATCTCGTGGCTGGTCCAGGTGTTCGGCGGCGATCCCCTCGGCGGCGGCGACGAGCCCGCGTGGTACGTCTTCAGCATCGGCATCTGGCTCTGGCTGACGGTCGTGTTCGCGAACCTCGCCGAGGCGCTCGCGGAGGGCCGCGGGTGCGCGCAGGCGGACGCCCTGCGGGCGATGCGCTCCGACACCGTCGCGAACCTCCGCGACGGGTCCACGAAGCTCGCGAACGAGCTGCACGCGGGCGACGTCGTCGTCGTGACCGCGGGCGAGGTCATCCCCGGCGACGGCACGGTCATCGAGGGCATCGCCTCCGTCGACGAGTCCGCGATCACCGGCGAGTCCGCCCCCGTCATCCGCGAGTCCGGCGGCGACCGCAGCGCCGTCACCGGCGGCACACGCGTCCTCTCCGACCGCATCCTCGTCGAGATCACGCAGGAGCCGGGGCAGAGCTTCCTCGATCGCATGATCGGCCTGGTCGAGGGCGCCGAGCGGCGCAAGACGCCGAACGAGATCGCGCTGTCGATCCTGCTCGCCGGCCTCACGCTCGTGTTCCTCGTCGTCGTGGTCGCGCTCAAGCCGTTCGCGGACTTCGCCGGTACGACGCTCGGGATGACGACGCTCATCGCGCTGCTGGTGGCGCTCATCCCGACCACGATCGGCGCGCTGCTGAGCGCGATCGGCATCACCGGCATGGACCGGCTCGTGCGCCGCAACGTCCTCGCGCTCTCCGGCCGCGCCGTCGAGGCGTCCGGTGACGTGGACGTGCTGCTCCTCGACAAGACCGGAACGATCACCTACGGCAACCGCCAGGCGGCGGCGTTCGTGCCGATGCCTGCGGTCGAGGCGGCGCAACTCGTCGCGGCCGCGCGGATGTCGTCGCTGGCCGACGAGACGCCCGAGGGGCGCTCGATCGTCGAGCTCGCCGACTCGCTGGGCGGCTCCGGCGCCGGCGACCCGTCCGTGCGGTTCGTGCCGTTCACCGCGGAGACGCGCATGAGCGGCGTCGACGGCGACGGCACAGCGCTGCGCAAGGGCGCCGCCGACGCCGTCACGGCCTGGGTCGAGGCCCAGGGCGGCGTCGTGCCCACCGCGCTCGGGCCGGAGGTGGACCGGATCGCGAAGGAGGGCGGCACGCCGCTCGTCGTCGCCCGCGACGCCGACGTCCTCGGCGTCATCTACCTGAAGGACACGGTCAAGGACGGCATGCGCGAGCGCTTCGAGCGCCTGCGGTCGATGGGCATCCGCACCGTGATGGTGACCGGCGACAACCCGCTGACGGCCGCGAAGATCGCTCAGGAGGCGGGCGTCGACGACTTCCTCGCCGAGGCGACCCCGGAGCGCAAGCTCGAGCTCATCCGCCACGAGCAGGACGAGGGCCGGCTCGTGGCCATGGCCGGCGACGGCACGAACGACGCCCCGGCGCTCGCGCAGGCGGACGTCGGCGTGACGATGCAGACGGGCACCCAGGCGGCGCGCGAGGCGGGGAACATGGTCGACCTCGACTCCAACCCGACGAAGCTCATCGAGATCG
>DAIPYF010000263.1:0-3360 GCA_036782855.1 Solirubrobacteraceae bacterium
CGGCGGCGCGAGCCGCCCTGCACGCGGATGCAGAGGATCTCGCGGGCGCCCGTGTTGTCGGCGACCTTGAGGCGTGTCTCGTTCTGGATCACTTGGCACGCTCCAGGACCTCGTCGAGACGCCAGCGCTTGGTGCGCGACATCGGACGGCACTCGATCACGCGGACGGTGTCGCCCTCGCGCGCGTCGTTGCGCTCGTCATGGACGTGCAGCTTCTTCGTCGTGCGCACGATCTTCTGGTAGCGCGGGTGGCGCTTGGCGCTGTCGATCACGACGGTGAACGTCTTGTCGCCCTTGGCGGAGAACACGATGCCCTGACGGATCTGCGGGGTGCCGGCGACGTGCTCGGGCGTCGGGGTGCCCTCGCCCTTGCCCTTGCCGGCGGCCTTCTCGCGCTCCTGCCTGCGGCGACGCGAGCGCGCGGCGTTGGCCGCGGTGCGCTCGACGCGGCGCTCGGCCTGGCGCTCCTCGGGCGTGCGGGTCGGGCGCACCTCGGTGTGCGTGGACCGCTCGCGGCGACGGCGCTCCTTGGAGGACAGCACCTCCTCGGGCTCGGCCGGCTCGGCCGGCGCCTCGGCGACCGGCTCCTCCGCGACGGGCTCGTCGGCGGCGGGCTCGTCGGCCGCAGGGGCCTCGGCGGCGGGCTCCTCCGCGACGACCGGCTCGTCGGCGACGGGCGCCTCGGCGGCCGGCTGCTCCTCGGGCGTGTCCTGGATCTCAGTGGTCTCGTCGTCAGCCATGTCAGCGAATGCTCTCGATGTCGATGCCGCGCTCACGCGCGACGGTCAGCGCCCGGGCGAGCTCGCGCTTGGCGGCCCCGATCCCGGCGGTGTTCTCCAGCTCGCCCGTTGCGAGCTGGAAGCGCAGCCCGAAGATCTCCTTGCGGGCCGTGGTGATGTGCTCGGCGAGCTCCGTCTCCGGGAGGTCGCGCAGGTCCTTGGCGGCGGCCATCAGGTGTCCTCCCGCGTGACGAACTTCGTCTTGACCGGAAGCTTGCGGCCGGCGAGGCGCATGGCCTCGCGAGCGAGGTCCTCCGGCACGCCGGAGAGCTCGAACATGACGCGGCCGGGCTTGACGACCGCGACCCAGCCCTCCGGGTTGCCCTTGCCGGAGCCCATGCGGGTCTCGGCCGGCTTCTTCGTGAAGGGCTTGTCCGGGAAGAGGTTGATCCAGACCTTGCCGCCGCGCTTGATCTTGCGGGTCATCGCGATACGCGCGGCCTCGATCTGGCGGTTGGTGAGGTGCCCGTGCTCGAGCGCCTTGAGGCCGTACTCGCCGAACTGCACGGTCGTCTGACCGCGCGAGTAGCCGCGACTGCGACCCCGCATGACCTTGCGGTGCTTGACGCGCTTGGGAGCCAGCATCAGCGACCACCCCCGCGACCACGTCCGCCGCCGAAGCCGCCACCGCCCGGACCGCCGCCCTGGCCGCCGAAGCCGCCACCGCCGCCGCCCGGACCGCCGCCCTGGCCGCCGCGTCCGCGTCCGCCACGACCGCGACCGCGACCGTTCTTGTCCCGGCCGCCGCCACGACGGTCGTCGTCGCGCGCCTGCTGGTTGGACGGGCCCTCGAGGTCGGTGAGGTCCACGCCGGTGAAGCCCTCGGGCATGATCTCGCCCTTGTTGATCCAGCACTTCACGCCGATGCGGCCGAACGTCGTGCGCGCCTCGGCGAAGCCGTAGTCGATGTCCGCGCGCAGCGTGTGCAGCGGGACGCGACCGTCGGAGTAGCTCTCGCTGCGGGCCATCTCGGCGCCGCCGAGGCGTCCGCCGACCTGGATCTTGCAGCCCTTGGCGCCGGAGCGCATCGCGCTCGTGAGCGCGCGCTTCATCGCGCGGCGGAAGGCCACGCGGTTCTGGAGCTGCTCGGCGACCGACTGTGCGACGAGCGTCGCATCCAGCTCGGGCCGCTTGATCTCGAGGATGTTGACCTTCACCGACTTGTTCGTCAGGCGGTGGAGGTCGCGGCGCAGGGCGTCGACCTCGCTGCCGGACTTGCCGATGACGATCCCCGGACGCGCGGTGTGGATGTTGATCTCCACCTCGTTGGCGTCCTTGCGGATCGTGATCGAGGAGATGCCGGCGTGCGACAGCCGGTTCTCGATGTGTGAGCGGATCCGCGTGTCCTCATGCAGGTAGTCGGCGAAGTGCTTCTCGGTGAACCAGTGCGACTTCCAGTCGTGGATGTACCCCACGCGCATGGACTCGGGATGGACCTTCTGTCCCATGTCTTTCCTTACTCCTTGGGCGTGAGGGTGATCGTGAGGTGGCTCGTCCGCTTGCGGATCTTGGACGCACGCCCCATGGCGCGCGGCCGGAAGCGCTTGAGCGTCGGGCCCTCGTCGGCGGTGATCGAGTTGATGTGCAGCTCGTCACCGATCAGTTCGTGGTTGTGCTCGGCGTTGGCGACCGCCGACTCGAGCAGCTTCTGCCAGTCCTCGGCGACCGCGCGGGGCGTGTGCGCGAGGATCGCGCGCGCCTCCGGGACGGACTTGCCGCGGATGTGGTCGCACACCAGCCGCGCCTTGCGGGCGGAGGTGCGGACGTACTTCGCCTGCGCACGGACGACGGGGCGCTCGCCGGGCGTGCGGTCGCGCGTCGGGGCGGCCTTGGGCTCCTCGGCGGGCTCGGCGGCGGCCTTCTTGCGCGTGCGGCGCTTGGGCGCGGGCTTCTCGTCCGCAGCGGCCTCGGCCTCCGCCTCGGCCTCCTTGGCCTGCTCGGCGCTCGCCTCGGCGGCCTCGTCGGCCTGCTCGGCGGCGACGGCGGCCTTCACCTCGGCGGCCGTCTCGGCAGCCTCGTCCTTGGCGGCGCGCGCCTTCGGGCTGGTCTTCTTCGGCTCGGCCACGACTAGCGGACCTTCCCCGTGCCGGCGTGGCCGCGGTAGGTGCGGGTCGGCGCGAACTCGCCGAGCTTGTGCCCGACCATGGACTCGCTGACGAAGACGGGCACGTGCTTGCGCCCGTCGTGGACGGCGATCGTGTGCCCGACCATCTCGGGGAAGATCGTCGAGGTCCGCGACCAGGTCTTGACCATGACCTTCTTGTTCTCCTCGTTCATCGCGAGGATGCGGCCCATGAGGCGCTCCTCGACGAACGGGCCCTTCTTGCTCGAGCGACTCATCGGTTCTTGCCCTTCCCACGGCGGCGACCACGAACGATGTAGCGGTCGGACGCCTTGTTCTTCTTGCGCGTGCGGTAGCCCAGCGTCGGCTTGCCCCACGGCGTAACCGGATGACGGCCCGCGGTGGTCGAGCCCTCGCCGCCGCCGTGCGGGTGGTCGACCGGGTTCATGGCGGTGCCGCGCGTCTGCGGGCGGACGCCCATGTGACGCTTGCGGCCGGCCTTGCCGATCTTGACGTTCTG
>DAIPYF010000264.1:0-3325 GCA_036782855.1 Solirubrobacteraceae bacterium
CGCGGATCGACTCCTCGTCGTCGACGAGCAGGATGCGTGGCGGCCGGTCGGCCATGTTCCGCGAAGGGTACGGATCCCGTTGGCCGACTACGCTCCAGCGCCGATGCTCGATCCGCGCGTCTACCGGGCCGCACTGCTGCCCGTCCTGCTGGCGCTGATCGTCGTCGCGTTCTCGCTGGAGAACCGCCCGGACCCGCTGCGCACCACGCTGACCGCCGACGCGTTCGACCAGGTGCGCGCCGAGCGCCTGCTCGACCGGCTCGCAGCGGAGTACCCGGTCCGCCCCGCCGGGAGCGTCCCCGACGCGGCGCTCGCCGGGCGCGTGGCCGCCGAGCTCCGCGCCGCCCTCCCGGGCGTGCGCGTGGTGCGCCGCGTGATCGACGCGCGCACGCCCGGGGGCGATCGCGAGCTGGTGACGATCCTCGCCCAGCAGCCGGGGAGCGCCCCCCGCGCCCAGGTCGTGGTCGCCGCGGCCCGCGATGCCTCCGGGCGCGGCGGAGCGGCACAGCTCTCGGGCACCGCGGCGCTGATCGAGCTCGCGCGTGTCGTGGCGGCGACGCGCCCCTCGCGCAGCGTCACGTTCGCCTCCGTCAGCGGGGAGACCGGCGGCCAGGGCGGGATGCGCGACCTCGCGCGCGTGCTCGACCGCCCGGTGGACGCGGTGCTCGAGCTCGGCGACATGGCCGGGCCGCTGTCGGACGGGATGCTCGTCGTGCCGTGGTCCGACGGCACGGGCATGGCCCCGATGCGCCTCCAGCGCACGGTCGCGCTCGCGCTGCGCCAGGAGGCCGGGATCGATGCCGGGGTTCCGCGTGCGCGATCGGAGCTCGCGCGCTTCGCGTGGCCGTGGTCGGCGTCCGGTCAGGGCGTCGTGAACGTCGCCTGCCCGCCGTGCGGATCTCGGCCAGCGGCGAGCCGACGCCCGCGCCCGCCGCACCCGTCGCCGCGGACCGGATGGGTGACTTCGGGCGCGCAGCGCTGCGCGCGCTCGTCGCGCTCGAGGAGGGGCCGCGCATCGAGCCGGGACCGACGCGCGACCTGGCGGTCGCGCGCAAGATGCTGCCCGGGTGGGCGGTGCGGCTGCTCGTGCTCGCCCTGCTGCTTCCGCCCCTGCTCACCACGGTCGACGCCGTCGCGCGCTCGCGCCGGCGGCGGGAGCCGCTTGCACCGTGGCTGGGCCGGATCCTCGTCCTCGCGGCACCGTTCGGCCTCACGATGCTCTTCGCACGGGGCCTGGGGCTCACCGGCGCCGTCCCGTCCACCGCACCGCCGCCGCTCCCCGCGGCCGCGCCGCTCGACGGCGGCGCGTGGGCCGCGATCGGGTGCGCCGTGGCCGTCCTCGCCCTCGCGTGGCTGCTCGTCCGGCCGCTCACGACCGGCCGCGTCGCGGGCGCCGACCCGGGCGCCGCGCCGGGAGCGCCGCTCGCGCCGCTGGTGGTCCTGCTGGCCGTCGCGGTCGTGGCCTGGATCGTCAACCCGTACGCAGCGCTGCTCCTCGTCATCCCGGCGAACGTCTGGCTGCTCACCGCGACCGGCGAGGCGCGGTTCCCACCGCCCGTCCTGGTCGTGCTCGTCGTGCTGAGCCTCGTTCCGGTCGCGCTCGTGGTCGGCTCCGTCGCCGGCCAGCTCGGCGTCACCGTCGTCGAGGTCCCGTGGCTCGTGCTGCTCTGGGTCGCGGGGGGCCAGGCGGGCCCGCTCGCTCTGGTCTGCTGCGCGCTGGTGGCCGCGGCCGCGTGGGGGGCGGTGCGTGCCGCGTCCCGCCCGCGGGTCTCCGCGGGGACGGGGACGCCGATCACCGTGCGCGGACCCGCGAGCTACGCCGGTCCCGGTTCGCTCGGCGGCACCGACTCCGCCCTGCGCGGCTGACCCCCGCCGGTGGCCGGGTCGGACGTCCGCCGAGTGCCCTCAAGCCCCGGCTCGGGGGCGGCCGATGCCTCAGGGGACGGGCGCGGACGCCCGCCCACCACCGCACCAGCCGCCCATGCTCGACAAACCTGATCTCCGCACCAGCGTGGCAACCGGCCGGTATGTGGTCGACCCACTCGCCGTCGCCGACGCGCTCCTCAGCCGCGCCGGCATCGCGACCGGGTCGCCCGAGCCGCCGGATGCCGACGACCGGGTCAGCCGAGACGGTGCTCGTAGCCGGCCAGACCCGGAACGGCCACACCCGCTCGGCTGAAGGTCACGCCCGGGTCCCCGTCCCTGACGGTGCCGATGCGCGTCAGGTCGCCGAGCGCGTCCGCGGCGCCGGCGGGCAGGCAGGCGCACAGCTCGTAGTCCTCGCCCCCGGTCGCGGCGAACGTCGGCGCGTCCACGCCGAGTCGGCCGGCGACGTCCGCAACCCCCGGGGCGAGCGGGATCGCGCCGAGGTCGAGATCCAGATGCACGCCGCTGCGCCGCGCGATGTGCACGGCGTCGGTCGCCAGGCCGTCCGAGAGGTCGATGAGCGCGTGCGCGCCGGCGGCGGCGAGCGCCCGGCCCTCCGCCAGCCGCGGCTGCGGGCGCAGGTGCGCCGCCACGAGGGCCTCGTCGCCGGTCGTCCTGCCCTCGAGGACGGCGAGCCCCGCCGCCGACGCGCCGAGCGCGCCGGTGACGTACACACCGTCCCCGTCCCGCGCACCGTCGCGCCCGACGAGGTCCCGCTCGCGGTCGGCCCACCCGACGACCGTCACGCTGATCATGAGGACCGGTCCGCGCACGAGGTCGCCGCCGGCGACCGTGGTCCCCGTGTGCGCGGCGAGCGCCTCGAGGCTCTCGGCGAGTGCGACGACGTCCGCGGCGCCCAGGTGCGGTGGGACCACGAGCGCGACGTAGGCCTCGCCGGGGTCGGCGCCCATCGCGGCGAGGTCGGAGAGCGCGGCGGCGAGCGCACGGTGCCCGGCGTCCGCGGCGGTGCGGCGCGGCGGGTCGAGGCGCAGGTGGACGCCTTCGACCATCGCGTCGACGCTCGTGACCGCGAACGGCCGTGCGCGCACGACGGCGGCATCGTCGCCGACCCAGCGGATCACGCGCTCCGACCGCGGCACCATGAGCCGCTCGAACGCGTCGATGAGCGCCAGCTCACCGGACGGCGGGGTCTGCGGCGTGGGCATCGCGGCGGCCCGCGGCGCGGCTACCGGTGGCGGTAGACGATGCGGGCGCGGTCCAGGTCGTACGGCGAGAGCTCGCAGCGCACGCGGTCGCCCGGCAGGATCCGGATCCGGTAGCGGCGCATCTTGCCCGCCACGTGACCCAGCACGTTGTGGCCGTTGTCGAGCTGCACGCGGAACATCGCGTTCGGCAGGGCCTCGACGACCTCGCCCTCGAATTCGACCTTTTCTTCCTT
>DAIPYF010000265.1:0-3320 GCA_036782855.1 Solirubrobacteraceae bacterium
ACCTCGCGCACGTCCCGGACGCCGAGGGCACCGGCGTGGTCCGCCTCGCCCTGCGCGCCGGTGCGGTCCACGAGGAGGCGCTGGCCGGATGAGCGGGCGTCGTCGTCCCAAGCCGGCCTCCGACGCGGTCCGCGCGCTCGCCGATCGCCTCGCACCGGTGTCGACACTGGGGGACGTCCAGCGCGTCTGGGAGGCGGTCGTCGGTGACGGCGTCGCCGCCGTCGCGAGCCCGACGGCGGAGGCCGGCGGGACGCTCACCGTGACCTGCGCCAGCGCGGTCTGGGCGCAGGAGCTGGACCTCATGTCCGCCGACCTCGTGGGGCGCCTCAACGCGGCGCTGGGGGCCCGGCGGATCAGTGCGCTGCGCTGCCAGTCGGTGCCGGCGAAGAGCTGGTCGCGCTCGCGCGCGTGAGGAAGACGTGACGACAGCGCCGCAAGGGCGCAAAAGTGGCCGTTTTGCAGGGAAATCGTGAGTCCGGCGGGGAGCGTTCCGACGCCTGATCCTGCTATTCTTCTGTCAACCGATGCCACCAGCCCCGGCCGGGTCGCGCAAGACGCCCGGAGCCGGGGCTTTTCATGTCAGCCGAGGACGTATGGCCAAGAAGCCCAGCGCGAAGAGCACGACCACGGACGCCTCCTACGGGGCCCAGGACATCACGGTCCTCGAGGGTCTCGAGGCGGTGCGCAAGCGGCCGGGCATGTACATCGGCTCGACCGGCATCCGGGGACTGCATCACCTCGTCTACGAGGTCGTCGACAACTCGGTCGACGAAGCGCTGGCGGGCCACTGCTCCCGCGTCGACGTCACGATCCACCCGGACAACTCGGTCACCGTCGTCGACGACGGGCGCGGCATCCCGGTCGGGATGCACGAGAAGGAGGGCAAGCCGGCGGTCGAGGTCGTGCTCACCATCCTCCACGCCGGCGGCAAGTTCGGCGACGGCGGCGGCTACAAGGTCTCCGGCGGCCTCCACGGCGTCGGCGTGTCGGTGGTCAACGCGCTCTCCGAGGAGCTCGAGGTCGTCGTCCGGCAGGAGGGCTTCACGCACACCCAGCACTACGCGCGCGGCATTCCGCAGGACGTCCTCGCGAAGGGTGAGGCGACGAAGCTCACCGGGACGACGATCACCTTCCTGCCCGACGGTGACATCTTCGACGAGACGGAGTTCGACTTCTCGATCCTCGAGCAGCGTCTGCGCGAGACGGCCTTCCTGACCCGCGGCCTGCGCATCACGCTGACCGACGAGCGCGGCGAGGGCAACCGCGTCGAGTTCCACTACGAGGGCGGCATCGAGGACTTCGTCCGCTACCTCAACGAGAACAAGGAGCCGATCCAGAAGAAGGTCATCTTCTTCGAGGACGACGGCGACGAGGGCGCGGTCGAGGTCGCGATGCAGTGGAACGGCTCCTACCAGGAGTCGGTCTTCTCGTTCGCCAACAACATCAACACGCACGAGGGCGGCTCGCACCTGTCCGGCTTCCGCTCCGCCCTCACGCGCACGCTGAACAAGTACGCGAGGGAGAAGGGCGAGCTCAAGGAGAAGGACGAGAACCTCTCCGGCGAGGACGTGCGCGAAGGCCTCACGGCGGTCATCTCCGCGAAGCTCGCCGACCCGCAGTTCGAGGGCCAGACGAAGACGAAGCTCGGCAACCCCGGCATGCAGGGCTTCGTCGAGTCGATCGTCAACACGAAGCTCGCCGAGTTCCTCGAGGAGAACCCGCAGGAGGCGCGCGCCGTCATCCGCAAGGCCGTGCAGGCCGCGCAGGCGCGGTCCGCCGCGCGCAAGGCCCGCGACCTCACGCGCCGCAAGAGCGCGCTGGAGAACTCGCGCCTGCCGGGCAAGCTCGCCGACTGCTCGGTCAAGGACCCCTCGCTCGCCGAGATCTTCGTGGTCGAGGGCGACTCCGCCGGCGGCTCGGCGAAGCAGGGGCGCGACCGCAACACGCAGGCCGTCCTGCCGCTGCGCGGCAAGATCCTCAACGTCGAGAAGGCGCGCATCGACAAGGTGCTCCAGAACGCCGAGGTCCAGGCGCTCATCACCGCGATCGGCACCGGCGTGCGCGACGAGTTCGACATCGAGCGCGCCCGCTACCACAAGGTCATCCTCATGACCGACGCCGACGTGGACGGCGCGCACATCCGCACGCTCGTCCTGACCCTGCTCTTCCGCGAGATGCAGGAGCTGATCGACGCCGGCTACGTCTACATCGCCAAGCCGCCGCTCTACAAGCTCAAGGGCGGGGGCCAGGAGCGGTACATCGAGCGCGAGTCCGAGCTCGAGGAGGTCCTCCTCGCGGACAAGTACGAGAAGTTCGGCGTGCTCGACAGGGACGGCAAGGCGTTCAAGGTGACCGAGGCGCGCTGGCAGACCTACCGCAAGAGCCTCAAGCGCTACGGCTCGCTGGCCACCGCGCTGCGCGGCAGGCACGGGCATGACGTGGTGCGCTTCCTCGAGGAGTCCGCGCTCCTCGACGAGGGCGTCGCCAGCGCCGAGGAGGCCGTCGCGCTGTTCCAGCGCGACGACCACCAGGGCGAGCACCTCACCACCGAGCTCATCGAGCGCGGCGACGAGACGATCGTCGTCAAGGCGATCGAGCGCGGCACCGGTCTCGCCCAGACCCACACGATCGCGGTGGACCTGTTCACCGCGCCGGAGTACCGCAGCTTCGTCAAGGTCCACCAGGATCTCGTCAAGCTCGCCGGCACGCCGCCGTTCCAGGTCACGCTCGGCGACCGGTCCGACACGGCCGCCTCGTTCGAGGCGCTGCGCACCGCGGTGCTCGGCCTCGCCCAGAAGGGCGTCCAGCTCAGCCGCTTCAAGGGCCTGGGCGAGATGAACGCCGAGCAGCTGCGCGAGACCACGATGGACCCGGCGAGCCGCACGCTCCAGAAGGTCACGATCGAGGACGCGACCGCCGCCGACCAGATCTTCTCGATGCTCATGGGCGACGTGGTCGAGCCGCGCCGCGAGTTCATCGAGACGAACGCTCGCGACGTCGTCAACCTCGACGTCTAAGCCGTAGGAGGAACTCCGAGAGATGGCATCCGCCGACGTCCTGAACGACCGCTTCGAGCCGCGCGCGCTCGAGGACGAGATGAAGACGGCGTACCTGGACTACGCCATGTCCGTCATCGTCGGTCGCGCGCTCCCCGACGTGCGCGACGGCCTCAAGCCCGTGCACCGTCGCGTGCTCTACGGGATGTCCGAGCTGGGCCTGGGGCCGACGCGCGGATACTCCAAGTGCGCGCGCATCGTCGGCGAGGTGATGGGCAACTACCACCCGCACGGCGACTCGGCGATCTACGACACGCTCGTGCG
>DAIPYF010000266.1:0-3316 GCA_036782855.1 Solirubrobacteraceae bacterium
GCGATGGAGATCACCGCGGTGCACGTCACCGACGGCGAGCTCGTCGCCGAGCGCCCGATCCTCGGCGACTCGGCCGTCAGCGAGATCCGGTTCTCCGGCGGCAAGGGCATCGTCATCGGGCGCCTCAACGCGTTCGACCTCCGCGAGACGGGCCCCGGCCCGGCGGCGGTCGAGAACCTCGACGTCAGCTACTCCGAGTTCTCCGGCCGCGCGCAGATGCTGCTGCGCGGCGAGCAGCGCGGCGAGCAGGTCGACATCGAGGGCGCGAACGTCCTCATCGCCGGTGGCCGCGGCCTCGGCGCGGCGGAGGGCTTCCAGCTCTGCGAGGACCTCGCGAGCGCGTTCGGCGGCACGTCCGCCGTCGCCGCGACCCGCGCGGTCGTCGACGCCGGCTGGTTCCCGTACGCCGGCCAGATCGGCCAGACGGGTAAGACCGTCGCGCCGAAGCTCTACCTCGCCGCGGGCATCTCGGGCGCGATCCAGCACAAGGTCGGCATGCAGAACAGCGAGCACATCGTCGCCATCAACAAGGACTCGAACGCGCCGATCTTCGAGTTCAGCGACCTGGGGATCGTGGGTGACCTCCACAAGATCCTCCCGAAGCTCACGGAGGCCGTGAAGGCCAAGAAGGGCGGCTGATCACCATGGCCGGCGCGAACGGCAACGGTCGGGCGGTCCCGGCGGCGTACCCGCCGCCGGTGGCCTCCCCGGACGAGTTCATCAAGCGCGGACTGGACCCTGAGGACGAGATCATCGAGGTCGGCATCGCCGTCGTCGGTGGCGGGACCGCGGGCCTGGCGTGCGCGAACCGCATCCTCCAGCTCCTCGCCGATGACCCCGAGACGATGGAGCGTCTCGGCGAGGTGCCGGTCGCGGTGATCGAGAAGGCCAAGACCTGCGGTGGGCACAACCTGTCGGGCGCCGTGATGCGCCCCGGCCCGCTGCAGGAGCTGTTCCCCGACATGACGCGGGAGGACTGGCGCACGGAGGGCTTCGCGTTCGGCGAGGTCCACAAGGAGGCGGTCTACATGACGCCGACCTCCAGGATCGCGCTGCGCATCCCTCCGCCTCCGCCGTTCAAGAACCACGGCAACGAGGTCATCTCGGTCGCCGCGCTCGCGCGCTTCCAGCAGAAGGTCGCCGAGGAGGCCGGTGCGTACATCCTCACCGAGACGAGCGCGACCCAGTTGATCGTCGACGAAGGCCGCGTCGTCGGCGTGCGCTCCGGCGACAAGGGCCGCGGCAAGGACGGCGAGGAGCTCGGCAACTTCGAGCCCGGCACCGACATCAAGGCGCAGGTCGTCGTCCTCGCCGAGGGCTGCTGGGGCAGCCTCACCGGCGCGGCGATCCGCGAGTTCGACCTCGGCGAGCACCGTGAGCCGCAGGTGTGGGAACTCGGCGTCAAGGAGGTCTGGAAGGTCCCGAAGGCCCTCGACCGCGTCATCCACACCATCGGGCCGTGGCCGCTGAACATCTCGGCCAAGTACGGCCAGATCGGCGGCACCTGGATCTACCCGATGAAGGACGAGAAGACCGGCGACGACCTCGTGTCGATCGGGTTCGTGATCGACCTCGAGTACGCCGACGCGACGACCTCCGCCCACGACCTGCTGCAGACGTTCAAGCAGCACCCGCTCGTGAAGAAGATCCTCGAGGGCGGCGAGCGCGTCGGCTGGGGCGCCAAGGCGCTGCCGGGCGGCGGCTACTGGTCGGTCCCGAAGCTCACGATGCCGGGTGCGCTGCTCGTCGGCGACGCCGCGGGCCTCGTGGACACCGTGTCGCTCAAGGGCGTCCATCACTCCGTCCTGTCCGGCAAGCTCGCCGGCGAGGTGATCTACAGCGCCGTCTCCCGCGGGGAGACCTCGCTCGAGCCCTACGAGGACGCGATCGAGGACTCCCAGACCGGGCGCGAGCTCTACCAGGTGCGCAACACCCGCCAGCCCTTCCAGAAGGGCTTCATCAAGGGCGGGCCGCTCGTGAACCTGTCGATCGCCACGAAGGGCAAGCTCCCCGGCGGACGCCTGCCGTGGCATCGCAACGACGAGCAGGCGATGTTCATCGGCAAGACGAAGGACCGCTACCCCAAGCCGGACGGGAAGTACACCTTCGACAAGCTCTCCAGCGTCTTCATCACGGGCAACCAGACCCGCGACGACGCGCCGAACCACATCCGCGTGCAGAAGCGCGTGCCGCGCGAGGTGGCCGAGACCTGGATCTGGATGTGCCCCGCCGGTGTCTACGAGCTGCCCGACGACGCCCCGGAGACGGGCGACGTCGACGTGATCGTGAACTACACGAACTGCGTGCAGTGCGGAGCGATCACGGCGAAGGGCGGCCGCCTGACCACCCCCGAGGGGGGCGACGGACCGCTCTACCAGCTGACGTAAGGCGCCGTGCGGCACTCGACGAATGGCGTGAGGGGCGCAACCATGACGCCCCTCACGTGTTTCTGACGCAGATGCCCAACGCACGGACGCTCCTTCTCGCCCTCGCCGGCGCCGCCCTGCTCGCGGTCCCGGCCTCCGCGGCGGCCGCCACGACGGCCCCGCTGGCTCCCAAGAAGGGCGGCGTGCAGGGCTCCCTGGCCGGCTGCAAGACGGCAGCGGCCGCCCGCGGCGCCGTGTTCAAGGGCTCGATGCCGACCATCCCCCGGTTCAAGGGACGGATGGAGATGCGCTTCGACCTCTACGCGCGCAGCGCCGCGGCGCCCACATGGACCGAGGTCGACGTCGACGGCTTCGGCGAGTGGGACCTCTCGGACCCGGGCGTCTCCGGCTTCATCATCAAGAAGCGCGTCGGCGGCCTGCGGGGCGGCTACAGCTACCGCGCGGTCGTGCGGTTCCGCTGGCGCTCGGACGGCGGGAGGATCGTTCGCGCCGCCAAGAAGGTCACGCTGCCGTGCACGCAGCCCGACACGACGCCCGACCTGACGGTCGCCGAGCCGTCCATCGCCGCGGGCGTCCGCAACGACGTCGTCGTCTACCGCGCCGTCGTACGGAACACCGGCACCGGGACCGCCGCGCCCTTCGACGTGGTGCTCGCCGTCAACGGCGTCGCGCAGCCCGCCCAGCGCGTCGGCCCGCTCGCGCCCGGGGCGACCGCCCCCGTCACCTTCCAGGCCCCGCGCTGCGAGGCCGGCACGATCGTGCGCTTCACCGTCGACGCCAAGGCGGAGATCCTCGAGTCCTCCGAGACCAACAACGCGCTCGAGCGGCGCTGCACCCCGGCCAAAGCCGGTGCCGCCGCCCGCTAGCATTGTCCCGACCATGAAGACCGAGATCCATCCCGAGTACGTCGAGTCGCACGTCACCTGCAC
>DAIPYF010000267.1:0-3311 GCA_036782855.1 Solirubrobacteraceae bacterium
GGCACCATCTCCTCCTCGTCGAGCGTGACGAGCATCACCGGGAACGGCCGGCGGTCGCCGTGCATCACGGCCTGGCTCACCCAGCGGGTCTGCTTGAGGTCGTTCTCGAGGTTCGCCGGGGTCAGGTTCTTGCCGCCCGCGGTGATGATGATGTCCTTCTTGCGCCCGGTGATGAAGACGAAGCCGTCCTCGTCCACCTTCCCGACGTCACCGGTGTGGAGCCAGCCGTCGATGATCGAGCCGAAGCTCGCGTCGTCGTTCTTCCAGTAGCCGTTGAAGATGTTCGCGCCCTTGATGAGGATCTCGCCGTCCTCGGCGATCCGCACCTCGACGCCCGGCAGCGGCCGGCCGACGGACCCGAACTTGTGGTGCTCCGGCGTGGACGTCGTGGCGACGGTCGCCGTCTCCGTCATCCCGTAGCCCTCCATGACCGGGACCCCCGCGCCGTAGAAGAAGCGCAGGATCTCGGAGGCGATCGGCGCGGCGCCGGTGACGGCCTCGCGCAGGTTGCCGCCGAAGAGCCCCTGGACGAACCCGGCGATCTGCGCGAGCGAGCGCCCCTGCTCGTCGCCCTCGATCGGCGCGTTCCAGCGCTCCGTCAGCTCCGCGGGCACCGGCGCGCCCTGGTGCTCGAGGTCCTGGATCTGCCCGCCGACGTCGCTGATCGCCGCGATCACCGGCGCGGGGATCTGGCCCTGCGCGAGCGTGAAGAGCTTCTCGAAGATGCGCGGGACCGACGGCAGGTAGGTCGGGTGCACCTGCATGAGCTCGGGGATGATCTGCTTGGCGTCGCCGCCGAAGTACGCGACGGTCGTGCCGGTGTCCACCGCGCCGAGCTGGATCAGCAGCGCGAAGGCGTGCGCGAGCGGGAGGAAGAGATAGACGATGTCGCCCTCGGCCCCGAGCAGCCCGCGCTCGTTGATCATGTCGAGCACCGACCGGTAGTTGCGGTGCAGCAGCACGCAGCCCTTCGGGGGGCCGGTCGTGCCGGAGGTGTAGATGAAGGTGTAGCCGTCGTCAGGCGTCACGGACTCGCGGCGCTCCGCGAGCTCGGCCTCGTCGCGCTCGCGGCCGCGGGCGCGGATCTCGTCGAGCAGGATCGCGTCGGCGATCTCGCCGTCACCGTCGATCGCGATGATGAACTTCAGGTGCGGCAGGCGCGCACGGACCTCCTCGATCTTCGCGATCTGGGTGGCGTCCTCGCAGATGATGCCGACCGACTCGGAGTTGCCGGCGACCCACTCGCACTCCTCGGGGGCGTTCGTCGGGTAGATCGGCACCACGACGCCGCCCGCGCTGCTGATGGCGAACGACGAGTAGGTCCACTCGGGGCGCGTGTTGCAGAGGAGCGAGACCCTGTCGCCCTTCTGGATCCCGAGGTCGATGAGGCCGCGTGCGATCTCGGAGACCGTGTCCCCGACCTCGGCGAACGTCACGTCCACCCAGTCGTCGCCGACCTTGTGCCGTACCGCGACCTTGTCGGCGTACATCTCCGCTGCGCGGGGCAGCAGGTCCGCGATCGTCGTCGACGCGGTGGTGGACGTCGTGCCAGCCTCCATCGGATTCACTCTCTCCTCGTTGGGGGACCCTCGGTGCGCGATTCTATGTCGCGGGCGCGCAACGCGAAAGGCGCACCTTCCGGCGCGCCTTTCGGGACGTGTGCGCCGGGGGGTGGCGTCTACGTCGCAGTCGGCCGTGCGTGGCCCATTGCGCTCTGTTTGATGCTCGCCAGACTGGCGAGGAAGAGCGTCTTGTCGATGCGGCCCTGGAAGATGGGCACACCGAGCTCCATGCACTTCGAGATCACTTCGCGCCGCTCGAGGCCGGACTCATTGGCCAGCTCGGTCGGCGTCAGGTGATTTGCCATCGGAGCGTCCCTCCTGTTCGGTGGGAATGTTGACGCTTTGTGAACCGTACTCCGGTGACCGGACGGTCGGCAAGTGCCGGTGGACGCTCGGAGCAAGGTTTTATCGACCGCTTAGGCCCTGCGGCGGGTTCGCTGCGCCGAGCGGCCCGTCAGATCGGGTTCGGCACGTCGATGAACGTGTGCGCGATCCCGAACTCGGTGGCCAGCAGGTCGCCGAGGCGGCGCACGCCGAGCGTCTCCGTGGCGTAGTGGCCGGCGGCGAGGTAGTGGATCCCGTGCTCGCGCGCGAGCAGCATCACCCACTCGGTCGGCTCACCGGTGACGAACGCGTCGAGGCCCGCGGCGATCGCGTCGCGCAGGTGGCCTGATCCGCCGCCGCTGACGATCCCGATCGTGCGGATCCGCGCCGGTCCGTCGAGGAACGCGAGCGGCTCGCGCCCGCCGACGGCCTCGCGGGTGCGAGCCAGCAGCTCGCCTGCGCCGATCCCGTCGCCCGGGAGGTGGGCCGTCACGCCGATCGGCGCGGGGGCGCCGGCGGGGAACGGGGTCGTCAGCTCGGCGCCCAGTGCGGCGGCGAGCAGCGCGTTGTTGCCGTGCTCGATATGGGCGTCGAGCGGGAGGTGGTAGGCGGCGAGCGAGACGTCGTGCTCGAAGAGCAGCCGCAGGCGGGCCTTCGCGACCCGGTCGATCCCGAGCGGGAGGCCCTTCCAGAACAGGCCGTGGTGCGTGAGGACGAGCCCCGCTTCCGCGGCGACCGCGCGCTCCAGGAGCTCGCGTCCGGCGGAGACACCGGTCGCGACGACGGTGACCTCCTCGCGCCCGGGCACCTGCAGGCCGTTCGGGCAGTGGTCGTCGAAGCGCGCGGGCTGGAGCAGCTCGTCGAGGTACGCCATGAGCTCGGTGAGGGCGGCCACGGGCGCCACGGTATCGTCCGCCGCGGTGGCCGGCGACGACGCATTCCTGGAGTCCCTCACCGAGTCGAGCCTCTACTCGATCGGCGCGTCGTTCTGCGACCGCTCGCCCGAGCTCGTCGACGAGCTCCTGGCACAGGGGGCGGGGATCGAGGCGGCGGGCCTGGCACCGTGGGCCGCGGCAGCGGGCGTGAGCGTCGAGTCGGCGTTCCAGACGCTCGTCACCGGGCTCGCCGTGCGGTACTACACGGCGGTCGCGGGCGCGCCGTAGGCGGCGCCGCGCGGCGCCGCGGCGAGGTGCGCCGGATCGGCCCCGGTGAGCGGGGCGGGCGCGGCCCCGGGGTGGGCCGGATGGTCGTCGGCGCGGTCCCCGCGCGACACTTGTCATACTGATCGTCCTTCTCGGGGCGTGGCGCAGCCTGGTAGCGCGCACCGTTCGGGTCGGTGAGGTCCGCGGTTCGAATCCGCGCGCCCCGATAGAGAGGTCAGGACCCAGCGCCCGCGCACCCGACGCGGGCGCTCTTCGTTGTGCG
>DAIPYF010000268.1:0-1163 GCA_036782855.1 Solirubrobacteraceae bacterium
TCAGTCCACGATGTCGATCAGCACGCGGCGGTTCTCCTGCACCGCCGCGGCCTTGATCACCGTGCGCAGCGCGTTCGCGGTGCGCCCGCCGCGGCCGATGACCTTCCCGTAGTCCTCGTCGCCGACCGACAGCTCGAGCACGACCGTTCCGTCGTCCTCCTCGAACTGCTCGACCTCGACCGCCTCGGGGTCCGTGACGAGCGCGCGCACGAGATCTTCGAGGAGCTCGCGCATCGCCGGGTGCGTCAGGTGGTGATGCCCTGGATGCGCATGAGCTTGCGCACCTGGTCCGTCGGCTGCGCGCCCTTGGCGATCCAGGCGCGGACCTTCTCCTCGTCGAGCGAGATCGTCGAGGGGCTCGTCTGGGCGTTGTAGTGCCCGATGACCTCGATGAACCGCCCGTCACGCGGGGAGCGCTGATCGGTGGCGACGACGCGCCAGATCGGGTTCTTCTTGCCACCCACGCGGGTGAGCCTCAGTCGTACAGCCACGGATTCCTCTCGAAACGCTCGAAAACTCAGTCCAGGAGGGTAGCGGGGTCGCTGTCAGCGCGCCTGACGCATGAGCGCGCCGATGTCCGGCATCTTCCCCTGGCCGATCTGGCGCATGAGCTTGCGCATCTGGTCGAACTGCTTCACGAGCTGGTTGACCTGCTGGACGCTGGTGCCCGACCCGCGTGCGATCCGCAGCCGCCGGGAGCCCTTGATGAGCTCCGGCCTGCGGCGCTCTCCCGGGGTCATCGACCGGATGATCGCCTCGACGCGGTCGAGCTCCTTCTCGTCGACCTTCATGCCCTTCAGCTGCTGGCCGGCGAAGCCGGGCATCATCCCGAGCAGCGACTGGAGCGGGCCCATCTGGCGCACCTGCTGCAGCTGCTTGAGGAAGTCCTCGAGCGTGAACTCGTTGCGGCGCAGCTTGCGCTCGAGCTCCGCGGCCTCATCCTCGTCGAACTGCTTCTGGGTCTTCTCGATCAGGCTGAGGACGTCGCCCATCCCGAGGATGCGCTGCGCCATGCGGTCCGGGTGGAAGCGCTCGAACTGGTCGATCTTCTCCCCCGTGCTGGCGAAGAGGATCGGCTTGCCGGTCACGGCCTTGACGGAGAGCGCGGCGCCGCCGCGCGCGTCGCCGTCGAGCTTCGTCATCACGACGCCGTCGAACGCGAC
>DAIPYF010000268.1:1263-3276 GCA_036782855.1 Solirubrobacteraceae bacterium
GTCAGCGTCCCGTGGGAGCGCAGGTCGGAGAGCGTCGCCTGGAGCTTCTCGGACAGCGAGTCGAACACGGCGTCCAGTCTGACAGCAGCGCGGCCGGGCGCCGGTCAGGCGGCAGGCTCGTCCGGCGTGCCGCCCATCCGCTGCACGACCCCGCCGATGCTCCCCAGCGCCTGCGTGACCTCGCTGGGGATCACCCAGACCTTGTTCGCGTCGCCCTGGGCGATCTGCGGGAGCATCTGCAGGTACTGGTAGCTGAGCAGCGCCTGGTCGGGCTTGCCGGCGTGGATGGCGGCGAACACCGTCTCGATCGCCTTCGCGTCGCCCTCGGCACGCAGGATGGCCGACGCGCGGGCGCCCTCGGCGCGCAGGACCGACGAGGTCTTCTCGCCCTCGGCGGTGAGGATCTGCGACTGCTTGACGCCCTCTGCGGTGAGGATCGTCGCGCGGCGGTCGCGCTCGGCGCGCATCTGCTTCTCCATCGCCTCCTGGATCGAGGCGGGCGGGTCGATCGACTTCAGCTCGACGCCGTTGACGCGGATCCCCCACTTGCCGGTGCGCTCGTCGAGCACGACGCGCAGCTCGGTGTTCACGCGCTCGCGCCCGGTCAGCGCCTCCTCCAGCGTCAGCGAGCCGACGATGTTGCGCAGCGTCGTCACGGTGAGCTGCTCGATGCCGATCAGCGGATTGGCGATCTCGTACGACGCGGCGCGCGGGTCGGTGATCGTGAAGTAGATGACCGTGTCGATGAGCACCGACACGTTGTCCTGCGTGATCACCGGCTGCGGCGGGAACGTCACGACCTGCTCGCGCAGGTCGATCAGCGGCCGGACGCGGTCCACGAACGGGATGACGATCGCCAGGCCGGGGCCGAGCGTGCGCTGGTAGCGGCCCAGGCGCTCCACGACGCCCGCGTTCGCCTGGGGGATGATGCGAATCGTCTTCGCCGCCAGGAACAGCGCGAAGACGACGAGCACGGCAAGCACGATGAGTTCGGTCACGGGAACGCCCTTCAGTCCTCGGTGATGAGCGCTGTCGCGCCCTTGATCTCGACGACGGCCACGCGCTGGCCGGGCTCGAAGACGCGATCGTCGTCAAACGCGCGCGCCGTCCACACTTCGCCCTCGAGCTTGATGCTCCCCCGGTCCTCGTCGTTCGAAACGCGCTCGACGACCTGCGCCGTGCGGCCGATCAGCGCGGCCGTGCCGGTGCGCACGCTCGGCGGCTGGCGCAGGTGGCGCCGCGCAACCGGTCGCACGATCGCGAAGGCGGCGATCGTCGCGACGGCGAACACGACCCACGCGGCGATGTCCCCGCCACCGACGAGCGCGACGGCCGCGGCGGCGAACGCGCCGATCGCGAACGGCCCGAGGAAGAAGCTGGTCGTCGCGATCTCGCCGACGGCGAAGACCACGGCGGCGATCAGCCAGATGACCCAGGGATCCATCTCTCCGCAGCGTATCGCGGGGTGTGGCGGACCTCAGGCTTCGAGCAGGGCCCGCGCGTAGTCGTCCGCGTCGAACGGGCGCAGATCCTCGAGCTGCTCGCCGACGCCGATCAGCTTGACCGGGATGCCCAGGTCGCGCGTGATCGCGAGGGCGATGCCGCCCTTGGCGGTGCCGTCGAGCTTCGTCAGGACGATCCCGGTCACCGGCGTCGCCTGCGAGAACAGCTGCGCCTGGCGCAGGCCGTTCTGCCCGGTCGTCGCGTCCACCGTCAGGAGCGTCTCATGCGGCGCGCCGTCGAGCTGCTTGGCGATCACGCGGCGCACCTTCGTGAGCTCCGCCATCAGGTCGTCCTGCGTGTGCAGGCGCCCGGCGGTGTCGACGATGACGACGTCGGCGCCCTGCTCGCGCCCGCGGCGGATCGCCTCGAATGCGACGGACCCCGGATCGGCGTCGGCCTCCCCCTTCACGAGCTCGCAGCCGGCGCGGCGCGACCACTCCTCGAGCTGCTCGACGGCGGCGGCGCGGAACGTGTCGGCGGCGCCGAGCACGACGCGCAGGCCCTGGTCCT
>DAIPYF010000269.1:0-3172 GCA_036782855.1 Solirubrobacteraceae bacterium
GCATCGCCCTCGGGCTCCCACGCGATCGCGCGCACGGGAGCGCCGAGCCGCACGTCCGCGAGCCCGCGAGCCAGCCCGGCTGCGATCGCCTGGTTGCCCTCGACGACCGTCGTCGAGGTGTAGTCCCCGAACGACGAGCCCTCATCGCCCTCGAGGACACTCGCGGACAGCTGGTCGGCGGGTGTCGCGTGCGTCATCTCCAACCGCGCGCGCACCGCGGCGCGCGCCGCGGGATCGGCGTCCAGCCGCTCGACGGCGTCGGCGACGGAACCACCCGCAGCGGCGGCGGCGCCGAGCCCCGCCGCAGCCGCGACGACCGCGGCCCGGGTCGTCGGGAGCCCGCCGCGGGGCTCGCGGTCCCCGTACGGAAAGCCCTTGTCGGCGAGCGTCAGCCCGAAGCGGGCGCAGTGCGCCTGGACCTGCTCGTGCCCGTCGAAGACGAACTCGGCACCCCGCTCCACGAGTCCACCCGCGAACGGGACGCTGTGCACGCGCCCGCCGACCCGGTCGCGCGCCTCCAGGACGATGACGTCGTGGCCCGCGGCGGCAAGCGCGTCGGCGGCCGCAAGGCCCGCGAATCCGGCTCCGACGACGGCTGTCCGCGACATGCACGGGAGCCTACGCGCCGCGCGCGGGTACCGTCCCCGGCCATGCGCGCCGCCGTGCTCACCATCTCCACCTCGCTCGCCCGCGGCGAGGGCGAGGACCGCTCCGGCCCGCGACTGGCCGAGCTGCTGACCGCCGCCGGGTGCGACGTGCTGCCCGTCGAAGTGCTCCCGGACGACGCCGGCGCGATCGAGCGGCGCCTGCGCGCCCTCGTCGCCGACGACGTGCGCTTCGCCTTCACGACCGGCGGCACCGGTCTGACGCCGGACGACGTGACGCCCGAGGCGACCCGCGCGGTGATCGAGCGCGACGCGCCCGCGTTCCAGCAGGCGATGCTCATCGAAGGGCTGCGACACCAGCCGCTCGCGCTGCTCAGCCGCGGCGTCAGCGGCATCGCGGGACGCACGCTCCTCGTGAACTTCCCGGGCAACCCGAAGGCGATCGACCAGCTGTTCCCGGTCATCGCCCCGGCCCTGCAGCACGCCGCCGCGACGCTCGCGCGGGAGGAGCCCGGTGCCCGCCATTGAGCTGGAGGGACTGACGCGCCGCTACGGCGAGCGCGCCGCGCTCGACGAGGTGACCGCGACGGTCGACGAGGGCGAGACGCTCGTCGTCTTCGGCCCCAACGGCGCCGGGAAGTCGACGCTGCTGCGCGTGCTCGCGACGCTGCTGCGCCCGAGCGCGGGCGCAGCCCGGGTCCTCGGCCACGACGTGCGCGCCGAGGGCTGGCGGGTGCGCGGGCGCATCGGCTTCCTCGGCCACGACCCGCTGCTCTACGGCGATCTGAGCGCGCGGGAGAACCTCGCCTACCACGCCCGGCTGCACGGTCTGCGCCGGCCGGGGAAGCGCATCGAGGAGCTGCTGGCGGCGGTCGCCCTGACCCGCCGCGGCGACGACCGTTGCCACACCTTCTCGCGCGGCATGACGCAGCGGCTGGCCGTCTGCCGCGCCGTCCTGCACGACCCCGACGTGCTGCTGCTCGACGAGCCGCGGGCCAATCTCGACCCGGCCGGCATGGACCTGCTCGAGCCGCTCGTCGGCCGCTCGAGCGGCCGCACGCGCGTCGTCACGAGCCACGACCCCGCCGGCGGCCTGGCGGAGGGCGACATCGCGCTCGGCCTGCGCGACGGGCGCGCCGCGCTGCTGGGCCGCGCCGCGGAGATCAGCGCCGACGAGGTCGGAGCGCTCTACCGGTGAGCGCTCCGACGCCCCCCGGGACGCTCGGCGCCGCGGGCGCCGTCCTCGCGAAGGAGCTGCGGCTCGAGCGCCGCGCACCGCAGACGCTCGTCGCGATGGCGCTGTTCAGCGCGACCGCCTACGTCCTCTTCCACTTCGCGCTGCGCCGCGACACCGTCGACGGCGACCTCGCCTCCGGGGTCCTGTGGGTGACGCTGACGCTCGCCGCGCTGCTGGGGATCGGGCGCCTGTTCGTCGCCGACCGCGACGAGGGCGGGCTCGACGGCTTCCTGCTGGCGCCCGTCGACCGCTCGGCGCTGTTCCTGGCGAAGGTCTCGGCGCTGTTCCTCTTCCTCGTCGCGCTCGAGGTCGTCGCCGTCCCCCTGTTCGCGATCCTGCTGCTCGGCCCGACCCCCGGCATCGGCGACTGGGGGCGGCTGGCGCTGGTGCTGCTGCTGGCGGACCTCGGGCTCGCGGTCGTCGGCACGCTCGTGGCCGCGATCGCGGTCCAGACCCGCGCGCGCGACCTCATCACGTCGATCCTCGCGCTGCCGCTGCTGATCCCCGTGATCATCGGCGCGGCGCGCGCCACCGCGCCGATCTTCGCCGCCGGCGGTGCAGGCGCGCTGCCGGGACGCTGGCTCGCGGTGCTCGCGCTGTACGATCTGATCTTCGCCCTGCTGGCCTGGGCGCTCTTCGACTACCTCGTCGAGGATTGACGCATGCCGACGAGTCAGAAGCTGTATGGAACGCGCCTGACGGCGCTCGGAGTCGCCACCGCGGTCGTCCTGACCGCGGCGTTCACGCTGGCCGCGTTCTACGCGCCGATCGAGGCCGACCAGGGGTTCTCGCAGAAGATCTTCTACGTGCACGTCCCGCTGGCGATCGTGACGCTCGGCGGCTTCGTCTTCGGCGGCATCTGCGCGGTCCAGTACCTGCGCAGCGGCGACCCACGCCACGACCTGCGCAGCTACACGGCGATCCACCAGTCGCTGATCTTCTGCGTCGGCGCCCTGCTCACCGGCGCGCTGTGGGCGAAGGCGTCGTGGGGCCAGTGGTGGGTGTGGGACGAGCCGACGCTCGTGTCCTTCCTGATCGTGTTCCTGCTCTACGCGACCTACCAGCCGCTGCGGTTCTCGATCGAGGACCCGGAGAAGCAGTCGCGCTACGCCGCCGTGTTCGCGATCGTCGCGGGGGCGTTCGTCCCGCTGAACTTCATGGCGGTCCGGCTCGCCGACCCGCTGATCCACCCGCGGGTGCTGAACACGTCCGGCGGTGACCTCCCCGCCGACATGAAGGTCGCCTTCTACACCGCGGTCATCGGGATGACGCTGCTCTTCATCACCCTGTACAAGGTGGAGATGACCGGCAAGCACAACCGCGCGCAGCT
>DAIPYF010000270.1:0-3157 GCA_036782855.1 Solirubrobacteraceae bacterium
ATGAGCACGAGGAAGATCACGACGATCGACAGGAACACGCAGAGTGCGGAGAGGACGAAGGTCATCGCCCCGCGATGGTAGCGGGCGCGCCGCCGAGCTGGTCGAGCTCGTGCAGGATGTCGACCGCCTCGGCCCGCAGATCGCGGTCCAGCGCGCGCCAGTCCTCCTCCGACAGCTTCCCGGTCCGGTGGTCCATCTCCAGGTCGCGGATCTCGGCGTACTTCGCGTCCCGAGCGGCCTCCAGGTCCGCCCGGCGGCCCTCGTCACGCTCGCGCTCACGTTCGGCGACCCCGCTGCGCAGCGGAGCGGTGACGAACAGCACGACGGCGCCGAGCAGCAGGATGACGATGATCGGGCCGAGGATGTCCATGCCGTGCACGCGCGCGCTACGCGCGCCCGAGGTCCTGTGCGACCCGCGCGGACAGCCGGGCGCGCATCCGCCCACGCACCGCGCCCGGAGCCGGCCAGAGGGCGACGAGGCCGCCGGCGAACACGATCAGCGAGCCGAACCAGATCCAGCCGACCATCGGGCTGACGAGGACGCGGAACTGCGCGGGCGGCGGCGAGGCCGCGTAGTCGCGGACGAACTTGCGCAGCGTCAGGTCGCGGACCTCGCCGGCCTGGGTCATCTTGATCTTGCCCGACCGCACGAGCTGGACGAAGACCGCGTCGGCCCGCTTCACCTTCTTCTGCAGCGCGGCGATGTCGGGCTGCTCGGCGATCCACAGGTCCCTGATCGGACCCGCCTTCAGGCCGATCTCACTCGTGGACTCGCCCTCGAAGTAGCGGCTGAGCACGCCGAGCTCGATGCCGCCGTTGACCGGGTAGTAGCCGCGGCTGGGCTCGAGGATCGCGACCTGGCGCCCGTCCTTCGTCACCCGGACGCGCGAGCCCAGCGTGATCCGCTCGAGCTCCCCCGCACGCTGCTCGATCACGCCGGTCGGCTTGACGTACGTGAACGTGTAGCCCTTCACCGTCGTGGACTCTCCGGCCGCGAGGCGGATGTCGCGCTCGCCGTTGAACGCCGACGAGGCTGCGACGCCGATGAACAGGACGGAGATGCCGATGTGGACGATGTAGCCGCCGTAGCGCCGCCGGTTGCGCTTCACGAGCCCCGTCAGCGCGAGCGCGGCGTTGTCGCTCGTCATCGCCTGACGGGCCCGCATCCCGCGCCACAGCTCCTGCACCGCCACACCGATCGCGAACGTGCCGACGGCGAACATGACGAGCGTCAGCGTCTTCGAGGAGGAGCCGTCGACGAGCAGGAGGACGGCGCCGGTGACGATCGCCGCCGCGATCGCGGGCCCGCGGACGCTGCGCCACAGCCGTGACGGGGTCGCGCGGCGCCACGAGATGACCGGCCCGATGCCCGACAGCAGGACGAGGATCAGCACCAGCGGGACCGTGTAGCGGTCGAACCAGGGCGGGCCGACCGCCGCCTTGTCCCCGGTGACCGCCTCGGAGATCAGCGGGAAGAACGTTCCCCAGAAGACGACGAAGGCGATGCCGACCAGCGCGAGGTTGTTCGCCAGGAACATCGACTCGCGCGAGAGCAGCGAGTCGATCCGCGCCTCGGATCGCAGCGCGTCCCTGCGGCGCGTCACGACGAGGTACACCGACCCGGCGATCATCACGCAGATGAGCGTCGTGAACGCCCAGGCGATCGTGTTGCCCTCCTGCACGAACGCATGAATCGAGTCGAGGATGCCCGACCGGACGAGGAACGTCCCGAGGATGCAGAGGATGCCGGTCGCGAGAATCAGCGAGGCGTTCCAGACCTTCAGCATCCCGCGCCGCTCCTGGATCATCACCGAGTGCAGGAACGCGGTGCCGGTGAGCCACGGCAGGAGCGAGGCGTTCTCGACCGGGTCCCACGCCCAGTAGCCGCCCCATCCCAGCTCGGCGTACGACCAGCGCGCGCCGAGGACGATGCCGATGCCGAGGGCCAGCCAGGCGCCGAGGGCGAAGAAGCGGGTCGAGCGGATCCACTCGGCGTCGACGCGGCGGACGATCAGCGCGCCGACGGCGAACGCGAACGGGATGCTGAAGAGCGTGTAGCCCGAGTACAGCATCAGCGGGTGGATCATCATGCTCGGGTGCCGCAGGAGCGGGTTCAGCCCCGCCCCCTCCACGGGGACGAGGGCGACGCGCGCGAACGGCGGCGCGCTGAAGAGCAGCAGCGCCGCGAAGAACGTCCCCAGCCCGAGCAGCACGGCGGTCGCGTACGGCGCGACGTCGCGCAACCGCCCGCGCAGCAGGAAGAGACAGAGCGCGCTCCACATCGACAGCAGCCAGAACCACAGGAGCAGCGACCCCTCCTGCGAGGACCACGCGGCCGCGGCGCGGTAGTACCACGGGGTCGTCGTCGACGAATGCGACGCCACCACCGTGAACTGGAAGTCGGATCGCAGGAACGCGATCTCGAGGATCACGAACGCCACGGTCGTGACGGCGGCGAGGGCGTAGAGGGCGCGGCGGCCGGACAGCACGTAGGCCTCGCGCCCCATCCGCGCGCCGGCGATCGACGCGCCGACGCCGTAGACGCAGAGGCCGAGCGCGATGATCAGGCAGGCCTGGCCGATGACCCCCATCGGCTCAGGTGGGGGACGCGCCGGACGACGGCTGCTGCTCGTCCGAGAACTTCGACGGGCACTTCGTCGTCAGCGAGTCCTTCTCGCCGACCCAGGTGCCGCCGGCCTTGCGCACGTCCACGATGACCTCGCGTCCCTCGCGGAACGGGTCCGGCACGGCTCCGCTGTAGCGGACCGGCACGGACGTGCTGCCGTCGCGGTCGCGCACGCGGAAGGCGATGCCGTCGGAGTGGCGCTGGATCGAGCCGTCGACGACCTTGCCGGTCAGCTGGTAGGTCTCGGTCGGCTTCGACGACGCGAGCAACTGGCTCGGCGTGACGGCCGAACTCGAGGCGGAGAAGCTCGTGTACGCGAGCGCGCCGGCCAGGACGAGGGCGGCGCTGAGAGCGACGACGAGCCGGATGCGGCGCTTCCGGGCAGGGTCCATACGTCGCCAAGTATCGCAGGCCGGGACGTGCGAACCGCGCCCGGTATCCTCAGCCCCGCGTGCGGCGGTAGCTCAGTTGGTAGAGCATCAGCTTCCCAAGCTGAGGGTCGCGAGTTCGAATCTCGTCCGCCGCTCTCGA
>DAIPYF010000271.1:0-3121 GCA_036782855.1 Solirubrobacteraceae bacterium
AACACCACGAGCGCGAGCATCGCCCCGGCCGCGAACGCGAACGACGCCGGCAGCAGCGCGGTGACGCTGTCGACGAGCACGAACGCGCCGACTGCGAAGAACGGCTGCGGCACGCTCGTGAGGACGGCCGCCCAGAACATGCGGGCGCGCGAGTACCCGGCCGCCTGCATCGGGAGCGCGGTCGCGGTCCCCTCGGGGATGTTCTGCAGCGCGACGGCGAGGATCACGAACAGGCCGAGGCCCTCGCGAGTGGACGCGAACGCCGTGCCGATCGCCAGGCCCTCGGGGATGCTGTGCACGAACAGGACGAGGACGACGAGCAGCGAGCGCTGCGCCGACTCGCCGAGCTGCCGGTCGACGGCGAGATGCTCGTCCCGGTGGCGGACGAACTGCCGCGTGGCGAGCAGGAACACCACGCCGATCAGCGTGCTCACGACGACGACGCCCGTGGAGCCGTCCTGGAACGCGGGGATCAGCAGGCCCAGGACCGCGGCGACGCCCATCAGGCCGGCCGCAAAGCCCGTGAGGCCCGCGGTGTACGCCGCGGCGCGCTCCCCGAGGAAGAACACGGGGATCGCACCGAGGCCGGTCGCGAACGCCGTCGCCCACCCGATGAGGAAGAGGACGAGAAGGTCCGTCACGGGACCGGCGACCCGCCGCGCATCCGTGCAACCGTACCGGCGGCGAGCCGGGCGGGCGGGTCAGGCGGCGCGTGCCAGCACGGGATCGCCGCTGCCCGCCAGCAGCGCGAGCTGCCCGGCGAACGCGTCCCGCAGCGCCGGATCGCACAACGCGCCGTCGGCGTCGAACTGCTCCCCGGCCCCGGAGACCGGGAGCTCGGCATCGATGACGCGGCCGCCGACGGCGCCGAGCACCTTGCGCGCCTCGGCCTGCGCCCAGACCGCGCCGAACATGCCGGTGCTGGCGCCGACGACGGCGACGTCCTTGCCCCGGAACGGGCTGTCGGCGAGCGGGCGCGAGAGCCAGTCGATCCCGTTCTTCAGCGCGCTCGGCAGCGAGTGGTTGTACTCGGGGGTCGACACGAGGATCGCGTCCGCGCCGGCGACCTGCTCGCGCAGCGCGGTGACCGTCGCGGGCTCCCCGGCCTCACGCAGGTCCTCGTCGTAGTGGGGAATCGCCCGCAGGACGCCGGGGTCGAGCACCTCGAGCTCCGCCCCGGGCGGCAGCAGGCCCGCCGCCGCCCGCAGGAGCCGGGTGTTGTGCGAGTCTCGGCGCAGCGAGCCGGAGATGGCCAGGATCCGCATGGGCGATCAGCCCTGGTCCGGGACGAGTTCGAGGTGGACGCTGAGCGTGACGTCGTTGTCGAGCGCGACGCCGCCCTTCGGGAGCGGGGCGTTCCAGTCCAGGCCGTACGCGGTGCGGTCGATCGTGGTTTCGACGTCGATGCCGATGCGCGGGTTGCCGGTGACGTCGGCCTCGATCTCGAGCCAGGTGCCCTTCGCGGTGACGCGGTGCGTCGTGCCCTTGATCGTGAGGTCGCCTTCGAGCGTGACGTCGTCGCCGTCGCGGACGAGCGAGTCGGAGACGAAGGTGACCTTCGGCGTCGCGGCCGCGTCGAAGAACTCGGGACTCTGCAGGTGGCCGTAGAGGTTCTCGTCCTTCACCCGGATGCTCGCGACGTCAACCTCGCCGACGAGGCGGGGCCGGTCGCCGGCCAGGTCGAGCGAGCCGGTGACGTCGTCGAAGGCGCCGCGGAAGGTCGCGACGACCATGTGGCGGACGGCGAAGTTGGCGGTCGAGTGGACCGGGTCGGCGGTCCAGGTGGTGGTCGCTGCGATGGTGGCCATGTGGTGCTCCTCTGGGGCGGGGGACGTGGTAATTGCTTGCACAACTGTTGTGCGTGCAATGAGAGTAGCACCCCTAGTTGCGCCTGCAACCACCAGGACGGACCCTGGCGCGCGAGCGCTCGGCGGCGTGTCAGTCGTCGTCGAGCGCCGCGCGCACCGCCGCCGCGCTCGGCGCGACGTCGGGCTCCAGCCGCGCGAGCAGCTCACGCCAGGCCGGCCGCAGCGCGATCGCCCCGCGGACCCGCTCCAGCGCGAGCGGCATGTCCCCCGCCTGCGCCGCCGCCAGGCCGGCCCAGAACAGCAGCTCGTGGTTCCCGGGGGCGAGCGCGCTCGCCGCGGCGTAGGCGTCTCCCGCCTCGTCGTGGAGGCCCCGCCCCGTGAGGTCGTCCCCGACCGTGGCCAGCCCATACGCGTCGTGCAGGTCGAGCAGGCGGTCGAGCTCGGCGAGCGGCTCGGCAGCGTCGTCGACGCGCAGGTCGACCGTCGTGCGCCACGGCTCGCCGACCGCGGGAACGACGAGCAGCGCCGCCGACTGCCGCCCGCGGACATCGCCCCCGTGCGCTTCGGCGGCGTGCAGCGCCGCGAGCAGCCGTCGTGCGAGCGGACCGCTGGCCGCGTCGAACGCGTGGGCCATCGCGGGCCAGACCTCCGGCGACGCCATCATGTTCGCCTGCGCGCTGAAGCCCTCGCCGCGCGCGTCCCCCGCGAACGCGATGCAGCGCTCCCCGGTGTGCGTCGCGGTGCGGCCGCGCGCGTCCACCACCGCGACCTGGCGATAGTGCGCCTGCGGGTCCGCGGCGAGCTCCGCCTGGAGCGCGCCGCGCGCTGTCTCACCGCGCGCGAGCCGGTCGAGCAGCCGCGGCCCGTACGCGGGCTCGACGATCGACTGCGTGGCGACCGCCCCGACGCCCGGGCGGGCCCAGGGGACGATCGGGCCGACGCCGAACCAGTGCGACTGGACGGCCACCCCGAGCTCCCCGCCGGCCGGGTCGTGGGCGACGATCGAGTAGGTGCCGCGGCGCATGGGTGCGAATCTACCCGGCGACGTGCGCCGCCCACCCGACCCGCAGACCGATCGCGCGCGCGCCGTGCTCGAGCGCGTTCGCGCGATCCCGGCCGGGCACGTCGCGGCCTACTCCGACGTGGACCCCGTCGCGCCGCGCTTCGTCGGCACCGTGCTCTCCGCGTCGGGCGACGCCGCGATCCCCTGGCACCGCGTCGTGCGCGCCGACGGGACACTCGCCCAGGGGGAGCGCCAGGCGATGCTGCTCGCCGCCGAGGACGTCCCGCTCACCGGCGACCCGCGGCGCGTC
>DAIPYF010000272.1:0-3109 GCA_036782855.1 Solirubrobacteraceae bacterium
ACCGCCGCCGCGATCCTGCTCGACTGCGCCGAGGCCGCGAAGACCGGCCCGGCCGTCGCCCCGCGCGCCTTCCGCCGCCGCCTGGCGCAGATCGTCCGCACGCTCGTGACGGGCATGCGCCCGGCGCGCTGAACACCGGCGGCTCCGTAGTAGCCTCGACGCTGCGATGGCCCAGGCACAGGATCACCTCGACCCCCTCAGCGCGCTCGACGCGGCGTTCCTGTTCCAGGAGCGCCCGAACGCGCACATGCACATCGGCGGCGTCGCGATCTTCGACGGTCCCCCACCGGCCTGGGACGACTTCCTCGAGCACGTGCGCTCGCGGCTGGACCGGGTGCCGCGGTACCGCCAGAAGCTCGCCGAGGCACCGCTGGGCCTCGGCCGCCCACGGTGGATCGACGACCCGAGCTTCAACCTCGAATACCACGTGCTTCACAAGGCACTCCCCAGCCCGGGCGACGAGAGCGCGCTGCGCCGCCTGATCGCGCGCATCTACTCGCAGCGCCTGGACCGCGCCAAGCCGCTGTGGGAGCTCCTGCTCATCGAAGGACTCGCGGACGACCGCTTCGCGCTGCTGACGAAGACCCACCACAGCGTCGTCGACGGGATCAGCGGCGTCGACATCACCGCCGCCCTGTTCGACATCACGCAGCACACGCCGGGTCCCGACCCCGGCTCGCGCATGTGGGTCGCGCGCCCCGAGCCGAGCGCCGCCGAGCTCGCCGCGATGTCCGTGAACGGCACGCTGCGCGACGTCAGCGAACTGCCGCTGCGCGCGGCGGGCACCATCGGCGACCGTCTGCGGCTGCGCCGCGCGGCGCAGGGTGCCGGTGAGGCGGCGATGACGCTGCTGCGGCCGGCGCCCCCCTCCCCGCTGAACGTGAAGATCGGCCCGCACCGGCGCGTCGCGTTCGTGCGCACCGACCTCGACGCGTTCAAGCAGGTCAAGGACGTCTTCGGCGGCACGGTGAACGATGTCGTCCTCGCGGTCACCGCGGGCGCGATCCGTCACTGGATGCACGCCCGCGGGCTGAAGACCGAGGGCACCGAGCTGCGGGCCGGCGTCCCCGTCTCCACGCGCGGCACCGACGCCCAGGGCACGCTCGGCAACCAGCTCACGCAGCTGATCGCGCCGCTGCCCGTCGACGTCGCCGATCCGGTCGCGCGGCTGCGGATCGTGCAGGACGCGATGACCGGGCTGAAGGAGAGCCGCCAGGCGCTCGGCGCCGAGCTGATCGCGGGCGCCCAGGACTTCGCACCGCCGACGATCCTCGCCCAGTCCACGCGGCTGAACTTCTCCACCCGCGCCTACAACGTGCTCGTGACGAACATCCCGGGCCCGCAGGTGCCGCTCTACCTCATGGGGCGCGAGCTGCGCTCGATCTACCCGCTCGCGTTCCTCGCCGGCGACCGCGCCGCCGCCGTCGCCGTCATGTCCTACAACGGCATGGTCGGCTTCGGGCTGATCGGCGACTACGACGCCCTCGGCGACATCGACGTGCTCGCCGACGGGCTCTCCGGCTCGCTGCAGGAGTACGTGACACTCGCCGAGCGGCGCGCGCGCCGGGGCCGCACGAGCCGGCGCGCGCCGAAGAAGCAGGCGCTCGCGAAGAAGGGCCGGTAGCGTCCGGCGACATGCAGGCCGTCGCCTTCCAGGGCCCCGAGCACGTCGAGCTGGTCGAGAAGCCCGATCCGGAGCTGATCGCGCCGGATGACGCGATCGTCCGCGTCCTCGCGAGCGGCGTGTGCGGGTCCGATCTGCACATCTACCACGGGCGCGTGCGGATCGAGGAGGGCTTCACGATCGGGCACGAGTTCGTCGGGGAGGTCGTCGCCGCGGGCGACGCCGTGACGAGCGCCGCGGTCGGGGACCGCGTGCTCGGGTGCTTTCAGGTGGCCTGCGGAACGTGCTGGTTCTGCCGCCGCTCGCTGTTCCACAAGTGCGAGCATTCGCGGACGTTCGGGCACGGATCGGGACTCGGCGACCTGCAGGGCACGCAGGCCGAGCTGGCACTCGTGCCGTTCGCGAACCTCGCGCTGCGCCGCGTGCCCGAGGGCCTGTCCGACGACGTCGCGCTGTTCGCCGGCGACGTCATGGGCACCGGCTACCACGCGGTCGTCGACAGCGGGGTCGTCCCGGGCGACACCGTCGCGGTGCTCGGGCTCGGGCCGGTCGGCCTGTGCGCCGTCCAGTGCGCGGTGCTCGCGGGCGCGGCGCGGGTGATCGCGATCGACACGGTCGCGGACCGCCTGGCGATGGCAGCGTCGTTCGGCGCGCAGGCCGTCCACCTGACCGAGGAGGACCCGCGCGCGGCCGCGAAGGCGGCGACCGGCGGGCGCGGCGTCGATGTCGCGATCGACTGCGTCGGCGACCCGCGCGCGCTGGAGCTGGCGATCCGCCTCACGCGGATGTGCGGAACCGTGCAGTGCGTCGGCGTCTACGCCGAGCGCGCGGAGGTGCACATGGGCCTCGCGTGGATCAAGGCGCTCACCATCCGCACGGGCCACGCGAACGTCATCAAGCACCTCGACCCGGTGCTGGAGCTGCTGCGGACCGGTCGCCTGGACCCCTCGCCGCTGGTGACCGCGCACATGCCGCTGGCGCAGGCGCCCGAGGCCTACCGCCGGTACGCGGCGCGCGAGGCGCTCAAGATCGTGCTGGTCCCGTAGCGCCTCAGAACGAGACGGCGTCGCGGCACGCCTTCAGCGCCGCGCCACGCCGGCCCTTCGCGCAGCGCCGGTCGGTCCGCAGCCCGGCGAAGACGGCACTCAGCGCCTCGCTGTCGTCGACGACGAAGAACCGCCCGGCGTACGCGAAGCGCGCGTCACGCCAGGTGGCCCGGCAGCGGACGACGATCCGCGACTCCGCCAGGCACGTCTTGCGCAGCCCGGCCGGGTAGCGGTCGGTCCCGGCGGTGATCGCCAACCGCATCGCGCGGTCGGCGATCGTCAGCTGCTCCGGCGTCGCCGTCGACGCGGCGCGGGCCTCCAGCGCCGGCGCGAGCAGCAGCGCGGCGAGGAGCATCGGCGTGACGAGCAGGCAGCGCAGGCGCATCGGCAACCCAACGGTACCGGCGCGGGCCGCGGCGCGCGCCCGTGAGACACTGCC
>DAIPYF010000273.1:0-3103 GCA_036782855.1 Solirubrobacteraceae bacterium
GCCTTCGGCACGGTCGGGTGCGGGTAGCCGGCGAGCGCCTCGCCGCCGCGGTCGATGCCGAACCCCGAGCCCTCGACGAGGACCGCGAGCACGAGCGCCGCGGCGACGACGGCCCCGGCCCGGCGTCCGCGGCGCGTGTGGACGGCGGCCGCCGCGCGGGCCGCGCCGCCCGCGGCGAGCAGCGCGAGCGCGAGCGTCGTGAGCGTGTGCAGCCGGCCGGGGACGCGGATGCCCTGCCACCCGGGGAGCAGCTCGTACAGCAGACGGTAGGGGAGGAAGCGGCCCGCTCCGTCCTCCTGGAACCCGAGCGAGAGGACCGCGAGGACGAGGACTCCCACCCCGAGCCCGATGCGCAGCGGGCGCGGGTAGCCGCGCCAGCCGAGCCCGGCGAGGGCGAGCAGGACGATCGCGAGGCCGGGGAACAGCGTCTGCTCGGGCACGGCGCGCAGGCCGTCGCGGACGCCGGAGGTCGCGCGCCCCCACACGAGGCTCGTCTCGGACGCCGCCAGGAACATCCTCGGCGGCCCGGAGTAGCGCGCGATCGTCACCGACGTGCGTTCGGCCTCGGGGTGGGCGTCGAGCACCCGGGTGTAGGGGCGCGCGAGCACGAGCGAGGCGCCGGCGAACAGCGCACCGCCGACGAGTGTCGCGACGACCAGGCGCCGGGGGATCGCCGGGCGCCCGGCGCGCCACCACCAGGCGGCGGCGACCGCCCCCAGGATGAGCAGCAGGTAGGCGAGCTGCAGGCCCAGGCTGAACCCGAGCGACATCTGCCAGGCGGCCATCGCGAAGCCGCCCACGATCAGGCCCGGCCGTTCGCGCCGCCATCCGCGCAGCAGCAGGAAGAGCGTGAGCGGGATGCCGCCGCTCGAGAGGACGTGCAGGTGCCCGCCCTGCTCCAGGCGCCAGGGGGCGCACGCGAACGCCGCGCCGCCGACCGCGGCGGCCCACGGCGGGGCCCCGAGCTCGCGCGCGAGCAGGTATCCGCCGAGGAAGGCGAGCGCGAAGGCGAAGAGGAACAGCAGGTCGTAGCGGACGACCGCGGCGTGCGGGCCGGAGCCGATCAGCCCGGCGGGCGTGTAGCCGATCAGGGCGTCGGAGAATGCGAGGCTGTCGGGCAGCGGCCAGAACTGGTTGGACTGGTAGAAGTCGAGCGGCTGCGTCGCGAGCGCGTGCCCGTCCCATGCCACCTGCCAGCTCTGCGGGAGCGGGTCGCCGAGGTCGAGCGGGATGTCCGTCCCCAGGTGCAGCGGGAGCGGCCAGAACAGCACGACGGCGAGCAGCGCCCCGGCCAGAGCGGCCAGCGCGACCTCGCGCCCGCCGAGTTGCGGAGAGGATCGCCACCAGGTCGCCATGCGCGGCGGAGCCTAGATGGTCGACCGATGTGCAACGCAGCGCAACCTTCCGGGCCGGGCCGTGTTCCGGGTACCGTGAATCCCATGATCTCCCGTTCCTCACTCATCGCCGCCGCGCTCGCGGCGACCGCGCTCGTCCCGGCCTCGGCCTCGGCGGCGAAGGTCGCACCCGACGTCAAGCAGCTCAAGGTCACGCCGGCCGCCTTCAAGGCGCTGCCGTCAGGGGGCCCCGTCGTCACCAGCGGCGGCGCGCTCGTCACCTTCCAGCTCTTCGACGGCGCCGACGTCTACTTCTCGTTCAAGTCCGAGCTCAACGGCCGCCGCTCCGGCGGCAAGTGCGTCGCGGGCAAGGCGAAGACCAAGAAGGCCGCCTGCAAGCGCACGGTGAACGTCCCCGGCGGCTTCACCTTCATCGGCATCTCCGGCCCCAACGAGCTCCGCCTCTCCGGGCGGCTCGGGGAGAAGGCGCTCGCACCCGGCAACTACCGCCTGGTCGCGAAGGCCGAGGGCACCGCGCCGCGCTCGTCGTTCGCGCGGTTCAAGATCCTCAAGTAGCCCGGGAGGCCGCCCGCACACCCGGCGCACGCGGTACGGTCCGCCGATGCGCCGTCCCGTCCCGCTGCTCCTGACCCTCGTGCTGCTCGTCTGCGCACCGGCGCTCGCCGCGTGCGGAGGCGGGGACACGCAGGGCGGCCCGTCGACGATCCCGGATCCCTCGGCGCCGGATCGGCCGATCGCGCTGAACGGCGTCGCGACGAACCTGGACCTCGACCCGCAGACGGTCGGGATCCTCGACGACAACAACGTCTCGATCACCCCGATCCCGCCCGCGCGCCGGTCGGCCCTCGGCATCCGCTTCCCGATCGTCGGCGGCGAGGTGCGGCCGGACTCGCTCGACGGGCGGATCGAGCACGCCGGCGGGATCGCGCTCAGCGACGGCGTGCGGCGGATCAGCCTGCGCCGGCTCATCATCGACACGCGCACCGGTCAGCTGACCGCGGACGCCGGGTCGGGGCGCCTGCCCATCTTCAACCTCGACCTCGCTTCGGGCAAGCGCCTGGACGTCGGCGGCGTCTTCACGCTCGGGAACATCCCGGTCAAGCTCGCTGCCGGTGCGGCCGCCGCGATTGACGAGGCGCTCCGGATCCCGGTGCTGACGGCGTCGATCCCGATCGGCTTCGCGACGGTCCGTGCGACCGGCTGACGCGCCTCGGTAGGGTCGCGCCGGGATGATCGTCGCGATCGGGGTCGATCACGCGGGAACGCCGCTCCACGCCGCCATCGTGGAGGCGCTCGCCGACCTCGGCCACGAGATCCTCGACCTGGGCGTCCGCGACGACTACCCGGACATCGCGCTCGCGGTCGGGCGCGCCGTGGCGACCGGCGCGGCGGAGCGCGGCATCCTCGCCTGCGGGTCCGGCGCCGGGGTGGGCGTCGCCGCGTCGAAGGTGCCCGGCGTGCGAGCCCAGACGATCCACGACGGGTACACCGCGCACCAGGGCGTCGAGCACGACGCCGTCAACGTGCTGTGCCTCGGCGCGCGCGTGATCGGGGACGAGGTCGCGCGCGAGCTCGTCACGGCGTTCGCGAGCGCGCGCGTCAGCGACGACGCGCGGCACGTCCGGCGCCGGGCGAAGGTCGCGGCGCTCGAGCGCGACGGCCTGGACGCCGATTTCGACGACACGACGACAGGGGAGTGACATGCAGCTCGGGATGATCGGCCTCGGCCGGATGGGCGCGAACATGGT
>DAIPYF010000274.1:0-3062 GCA_036782855.1 Solirubrobacteraceae bacterium
TCGCCGGCATCGGCTGGCTGGTGATCGGCTGCGCGTTCTACCCGTGGTACCGCCATCGCCACGGGCTGAACCTCACGGAGACCGTCCGTGTGGCCGTTCCCAAGCCCGTCGTCGCCCACGAGGCCGAGTACGAGTCCGTCCTCGTGGCCCTCGACCCCCGGACGTACTCGCCGGGCGCCGTCGCGACGGCCGTTCGCATGGCCGCCCGCCGCCGGCGCGGGATCCACGTGCTCGTGCCCATCGTCGTTCCCGCATCCGCGCCGATCAATGCCGCCATGCCCGAGCAGGAGTCCGCCGCGCAGGCGCTGATCGAGCAGGCGCGGCTCCAGGGCGGACGGCGGGTCACCGGGCACTGGCAGAAGGTGCGCGCCGGGCAGGCCGGGCGCCTCATCGTCGAGGAGGCCACGGCGCTGCGCGCCCGCGCGATCGTCATGCCGCTCCCGCCGCGCCAGGCGGGCGCGATCTTCGGCAAGACCCTCGAGACCGTCCTCCAGGACCGCCCGTGCCGCGTGATCATCCAGACCGACCCCGAGACGCAGCGGCCCCGGGCGCCGCAGGGGGTGTAGCCGTGTCCGGCCGCGACGCGCACCGCCGCATGACGATGGTCATGTCGGGCCTGCTGATGCTGCTCGGCGCGGCGATCCTCGTCCGCACGCTCAGCGAGGGCGGTGGCCCGCTCGCGACGGGCATCCTCCTCGGGGTCCTGTTCATCGCCGCCGGCGCGGGGCGCCTGTGGATGGCGCGGGGTAACCGATGACGGGTCGGCAGGGTCACGAGCGCCGAGAGCAGCTGTTCCGGCGGGGGCTGGGCTCGCCGATGCTGTTCAGCATCGTCTGGACGGTGCTGGCGAGCGCGATCTACTTCGCGCTCGGGGTCGTCGCCGACTACGCGCTGGGGCTCACGCCCGTCGTCTTCCTCGCCTCGGGCCTGATGTTCCTGCTCGCGGCGATGACCTACGTGGAGGGCAGTTCGCTCCACCAGGACCGCGGCGGCTCGACGGTCTTCGCGCGCTACGCCTTCAACGAGCTCTGGAGCTTCATCGCGGGCTGGGCCGTCCTGCTGGACTACGTGATCCTGATCGCCGCCACGGCGTTCAGCGCCACGAACTACCTGGGCGCGTTCTGGGAGCCCCTCGGGGACGGCGGCGCCGTCGAGATCATCGCGATGCTCGGCATCCTGGGGTACGTCGCCGCGCGCAACATCCGGGGGTTCTCCTCGGCGCGGTCCTCGCGGATCCGGCTGCTCGTCGTCGCGGACATCGGGATCCAGCTGCTGATCATCGTGCTCGGCCTGGCGCTGCTGTTCGACGCCGACGCGCTGACCGGGTCGATCGAGCTGGGCACGAGCCCGACCTGGGAGGACGTCATCGTCGCGCTCGGCATCGCGACCGTCGTCTCCACGGGCCTGGAGTCGGCCGCCGGGCTCGCGGGCGAGGTCGCCGTGACGCGCGGCGACCTGCGGCGGCTGGTGACGGCGTCGTCGCTCACGGTGTTCGTCGTCTACACCGGGATCGCGCTGATCGCGATGAGCGCCCAGCCCGTGGTCGACGGGCAGACCGCGCTCGGCGGCGAGTACCGCGACGCCCCGATGCTCGGGGTCGTCGCCGCCTTCGACCAGGAATGGCTGCGCGAGGGCCTGAGGTACGCGGTGGCGGCGGTGGCGGCGGTCACGCTCGTCGCGGCCGCGAACTCGGCGATGCTCGGTCTCTCGCGCCTGGCGTACTCGCTCTCGACGAACCGGCAGATCCCGAGCGCGCTCGGCCGGCTGCACCCGACCCGGTTCACCCCATGGGTGCTGATCGTGCTTGCGACGCTGATCGCCGCCGCGCTCGCGATCCCGCGCGACCTCGACATGCTCCTCGGCCTCTACGCCTTCGGCGCGCTCCTGGGGCTGATCATCGCCCACGCGTCGATCCTGCGCCTGCGCGTGACCGAGGGTGACCGTGAGCGCCCGTACGCCATGCCCGGGAACGTGCGGGTCGCCGGGCACGCGATCCCGACGCCCGCGATCCTGGGGATCCTCCTCAGCGTCGCCGCGTGGGTCAGCGTCGTCGTCACCCACGAGTCCGCCCGCTGGGTGGGCTTCGGCTGGATGCTGTCCGGGCTGCTGCTCTACGTGATCTACCGCGCGTCGACCGGCAAGTCGCTGCTGCGCCGGGTCACCGTGCCGAAGGAGGCCCTGCTCGGCGACCACCACGGCGCCCGCTACGGCTCGATCCTCGTCCCGATCTTCGGAAGCACGCTCGACGACGACATCATCCAGACCGCCGGCCGGCTCGCCGCGGAGGAGGGCTACGACACCGGCGCGGGCCCGACGATCGAGGCGATCTGGGTCTTCGAGATCCCGATGTCGCTCCCGATCGACGCTCGGCTCCCCGACGGGGAGCTCGCCCGGGCGCGGGCGGCCCTGGCGCGCGCCCGCGCCGTCGGCGAGGAGTACGAGAACGTCGAGGTGGCGACGGCCACGGTCCGCGCCCGCCGGGCGGGGCAGGCGATCGTCGACGAGGCGCGCCGGCGCGGCGTGCAGGCGATCGTGCTCGCGGCCGAGGAGCCGTCGAAGATCCGCGGCGGCACGCGTCTGGGCGGCATCGGCGGGTCGGAGAACTACGTCGGAGAGGCCACGAAGACGGTGATCTCCAAGGCCCCGTGCACCGTGATCCTCACGGCGCCGCCGATGGACGACCGGGCCGTCTCGGCCGGCGACGACTCCACCGATGCGTCCGGCCTGGCGGAAGCGGGCGAGCCCGAGCGGTAGAGTCGGCCGCCGATGGCCTTCATTCTCATCGTCGGAGCCGGGCGCGTCGGCTCGGCAGTCGCCCGCAAGATGCTCGAGGCCGGACACGAGGTGTCCGTCATCGACGAGGACCCGCTCTCGCACGAGCGGCTCGACGCCGGGCAGCGCACGACGTGGGAGGACGCGGGCGGGCGGTTCACGATCGGCCAGGCGATCGAGCGCGACGCGCTCGTCGAGGCAGGGATCGAGCAGGCCGACGTGTTCATCGCCTCCACCGACGGCGACAACACGAACCTCACGATCGCGCAGATCGCCCAGCGCATGTTCGA
>DAIPYF010000275.1:0-3037 GCA_036782855.1 Solirubrobacteraceae bacterium
TTCATCTACGGGCTGATGGGCCTGACCGGCCCGCGCACCGCCGTCCGCGGCAACCGCATCGCGGCCGTCGGCATGGCGATCGCCGTGGGGGCGACCTTCCTGCTGCCCGGCATGGGCAACAACTGGGGCCTGATCATCCTCGGCCTCGTCATCGGCACCGCCGTCGGCATCCCCTCGGCGCGCCAGGTGAAGATGACCGCCATCCCGCAGATGGTGGCGCTGTTCAACGGCGTCGGCGGCGGCGCCGTCGCGCTGATCGCGTGGGCGGAGTTCATCGAGTCCAGCGGCTTCGACGGGTACGAGCTGACGTTCGTCATCCCGTCGCTGTTCGCCGCGATCGTCGGCTCGATCAGCTTCTGGGGCTCGCTCGTCGCCTTCGGGAAGCTCCAGGAGATCCTCCCCGGGCACCCGATCGGGCTCAAGGGCATCGGCCAGCAGGTGCTCAACGGCGGACTGCTGGTCGTGGCCGTGGGCTGCGCGATCGCCATCGCCGCGGGCGGGACCTCCGACATCCTCATGATCGCGCTGCTCCTCTCGGCTGCGATCCTCGGCCTCTTCGTCGTGCTGCCGATCGGCGGCGCGGACATGCCGGTCGTCATCTCGCTGCTGAACGCCTTCACCGGCCTGTCGGCGGCGGCGACCGGCCTCGCGCTGGAGAACACCGCGCTGATCGTCGCGGGCATGATCGTCGGCGCGTCCGGCACGATTCTGACGCGGCTCATGGCCGAGGCCATGAACCGCTCGATCCCGTCGATCATCGCCGGAGGCTTCGGCGGCGGCGGCGCCGTCGCGGGCGCGGCGGGCGCCGGCGAGCACGCGGGCACCGTGCGCTCCACGAGCGCGGCCGACGCGGCGATCCAGATGGCGTACGCCTCGCAGGTCGTGATCGTCCCCGGCTACGGCATGGCCGTCGCCCAGGCCCAGCACGCCGTCCGCGAGATGGCGAGCGAGCTGGAGAAGCGCGGGGTCGAGGTCAAGTACGCGATCCACCCGGTCGCCGGCCGCATGCCGGGCCACATGAACGTCCTGCTGGCCGAGGCCGACGTGCCGTACGACCAGCTCAAGGAGATGGACGAGATCAACCCGGAGTTCAGCCGCACCGACGTCGCGCTCGTGATCGGCGCGAACGACGTCACGAACCCGGCCGCGCACACCAACCCCGACTCGCCGATCTACGGCATGCCGATCCTGAACGTCAACGAGGCCTCGTCGGTGATCGTGCTCAAGCGCTCGATGAACCCGGGCTTCGCCGGCATCGAGAACGAGCTCTACTTCGAGCCGATGACCTCGATGCTGTTCGGCGACGCCAAGGGGTCGGTCTCCGAGATCACGCAGGAACTCGCGGCGCTGTAGCGCGCGCACGCCGACTCGGTGGACCGCGCGCCCGGCCGGGCGTATCGTGCGCCGGACCGATGGCACTGCCGCTCCCCATCGTCGTGACGCTCCTGCTGGTGCAGGTCGGCGCGCTGCTCATGGGCTTCCTCGGACCGCCCGGGAGGCGCATGCGCCCGGCGCTGACGATCCTGCTCCTGGGGACCGGCCTCGTGCTGCTCCCGCTCGGGCTCGGCGCCGTGGCGATCGGCGAGTCGCGCACGGGGACGCTGATGGTGTGGTGCGGCGTGCTGCTCTTCGCGAGCGCCGCGCGGCTGCTGCGCGCGCCCGAGCCGCGTCGTCCGGACGAGCGTGACGACGGAGGCGGCCCCGGCGGGGGCCCGCCCGACGCGCCCGACGAGCCCGGCGGGCCCGGGCAGGACTGGGACGCGTTCGACCGCGAGCGCGAGGGCTGGGCGGATCGGCGCACCCCGGCGGGCGCCGCCTGAAGCGACGGCGGGCGGGCAGGGTAGCCTCCCGCGCCCATGATCTCCCGCGCGCAGGCCCTGCCGGCACTGGCCTCCGACGAGTTCGACGTCGTCGTCATCGGCGGCGGCATCACCGGCGCGGGCGTCGCCCTGGACGCCGCGAGCCGCGGCTACGCCGTCGCCCTCGTCGAGCAGGCCGACTTCGCGTCCGGCACGTCGAGCCGCTCGTCGAAGCTCGTCCACGGCGGGCTGCGCTATCTGCAGAACTTCGATCTCGGGCTCGTGCGCGAGGCGCTGCTGGAGCGCCAGCTGATGGTGAGGCTCGCCCCGCACCTCGTGAAGCCGCTGCCGCTCGTCGTCCCGGCCTTCGACGGCGCCAGGCCCGACCGGCTCGTCGGCATGGGCCTGAACCTGTACGACGTCATGGCCGTCGACAAGCTCCGCGGGCGCCGGCGCCGCAAGGACGAGCCCGCCGAGCCGGACGAGTTCCGCGACTGGGCCCCCGAGCGCCACCGCGTGATCCCCGGCGAGGAGGTCGTCGAGCGGCTCCCTGCGCTGGCCGCGCGCAACCCGACCTCCGGCTACCTCTTCTACGACTGCCAGACGGACGACTCGCGGCTCGTCCTGACCGTCCTCGCGGAGGCCGAGCGGTTCGGCGCCGTCTGCGCCAACCGCCTCACCGTCACGCGGCTCGTCGAGGAGCACGGGCGCGCGACCGGCGTCCGCGTCCGCGACGGCGAGACAGGCGAGGAGTTCGACGTGCGCGCCGCGAACGTCGTCAACGCGACCGGCGTGTGGGCGGACCGCATCCGGCCGGAGGAACTGCACGACGAGGCCGAGGTGCCGCGCATCGCACCGAGCCGCGGAACCCACATCACCGTCTCCCACGACCGGCTGCCGCTCATCGACGGGGCGATCGTCCCGGCGGGGGAGGGACGCTCGATCTTCGCGCTGCCCTGGCTCGGCTCGACGCTCATCGGGACGACCGACAACGACTACGGCGACGGCGGCCTCGACCACATCCGTCCCGCGGAGTCCGACATCGACTACCTGCTGAAGGCCACGAACGCGTTCTTCGGGACGGCGCTGACGGCGGGCGACCTGAGCGGGGCGTTCGCCGGCGTGCGGCCGCTGATCTCGACGGGCGACCCGAAGAAGTCGGTGGACATCTCGCGCAAGGCCGAGCTGTACGAGACGAGCAGCGGCATGGTCACGATCACCGGCGGCAAGCTCACCAC
>DAIPYF010000276.1:0-3002 GCA_036782855.1 Solirubrobacteraceae bacterium
GTAGCTCGCCAGGAAGATGATGATCCCGATCTTCGCGAACTCGGCCGGCTGGAACGACACGGGCCCGATGTCGACGCCGAGGTAGGCCCCGTTGACCTGGGCGCCGACGCCGGGGATGCGCGGCAGCAGGAGCAGGAGGATGCTGCCGGCGGCGATGAGATAGCGGTAGCGCTCCAGCGCGCGGTAGTCCCGCAGCACGACGATCGTCGCCGCGAAGAACGCGAGGCCGACGACGAACCACTGCGCCTGCTCGCGCGCGAGGGTCTGGTCGAGCCGGTAGATCATCACGAGGCCGACGCTCGCGAGCACCGCGACGATCGGGAACAGGTACGGGTCGGCGTCGGGGAGACGCACCCGGATCACGAGGTGCGCCGCGAGGCAGAGGCCGAGGAAGACCGCGCCGTAGGTGAGCGAGGCGTCGGAGCGCACCGCCCGCTCCTGGATGAGCACGGCCGCGAAGCCCGCGGTGACGAGCAGGGAGGCCGGGACCAGGCCGAGGAGCTCGCGGTTGCGGGCGCTCCTCACGCGCCGACCGAGCCCCGCTCGAGCTGGCGCAGGTAGTCGTCGGCGTCCTCGCGCGAGCGCAGGCGCTGCTCGGAGATGGTGGCGCGCTGCCGGGCGGTCAGCTGCGCGTCGCTGACCCCGGAGACGTAGACCTCCTGGTAGAGGCCCAGGCCGCCGGGCAGCTCGACGGGGACGCCCCGGTAGAGCGTCACGAACCCGTCGTCGCTCGGCCCGACGAAGTACACGGCCTGCGAGGCGAGGTAGCCGCCGGCGAGCACCGTGACGAGGATCGCGACGATCAGCGCGGTCCCGAACCCCGGCCGCGGGAGCCGGCGGCGGCGGGCGGGGACACCGGCGCGCGGGGGCAGCGGGTCGCGGCGCGGCGCGGCGCTCCCCGCGGAGCTCGCCGTCGCCGGCGGCGCGGGCGTCTCGGCGAGCGCGCGCTGCACGTCCTCGCTCTTCAGCGCAGGCAGGCCGACCTGCGTGGCGGCCGCCCCGTCGGCGCCCTGCCCGCTCGCGTCCTCCAGGCGGAACAGGACGACGGTGATGTTGTCGCGCCCGCCCGCCGCGTTGGCCTGCGCGACGAGGGCTGCGGCGGCGTCACGGAGGGTGGCGGCGTCCGCGAGCACCTCGGCGATCCCGGCCTCCGCGACCATCGAGGTCAGCCCGTCGGAGCAGAGCAGGTAGACGTCGCCGCCGCGCGCGGGAACGGTGAGCGCGTCGGGCTCGACGACCGCCTCCGGACCGAGCGCGCGCGTGATGATCGACCGCTGCGGATGCTCCTCGGCCTCCTGCGGGCTGAGCCGGCCCTGGCGCACGAGTTCCTCGACGAGCGAGTGATCGGTCGTCAGGCGCTCCAGCACGCCCTCGCGCCAGCGGTAACAGCGGCTGTCGCCGACGTGGACGAGCGTCACCTCGGCCTCACCGACGTATGCCGCGGTGAGCGTCGTCCCCATGCCTGCCCGGTCCTCGTCGGCCACGGACAGCGCGTGGATGCGCTCGTTGGCCCGCCGGACGACGAGTGCCAGGCGCTCCTCGACCGTGCCGCCCCCGTCCGGGAGCCCGGCGGCCAGCGCGTCGACCGCGGCGCCCGAGGCGACCTCGCCCGCCTGCGCGCCGCCCATCCCGTCGGCCACGGCGAACAGCGGCGCCCGCGCGTGGTAGGCGTCCTCGTTCGCCCGGCGCTGAAGGCCGGTGTCGGTCCGCTCGGCGTGCTCGGCGACGCGCAGCATGGTCAGCCGGCCACGAACGTGAACTCGCTGTCGCCGATCCGCACGCGGTCGCCCTGGTGCAGCGGCTGGGGGCCGGTGACGAGCTCCTCGTTGAGGAACGTCCCGTTGGTCGAGCCGAGGTCCTCGAGGACGACGACCGGGCCCTGGCGCGTGACGCGTGCGTGGCGGCTCGAGGCGAACGGGTCGTCGAGGCGGATCTCCGCCTGGTCGCCGCGACCGAGGACGGCGCCGTCGCCGATCTCGTACTCCATGCCCGGTGTGTGGCCGGGCGCGCGTTCCACGATCAGGCGCGGATCCCCCAGGGTCACCGCCTGGTGCAGGCCGGTCGCGCCCGAGTCCGCGGACGCCGGCGGCGGGGCCGAGGCACCCGCCCAGCGCTGCTCGTCGGGCCGGCGCAGGTCGCGCAGCGCGCTGCGCGCGACCCACGCGACGAACAGGAAGAGCACGGCGATGAAGGCCGCCTGCAGCGCGACCGCGGTCGGCTCCAGCATCACTCGACCTCGAAGCGCGCCGACACGGTCCCGACGTCCAGCCGGTCGCCCGACCGCAGCACGGTCCGCCCCTTGGCGCGCGCGCCGTTGATCTGCACGCCGTTGGTCGAGCCGAGGTCCTCGACGGTCCACTCCCCGTCCTCGCCGAGAGCGATGCGGGCGTGCCTGCGCGAGACGTTCGAGTCGCCCAGCACGACGTCGCACTCGCGGCTGCGGCCGATCGTCGCGCCCGACGGGCCGATGACGAACCGCTTGCCCTCGGCCGCGAGGATCGCCCGGCCGCGGCGAACCGCGCGCGCCTCGTCGAGGCGCTCCTGCGAGCGCTCGGACTCCGAGACGATCATCGTGTGGCTCGGCGCCGGTGGCGGCGACCGGGGCGGCTCCGGCTTCGGTGGGGCGTCCGCGACCTGGGCGTGGCGGGTCTCGATCCCGAACTCGCCGAGCCCCAGGCGCTCGTCGGTGCGCAGCTCGATGACCGGGGTGGCGACGAGCGCGAGGCGCTCGGCCCGGGCGTGCTCGAGCAGGTAGGCGGACAGCTCCTGGGTGACCTCGCGCTCGATCCCCGCGAAGCGCTCACGGTCCGCCGGGGAGAGGTGGACGACGTATTCGTGCGGGGCGTACGTGCGCGAGAGCGAGACGGTGCGGTGCTCGTCCATCTCACGGCCGAGGCGCCGCGCCAGCTCCTCCGGCCGGACCTCGGCGCGGAAGACGCGGCCGAACGTGCCCTCCACGAGCCCGGCCAGCTTGCTTTCCAGGTTCCTCAGGACGCTCATGG
>DAIPYF010000277.1:0-2982 GCA_036782855.1 Solirubrobacteraceae bacterium
CGCGTGGCCGCCTCGGGATGGGCGATCGGGTCGAAGGCGCTCGGGTTGGCGACGATGCCGGCGAGCAGCGCCGCCTCGGCGGCGCCGAGCTCCTTGGCGCACGGACGGGCCTTCGTGCCGCAGCCCGCGTGGTTGGGGTCCGCGCCGAAGTACACCCGCGCGGCGGACTCGATCCCGTACGCGCCGTTGCCGAAGTAGATCGAGTTCAGGTACTGGGTCAGGATCTTGTTCTTCGACCAGCGCCGCGTCAGGTGGTAGGCGAGCGCCGATTCGCGGAGCTTCTGGAAGACGGTGCGGTCGTCCTGGGCCTCGGTGGCGTTCTTCACGAACTGTTGGGTGATCGTCGAGCCGCCCTGCCTCGAGCCGCCCTTGATGACGTCCTGGAAGAACGCGCGCCCGATGCCCCGCACGTCGACTCCCGCGTTCTCGTAGAAGCGCTCGTCCTCGATCGAGATGATCGCGTTGCGCATGTACGCGTGGATGTCGCCGTACGGGATCAGAACGCGGTTGCGGTCGCTGGTGAGGAGCCCGAGCGGGCGGCCGAGGCGGTCCTGCAGCGCCGAGTTGCGGGCCGCCTGGAACTCGCGCGCGGTCTCGAGGTTGGGCAGCTCGCGCGCGAGCGCCATCATCATCCCGAAGATCGTCGAGACGATCGCGAGCAGGACGAGCGGGATGACGGTCAGCAGCAGGCGCCGCTTGCGGAGCTTCGGCCGGCCCGCCGGCGGCGGAGGCTCGAAGGGGTCGGCCGGGAGCGTCTCGGCGTCCACGGGCTCGGGCGGGGTGTCGGGGAGATCGTCGTCGCTCATGGGGCGCGGGGCGCTGGGAGACGGCGGCGGCCGCCCTGCGGCGGGGGCGTTCTCGGCGTGGCGGCAGCGCATGCTGGCGCCCGCTCAGGGGGCAGGAACTCTAGCATTGGCCCGGATGCCATCCGCCGGTACCGATCCCTCGTCCCAGGCGGCCTTCCTGGCGCGAAACGCCGCCGAGTCGCTTCCCGAGGGAGGGCTCGCCGCGCGCCTGGCCGTCGCGGCGAAGGAGGGCCGCCCGCTGCGGGTGAAGCTCGGCCTGGATCCGACCGCCCCCGACATCCACCTCGGGCACACGGTCGTGCTCCAGAAGCTGCGGGAGTTCCAGGAGCTCGGGCACCGCGTCGTCCTCATCGTGGGCGACTACACCGCGCGCGTCGGCGACCCGAGCGGGCGCTCGGACACCCGGCCGGTTCTGACCGGGGAGGAGATCGAGGCCAACGCGCGCACGTACGAGCGCCAGGCCCAGCGCGTCCTGCGCGACGACGCGGCGCTCTACGAGCTGCGGTTCAACGGCGAGTGGCTCGACATGTCGATGGAGGACCTGTTCCGGCTCACCCGGACGACGACCGTCGCGCAGCTGCTGGACCGCGAGGACTTCGCCACGCGCTACGCGGCCGGTGCGCCGATCTCGATCCTCGAGCTGCTGTATCCCCTGATGCAGGGGTACGACTCGGTCGCCGTCCGGGCGGACGTCGAGCTCGGCGGGACCGATCAGACCTTCAATCTGCTGCTCGGTCGCGACATGCAGCGCCACTACGGCCAGCCGGAGCAGTGCGTGCTGACGCTCCCGATCCTTCCCGGCATCGACGGCACGGACAAGATGTCGAAGACGAAGGGCAACCAGATCGGGATCGCGGACTCCCCAGAGGAGATGTTCGGGAAGACGATGCGCCTGCCCGACGAGGCGATGGCGACGTGGTTCGATCTGCTCGCGATCCCGCGGCCGGCGGACGGCGCCTCGCCGCGCGACGCCAAGCGCGTGCTGGCACGGGGCGTCATCGAGCGCTTCCACGGCGCCGAGGCGGCGGACGGCGCGCAGGCGGCGTTCGACCGGGTGTTCATCGCGCACGAGATCCCCGAGGACGTCGAGGACGCCGCGGTCGGCGCGACGGACGGGGTGGTGCACCTCCCGGCGGCACTCGCGGAGGCGTTCGGCATGTCGCGCTCCGAGGCGCGGCGCCTGCTCACCCAGGGCGGCGTGCGGGTCGACGGCACGCCATTGCCGGGCGATGAGCTCGACGTGCCCTCCGGCCGGGTCGACGGGCTCGTCGTCCAGGTGGGACGTCGCCGCTTCCGGCGCCTGCGGGTCTCCTCGTGAGCGTCCACGCGGGGCTGTTGCGCCTGGCGACCGACGGCCACGGGGAGGTCGTGGACGTCACCGAGGGGGTGCGGACCATCGTGGAGCGCTCGGGCATCCGCAGCGGCGTCGCGGTGGTCTTCGCGGTCGGCGCGACCGTCGCGATCACGACCATCGAGCACGAGCCCGGAGCGGTCAGCGACCTCCAGGTCCTGCTCGAGCGCCTGATCCCCGCCGGCGCGGCGTATCGGCACAACGAGCTGAACGCCGACACGAACGCCCACGCCCACCTCAGCGCGGCGCTGATCGGGCCCTCGGAGTCGATCCCGATCGTGGACGGCGCTCTCGGACTGGGCACCTGGCAGCAGGTCGTCCTGCTCGACTTCGACGACCGCCCGCGGGACCGTGTCGTCTCCGTCCACGTCCTCGGCTGAGGGCGCGGGGGTGCCGGCGACGGACCCTGCTAGGATGCTCCATCCCGGTCGGCCTGCGCTGCCCAAGTGGCCCCGTTGAGGGGCTCCAAGCACGGTGCTATCCTGACCGGTCCGTTCTCTGGGCTCGTCCCAGAGAAGCGTCTCTCGAAGAAGGCATCCCCTTCCCGATTGGGCGCGACGGTCTTTGAAAACTCAACAGCATGCGCACCTCTGGCCCAGTTCACACCGGGCCAAGAGATGTGCGTCCAGGTTCGAAGCGCCGAAGGACCGGCTTTGCCGGTTGGTTCGGCGCTCTGAGCAATACTCTGTCAAGACCGCGGCACCCCGTGTAACGGGTGCCGCACATTGGTCATGACGAACTCTCTGACACCGGGCAGCGGTCTTCGGATCGAGGTCCGGTTCACTTCATGGAGAGTTTGATCCTGGCTCAGGACGAACGCTGGCG
>DAIPYF010000278.1:0-2940 GCA_036782855.1 Solirubrobacteraceae bacterium
AGCGCAGGACGACCTCGTCGACCCCGACGACCGAGATCCCCGTGTCCCGGGGCCGCAGGGACCACTCGGCGGCGTCCTCGCCGCGGACGAGCCGTTCGTCGAGCCCGCCGATCGCAGCGAACGTGGACCGCGCGAGCAGCGCCGCGCCGTACACGTGCAGCGGCCCGGTCGCGCGCCGCCCGCCGGACTCGACCTCGACGAGGCCGACCGCGATCGCCCCGGGCTCCCGTTCCAGGAGCGCGCGCCGCGGGTCGGGCGTGCCGGCCAGCCACAGGTCGTCGGCGTCGAGGAACCCGACGAGCCGCCCGCGGGCTGCCGCGACGCCCGCGTTGCGGGCGGCGGCCGGCCCCGCGCCCGCCTGGCGCAGCACGCGGACGGGCGGGCCGAGCGCCTCGGCGACGGCGGCGCTCGCGTCGGTGGAGCCGTCGTCGACGACGATCACCTCGAGCAGCCGGTCGGCGCGCTCGAGCACGCTCGCAAGCGATGCGCCGAGCGTCGCCTCGCCGTCGCGGACGGGGACGATGACGCTGAGGTCGGGCGCGCTCACGCGACGTCCTCCAGCACGCCGCGCACGGCGGCCACGACCGCCGCGGGGTCCGGGCCGAGTTCGAGCAGGAAGACCGGCAAGGCCCGCGCGAGCTCGGCGATCGCGGCATGGTCGACCGGGCGGCTCCCCGGGAGCTGGATCAGCGTCGACGGCGCGAGCGCGAGCAGCGCCTGGGCGGCGACGGCGGGCCGCAGCGGCCCGGTGCGCGTCCCGACGTGCGGGAGGACGATCGCGCGCAGCGGCAGCGCGCGGGCGATCGCGCCCGGGGCGACGAGCGTCTTGCCCTCCGGCGTGCGCTCGTCCCACACGACGCGGTCGCCGAGGCCCGGGAGCAGCGCGAGCGCCGCGTCGTCGACCTTCGCGATCGCGTACAGCGCGTGCGCGACCGGGGGCGTCCCCGGCTCGACGACGCAGAAGTCGTCGCCGGTGAAGCCCAGGCCCGCGAGTGCGCAGGCGAGCGCCGTCGTGGACTTGCCGGAGCCGCTCATCCCCGCCAGCAGGACCCCGCCGCGGGCGTCGCCGACGACCGCGGCGTGGACGAGGTGGCGCCCGCGCCCGCGCAGCGCCCAGCGCAGCGGGGTGCGCAGCGGCGCCCCGGTGTCCCAGACGGGCAGCCGCGACGGGTCGCGCGACCAGCTCAGCGCCCGCCCGCCCGGCACGTCCACGAGGCTGAGGGTCTCGCCGACGAGGTTGTAGGCGACCTCGAGCTCCTCGTCTCCGTAGCCGCGCAGCTCGTCGCGGGGGCGGTAGTCGCCGCGGCCCCACGGCGGCCGCGGCAGATCCCCGTCGAACGCGATGAGGTCGATCTCGGGCCGCGCCCCGGAGGCCGCCGTGAGCGGCGCGAGCGCGGGCAGCAGCCGCCGCGCGTGCTCGGCGCCGCGGATCCTGACGCGCACGGGCACGCCCCCGGGGGCGACGAGGACGTCCGCCGCCGGCTCGGTGACTGCGCGCTCGGCCGCCGCGAACGCCGCGTCGGCGAACGCGCGCAGGGCGCCCGCGCGGGCCCTCAGCCCGTCGCGGACCGGGGCGCCTGCGGCCATCCGCTCCCGTCCAGGTCAACGTCGTGGATCGGGTCGAGCAGGAGCAGATCCTCCATGTCGGTGAAGACCTGGAGCGCAGGCTCCGGCGGCCCCCCGGGAGCGGGGTCGCCGGCGGGGAGCGGCCCGCCCTGAACCGTGACGAGCTCCTCCTCGGCCAGGCGCCGCAGCAGCGGGGCGACCCAGGGAATCCCGGCGTCCGCGTCGAGCCCGCGGGGGGCGCCCACGGCGGCGGCGAGCGCCGCGACCGTCAGGCCGTCGCAGACGGCGGCCCAGACCTCGCTCGCGGCGGCGTCGAGCGCGTAGTAGCGGCCGAGACGGAGGTTCACGAGGACCGCCTCACCCTCGAACGTCTCGTCGAGCACGTCCGGGCGGTTGGGCGTCAGGGTCACGGCGGCGGGCACGGCGCGGGAGCCTATCGATCCGCGCGAGCCCCTGGGCGCCAGCGCGCCATATGAGAAGATCTCAGTGGATCGCGCTGAGATCCGTGCTACAGTTGCGCGAGCAACCTTCCCCCGTCGCCCCGGAGAGCCCCGTGCCCGACACCATGAACCTCCTCCTCATCCCCCTCGACGACACCGTCGTCTTCCCGACGATGGACGTCACCCTGCCGATCGACGCCGGCGACGAGGAGCGCGTGCTGCTCGTCCCGCGCCACGACGGCGAGTACGCCGCCGTCGGCACGATCGCGAAGGTCGCCGAGCTCGTCCGCCTCCCCGGCGGCGCGCACGGCGCCGCGCTGGAGGGCGTGAGCCGCGGCATCGCCGGCGCCGCGCACACCGACCCGATGGGCCGCCTGCGCGTCGAGGTGACCGAGGCGCCCGACGCCTCGCCCGTGGACGGCCGCACCCGCGACCTCGTCCGCGAGTACCGCGCGACCGTCGAGGAGATCCTCGAGCTGCGCGGCGACGACGGCCGCGTCGCCGCCTGGGTGCGCGCGATCACCGAGCCCGGGGCGCTCGCCGACACCTCCGGCTACGCGCCGGACCTGACCTTCCGCCAGAAGGTCGAGATCCTCGAAGCGACCGACGTCACCGAGCGGCTGGAGCTGGCGCTCGCGATGCAGCGCGAGCGCCTGGCCGAACTGCAGGTGCGGCGCAAGATCCGCGACGACGTCGAGGAGGGCACCGCCAAGCAGCAGCGCGAGTACGTGCTGCGCAAGCAGATGGAGTCGATCCGCCGCGAGCTCGGCGAGGACGACGGCACCGTCGCCGACGAGTACCGCACGAAGATCGACGAGGCCGGCATGCCCGACCCCGTGCGCGAGCAGGCCGACAAGGAGCTCGCGCGTCTGGAGCGCATGGGCGAGGGCGGCTCCGGCGAGGGCCAGATGATCCGCAACTACCTCGACTGGCT
>DAIPYF010000279.1:0-2931 GCA_036782855.1 Solirubrobacteraceae bacterium
GCATCAGCTTCCCAAGCTGAGGGTCGCGAGTTCGAATCTCGTCCGCCGCTCTCGAAAGCCCGCACGGATTGCGGGCTCTCGGTGTTCGGGGCCGATCACGGCTGCAGCGAGAACGGCGGGTAGCGGTCCGTCGTGAGCAGGAACGCGTAGGCGCTCACCCGCACGCCCCAGCGCCCGACGCCGACGACGAAGTCGAACAGCCCGCGCGGGTACCGGCCCGTGAAGAGGATCGCGAACCACGCGATGACGACCGAGACGAACGCGGCGATGCCGAGGAAGAACAGCACGATGTAGTGCGGGATCGCGAGCAGCCACTTCACGAGCGGCAGCCAGCGGTTCAGGTCCTCCGGCACGTCCGGGTAGGCGATGTCCAGGTGCAGCGCCTGCTGCTCGTCGGTGGAGGGGTACTCGTCGTCCAGCAGGGCCATGTAGAGCGTGACGCGGCCGGAGAAGCGGGTCAGCTCGAGGTTCCAGTCGAACCACCAGCGTGGGTACTTCTGGCGGAACAGGATCATCAGCAGCGGGCCGGCGAACAGCAGGCCGCCGGCGGCCACGACGACGGTCGTCGTGTTCGACCCGGCTCCTCCGGTGTAGCTCTGCGCGCCTCCGGACACCGTCGCGAGGACGATCGCGATCGGGATGACCGTGAAGATCCGGAAGAACGTCGTGAGGCGGTTCAGGTCGCGGTCGGGGTAGTCGACGTCGAGCTGGACGGGGTAGGCGGGTGCCTGTGCGGGGGTGTCCATCGGGGGCCTCCTGGCCATGGTCTGCGACCCGCAACCATCACCGCCCGGCGCGCCGGGCACATCCGGGGCGGCTACGGACCGCTCACCAGCTCTGCGCGGTCCCGCAGGCGGGACAGGGGACGTCCACCTGGACGTCCGCGCGGAACGCCACGCCGCAGCCGCAGGTGTACAGCGCGCGGTCCTCGGGGCCGCCCGCGGCGCGGGCGCGCTGCTCGGGCGTGGGTGCCGTGACGGGCGGCGCCTGCCCGGTCGCGACAGGGGTCGCGGGACGGCGGCCGCGGCGGCGCAGGGGCGCACGGGGCGGGCTCAGCGGCTTCATACGGGGCACATCGACAGGAACGCGCATGCGCTCAAGAGGTTTCGCGCACGGTGCACATCTCCTCCCGGCAGCGCCCTCGGACCGGCACACATCTACCCTTCGCCGTCCGTGAAGCGCCCCGGATTCGCCACCACCGCCGTCGTCGTGCTCGCCGCCATGCTGATCGGCCTGATCATCTACGGCGTGGCGAACACCGGCGACGACACGTCGCTCGACGGTGCGGTCCAGCGCGGCGAGCGCCCCGTCGCGCCGGGCGCGAACGTCGTCCTCCCCGCGCTCGACGGGAAGACGAAGACCTCGCTCGCGGAGCTGCGCGGCAAGGTCGTCGTCCTGAACTTCTGGGCCTCGTGGTGCGATCCGTGCCGCGAGGAGTCCCCCGTCCTGCAGCGCGCCCACCGGCGCCTCGAGCGCGACCGGAACGGCACGGTGCTCGGCGTGACCTACAAGGACTTCGCCGACGAGTCGCTGAAGTTCGAGCGCGACAACGGCGTCACGTTCCCGTCGCTGCGCGACGACAAGCTCGAGCTCGCACCGGAGTACGGGACGAACAAGCTGCCGGAGACGTTCGTCCTGGATCGCCGGGGACGGATCGTCGCGATCTCCCGCGGGCAGCTCGAGGAGCCGTTCCTGACGAACGCGATCGACCAGGCGCTGAAGGACGAACCGGCATGAGCCGCGCCGTCGCCGCCGTCCTCCTGCTGTGCGCCCTGCTGGCCGCGATGCCGGGCGCGGCGCTCGCGGCGCAGCCGCGGGCCTCGTTCCCCGACATCGAGGACGAGGTGATGTGCGACACGTGCAACGTGGCGCTGTACGTCGCCGAGTCGCCGCGCGCCGATCAGCTGCGGCGCGAGATCCGCGCACTGATCGCGCGCGGGCAGACGAAGGACGAGATCAAGGAGACGCTGCGGACGCGCTACGGCGCCGCGATCCTCGCCCTGCCCCAGGAGGACGGGTTCAGCATCGCCGCCTATCTCGTGCCGCTGCTCGTCGGACTCGGGCTCTTCGGGCTGCTGCTCGTCCTGCTGCCGCGCTGGCGGCGCAGGTCGCGCGAGCCGGCGCTCGCCGTGCCCGCGGCGGCGCTCACCGACGACGACCGGCGCCGGCTCGACGACGAGCTCGCGCGGTTCGACGACCGGTGATCCTCGCCGCCGCCGACACCACGATCGTCGCGGCGTTCGCCGTCGGCTTCATCTCGTTCATCTCGCCGTGCGTGCTCCCGCTCGTGCCCGGGTACCTGTCGGCGATCTCCGGCATCAGCATCGCCGAGATGCGCGCCGGCGAGCACCGCATGTCGCACGTGCTGGCGCCCGCGATCGTCTTCTGCCTCTCGTTCACGGTGATGTTCGTCGCGCTCGGGATGAGCGCGACCGGGATCGGGTCGACGCTGCGCGACCACAAGCAGACGCTCGACACGATCGCCGGCATCCTCATCATCTCGATGGGCGTCTTCTTCGTCCTGACGCCGTTCGTCCCGAAGCTCAACAAGGACTGGCGACCGGAGACGCTGATCCTCAAGGCCGGCACCGGCGGCCCGATCATCGCGGGACTGGCGTTCGCGATCGCCTGGACGCCGTGCGTCGGCCCGACGCTCGCATCGATCCTCGCCGCGGCCTCGACCGCCGACTCCGTCGCCAAGGGCGGCGTCCTGCTCGCCTTCTACTCCCTCGGCCTCGCCGTGCCGTTCCTCCTCACCGCGGTCGCCTTCGACAAGATGACCGGCGCCTGGTCCTGGCTGCGCGACCACTACCTCACGGTCACGTTCATCTCCGGCGCCATCCTCATCGTCATGGGCACGATGATCCTCACCGGCGAGATCACCCGCCTCAACGTCGAAGCCCAGCAGTTCCTCGACCGCCTCGGCCTCGA
>DAIPYF010000280.1:0-2923 GCA_036782855.1 Solirubrobacteraceae bacterium
GGGTTCGCGGCGTGGGCGGCGGCGCGCGGCCGGCGCACGACCGCACCGGCGAGCTTGCGCAGCCGCTGACCGCGCGTCCCGTCGCCGACCATCGGCACGAACAGCGCGGCGTTAGCGTCCCCCGCGTCGCCGTACGTGTTGTTCGTGATGTGCGTGTGCTCGTCGGGGTAGATCGAGGCGGTGATCGTCACGTCGTCCGTGTAGTCGGCGTCGGGCGCGAACGCCGTGGCGGCCGTGATCGTCTCGCTGTTCGTGCGGACGAGATGGCCGAGGCGCGCCGACAGCCGCGGGAGCGAGCCGGACTCGCGGCAGCGCAGCAGCAGGTCGTTCGTCCCGAGCGTGCCCCCCGCCAGGACGACGCCGCGGGCGCGCACCACGCGCGTATCCGCCCGGCGGGCCGGGGGCGTCGCGGCGTGCTCGACGAGGTACCCGTCGCCGCCGTCCGGCGCCGCGATCGGCCGCACGTCCACGACCCGCCGCCCGGCCTCGATCCGCGCGCCGGCGCGCTCGGCGAACCACAGGTAGTTCTTCATCAGCGTGTTCTTCGCGCCGACCCGGCAGCCGAGGATGCACTGCCCGCAGCGCGTGCAGCCCGTCCGTGCCGGTCCCTCGCCGCCGAAGTACGGGTCGTCGACCCGGACGCCGGGCTCGCCCATGAAGACGGCGACCGGGGTGGTCCGGTAGCTGCCGGGGACGCCGAGATCCTCCGCGAGGCCCTGCATGAGCCGCTCGCTCGGCCCGTCGAACGCCGGCTCCACCACGCCGAGCATGCGGCTCGCCGTCGCGAAGTGCGGCTCCAGCTCGGCGCGCCAGTCGGCGAGCGCCCCCCACTGCGGGTGGTGGTAGAAGGCGTCGGAGTGCGGGACGTAGGAGGTGTTCGCCCACGTGAGCGAGCCGCCGCCGACCCCCACGCCGGTGAGGACGTTCACGTGCCGGAACGGCGTGATCTTCATGATCCCGCGCATCCCGAGCTGCGGGACCCATTGCGCCTTCGCGGTCTCCCAGGACGTCTGCGCGAAGTCCTCGTCGGCCCAGCGCCGACCCTGCTCGAGGACGAGCACGGAGTGGCCCTTCTCGGCGAGGCGCAGCGCGCTCACGCTCCCGCCGAAGCCGGAGCCGATGATCACCCAGTCGACGTCCACGGCCTCCACACGGACAAGCCTACGCGGCGACGTACGATCCGCGGATGCCCGCCATGCACCTCGCGCAGCTGAACGTCGCCCGCGCCGTCGCGCCGCTCGACAGCGAGGCGCTTCAGTCCTTCATGGACGCCATCGACGGCGTCAACGCGATCGCCGACGCGGCCCCGGGATTCGTCTGGCGCCTGGACGGCGAGGACGACGAGCATCCGGGCGCGACCGGCATCCAGGCCTACGAGGACCCGTGGCTGATCGTCAACCTCAGCGTCTGGGAGTCCCGCGAGACGCTCTGGGACTTCGTCTACGGCGGCGGCCACCTGGAGATCATGCGCCGGCGCCGCGAGTGGTTCGCCTCGCTGAGCGAGTCGCACCTCGTGCTCTGGTGGGTGCCGGCGGGCGAGATCCCGACGGTCGAGCAGGCCGTCACGAGGCTCGACCACCTGCGCGCACACGGACCGACGCCCAAGGCCTTCACGTTCAAGCAGACGTTCGAGGCCGACGGCGCGGCGGCGGCCTGAGCGCCCCGCCACGGCGAGAGGGCCCGCCTGAGCGAGCCCTCTCGGCACGGCCGGGCGCGGGATCCCTACGGGATCAGCACATCCGCGAACGACTGCGCGACCTTCGCGTAGCCGGAGTCGACCGGGTGCAGGCAGTCCCCGCCGCCGACCCAGTCGGCCGGTGCGAGGTCGCCGTAGGACTCCGCGACCTCGACGTCGTACAGCGCGCCGACGGAGCGCATGATGTCGTGGATGCCGTTGGCCAGCGGGCCCGGGGCGCCGCCCTCGAGCGTCAGCGCGGCGAGCAGCGGAGCGCCGGGCACACCGCCGAGGTAGCACTGCGGGATCCCGTTGTCGTAGGTCCCGATGACAATGCGCGCGTCGGGGCCGGCTGCCGCGCGCAGCGCCGAAAGCGCCACGTTGAGGTCGGCCTGGTAGGCGGCGAACTCCGACGAGATGGTGCCGAGGCACGGCAGGGTGATCCCGCCGAGACACGCGCCGATGATCGGGTTCGTCACGTCGTTGCCGCCGATCGAGACCGTGACGACCTCGACGTTGTCACGCGGGTTGTTGTTCCCATTGCGACCCTGCAGGATCTGCGTGGCCTCGGGCAACTGGCCGGCGATCAGCGTCGGCGTCGTGGCGCCGGGGACCGACAGGTTCGTGAGCCCGAGCTTCTTGCAGCCCTTGTTCGGCTTGGGGTTCGGGGACGGCGAGCAGTCGAAGCCGTCCCGGAGCAGTCCGTTGAGCTGGGCGACGTAGCCGCCCTCGCTCGGGACCGCGGCACCGTAGCCGTAGCCCCACGAGTCACCGACCGACAGCTGGATGGGGTTCGCGGCGAACGCGGACGGGGCGGACAGGGCGGTGAGCGCCAGGACGAGCGACGTGAGCATCGCCGCGCGCAGACCTCGGGACATGAGTGATCTCCTCGTGTTGGACACATCCGGCGTCGTGCCGGGCACGCGACGCTATCCGCGGCCTGGGCGGGGCGCAAGCGCGACGGACACGGCGCCTACGGCACGTACCAGCGGTCCATGTACTGCTCGAGGAACCCGCTGACGAGCGTGCGGTCCGGCACCGACGCCGCGAGGCCGTAGATCGGCGCCATCCCGCCCTTGGCCTCGGGCTGGGCGCGGACCGCCTCGACGGACGCGGCGAGGTCCGCGGCGAACCTCGCGGCGAGCTCCGGCTGCGTGTGGCGCAGCGTCACGCAGAGGTGCACGCAGGCCGGACGGTGCAGACCGTTGAGGCTCCAGCCGCGCGCGGTCATCTCGTCCATCACGCGGT
>DAIPYF010000281.1:0-2865 GCA_036782855.1 Solirubrobacteraceae bacterium
GCGAACGCGGACGCGAGCGGCAGGTTGTTCGCGATGCCGACGTTGGCGTAGACGACGTTGCCGATGAACTGCGTGCTCGAGACGAGCTGCGGCGTGATGTAGTCGCCGAGCGTGAGCGAGAACGTGAAGATCGAGCCCGCGACGATCGCCGGCATCGCCATCGGCAGCACGACGCTGCGGAAGGTGCGCCAGGGCCGGCCGCCGAGGTCGCCGGAGGCGTCGAGCAGCGAGTCGGGGATGCGCTCCAGCCCGGCGTACAGCGGCAGGATCATGTACGGCAGCCACAGGTACGACATGACGATCCAGACGCGGATGTAGCCGGACTCCGGGACGCTCAGGCCGAGCGGGTCCAGGAACCAGTTGATGATCCCGTCCTCGGCGAACATCGTCCGCCACGAGTAGACCTTGACGAGGTAGCTCGCCCACAGCGGCATGAGGACCGCGACGACGAGCAGCCCCTTCGTGCGCACGTTCGCCACGCGCGCCATGAAGAACGCGATCGGGAACGCGAGCAGGATGTCCGTGATCGTCACCAGCGCGGCGATCGACACCGTCCGCCAGACGATCTTGCGGTAGACGGGCTCCTCGATGATCGTCTGGAAGTTGTCGAGCGAGAAGCCCTTGACGATCAGCCCGGTGAAGTCGTCCAGCGTCCAGAACGCGGTGATGAGCAGGACGACGAGCGAGCCGAGGTAGACGATCCCCAGCCACCCGAGCGGGGCGGCCAGGAGCGAGCCGACCCGCAGGGCCTTGATGCGCCAGAAGAGCCCGGCGAGCCGATGACGGCTCGCCGGGTCCTTCTCAGCGCCGGTCGCCGGGGCGCCGGTCACCTAGCCCTTGATCTCCGTCCAGGCTTGGACCCACTTGGAGTAGTCCACGCACGTGTTCCCGCGATCGTCGCGGCAGTTGCGCGTCGGGGTCGCCCAGAAGGCGATCTCGTCGTAGAACTCCTTGTCGCCCGCCTTGAACGTGTCGCAGTGGCCCTTGTCCGAGGTCTCCTCACAGGCCTTCAGGTTGGCCGGCGCCTCGCCGAACCACTCCGCGACCTGCGCCTGCACGGACGCCGAGGTGATCCAGTTCATCCACAGCGCCATGCAGTTCGGGTGCTCGGCCTTCGCGGACAGCATCCAGGTGTCCGACCAGCCGGTCGAGCCCTCGTCGGGCAGGACGTTCTCGACCTTCACCTTGTCGGCCTGCAGCAGGTTCGTGATGACCTGCCAGGTCGTCCCGAGCACGATGTCGCCCTGCGTGAACGCCGCCTGCGACTTCGTGTAGTCCGACCAGTACTCGCCGATCAGCGGGCGCTGCTTCTTCAGCAGGGCGACCGCCGCGTCGAACTGCGTCTGGTCGAGCTCGTACGGGTTCGTGATCTTCAGGTCCGGCTGCGTCTTCGACAGGTACAGCGCCGCGTCGGCGATGTAGATCGGGTCGTCGTACGCCGTGATCTTGCCCTTGTACGGGCTGTTCTCGTCGAAGACCGCGCCCCAGCTCGTCGGGGCCGGGTCGACCTTGTCGGTGCGCCACTGCAGCAGGTTCGCGCCCCACCCGTGCGGCGCGCCGTACATCTGGCCGTCCACGGAGTTGTAGGGCTGGTTCTTCAGCAGCGGGTCGATGTCGCCCCAGTTCGTGAGGATCGCCGTGTCGATCGGCGCGACGTCGCCGCCGGCGATCATCCGCACCGACGCGTTGCCGGACGCCGACACGCCGTCGTACTGGCCGGTCCGCATCAGCGTGACCATCTCGTCCGAGGTGCCCGCGGTCTTCGCGTTGACCGTGCACCCGCTGTCCTTCTCGAACGGGGTCACCCAGTCGTAGGCCTTGTCGGTGGAGCCGTCCTCGGCGTACCCGGCCCAGACGACGAGGTTCAGCTCGCCCTCACCGGCTCCCACCGAGCTCTTGACCGGGACGTCCGGCACCTGGAACTCGGCGGAGCCGGAACTGCTGCTGCTGCTGTCGTCGTCGCCGCCGCACGCGGCAACGCCCAATGACAGGGCGATCGCCAGGATGGCGAACGCGATCATGCGCCTCATACTGCCTCCTCCTCGGGGGGTGGTTCGGTGCGGCCGACGGCGAACGTCTGACCCTCGCGCCAGCCGACTCGCACCTGACGCCCGCGCAGGTCGCGGGCCTCGTCATGTGACGTCTCAAGGTTCTGCCGGGTGACGAGCAGCCGCCCGCCCCGGTCGAGCTCGATCTCAAAGCGCGTCGCCTGGCCGACGTAGCTCGCGTCGCGGACCGTCCCGGGCTCGACGTGCAGGCCCTCGGCGGCATCGCCGTCGGCCAGGATCCGGATCTTCTCCGGGCGCACGGTGAAGCGCCGGCCGTCGCGCTCGAGCATGTTCGAGACGCCGACGAATCCGGCGACGAACTCGGTGAGCGGGCGCTCGTAGACCTCGGCGGGCGAGCCGACCTGTTCGATCCGGCCGTTGTTGAACACGGCGATGCGGTCGCTCATCGACAGCGCCTCGTCCTGGTCGTGCGTGACGTACACGAACGTGATGCCGACCTCGGACTGGATCTGCTTCAGCTCGACCTGCATCTCCTCGCGGAGCTTGAGGTCGAGCGCTCCGAGCGGCTCGTCGAGCAGCAGCACTCGCGGGCGGTTCACGATCGCGCGGGCGAGCGCGACGCGCTGGCGCTGGCCGCCGGACAGCTGTGCGGGGCGCCGTCCCCCGACGTCGGGCAGGCGCACCATCGCGAGCGCCTCCCGGGCGCGGGTGCGGCGCTCGCCCTTGGCGACCCGGCGGACCTTCAGCCCGTAGGCGACGTTGTCCAGCACGCTCATGTGCGGGAACAGCGCATAGTCCTGGAAGACGGTGTTCACGTCGCGCTCGAACGGCGGGCGTCGCGCGACGTCCTCACCGG
>DAIPYF010000282.1:0-2833 GCA_036782855.1 Solirubrobacteraceae bacterium
CGTCATCCTCGAGTCGATGAAGATGGAGATGCCGGTCGAGGCCGAGGACGAGGGCACCGTCAAGGAGATCCTCTGCGAGGAGGGCCAGGCGGTGAACGAGGGCGACACGCTGGTGGTTCTGGAGTAGCGGCCGCGGCGCGCGCACGCTTCGCAAGGATCGCGGAGCGCCGTGCCACGAGATCCGGCGTGTGTCATGTCCCCAGTGGGGAACTCGTCGCCCGCGCTCGGCGCGGGTCGAGATCCAGCTTCGGTCACGCCAAGCGGGACGAAGCCGGCATTCGCCACGCGCACGTGCAGGCGCAGCCGCCCGCCCGGCACCACGTAGGGTTCCCCACGTGCCCGGCCAGCTGCTGACCGACCGGCCCGCCGACGGCGTGCTCCGGCTGACGATCTCCAACCCCGACAAGCGGGGTGCGCTCGATCACGCGATCCTCGACGACCTCGCCGAGCAGGTCACCGCGGCGAGCGCTGACGGCCGGACCCGCTGCCTGATCGTCACCGGCGACGGACGCCACTTCTCCTCCGGCTACGACATCGGCGACATCCCGGACGACGTGTTCGCCGTCGAGGCCGAGCGGCTCGTCGCGCACCCCTTCACCGGAGCGCTGCAGGCGCTCGACGCCACCGACCTGCCGACGGTCGCGGCGATCAACGGCCCCGCGATCGGCGGCGGCCTGGAGCTCGCGCTCGCGTGCGACCTGCGGATCGCCGCGCACGGGGTCCAGTTCGGCATGCCCCCCGCGAAGCTCGGGCTCGTGTACTCGCACACGGGACTTCGGCGCTTCATCGACGCGATCGGCGCGCCGCGCACGCGCGAGCTGTTCCTCGTGGGCCGGAGGATCCCGCCCCAGACCGCCCTGGAGTGGGGCCTCGTCAACGATGTCGTCGGGCCCGACGCGCTCGGGTCCGCCTCGCTCGACTGGGCCGCCGAGCTCGCCGGGAACGCGCCGCTCAGCGTCCGCGGCAACAAGCGGGTGCTGCGAGCGCTGCTCGCAGCCGAGGGCGAGATCGACCCCGACACCGAGCGTGAGCTGATCGCCCTGCGCGAAGCATGCTTCGCCTCGCAGGACATGCTCGAGGGCGTCCGCGCGTTCGCCGAGAAGCGGGACGCGCGCTGGCAGGGCCGGTAGTGCTCGTCTGCACCTGGAACGTCAACTCCCTGCGCGCGCGCCTGCCCCGCGTGCTCGAATTGCTGGAGAAGCACGCGCCCGACGTCGTCCTGCTCCAGGAGACGAAGGTCGCGCCCGACCAGTACCCGGAGGCGGAGCTGACCGCGGCGGGGTACGACTCCGTCCACCACAGCGGCGGGCAGTGGGCGGGTGTCGCGATCCTCGCGAAGGCCGGGCTCGGGCTCGCCGACGCGCGCGCCGGGCTCCCCGGCGAGATCCGCGACGAGGAGGCACGCTGGATCGAGGCCGACGTGCCGGGCCTCGGCGTCCGTCTCGCGAGCGTCTACGTCGTCAACGGGCGCGAGGTCGGCAGCCCGACGTTCCACGAGAAGCTGACGTTTCTCGACGCGCTGGCCTGCCGCGTCGGCGAGCTGTCGGGCTCGCCGCTGATCGTCGGCGGCGACTTCAACGTCGCGCCGACGGACGAGGACGTCTACGACCCGGCGGCGTTCGCGGGTGCCACCCATGTCACCGAAGACGAGCGCTCGCGCCTGGCCGCGATCCTCGATGCCGGCGATCTCGTCGACGCCTACGCCGCCGCGCCGTCGGGCACCCACCGCTACACGTGGTGGGACTACCGTGCCGGCAACTTCCACAAGAACCTCGGGCTGCGGATCGACCTGCTGCTCGTGTCCGCCTCCCTCGCGGGCGGCCTGCGGGGCTGCGGCATCGACCGCGATCTGCGCAAGGGTCAGAAGCCGAGCGACCACGCGCCGCTCCTGGCGTCGCTGGGCTGAGACTGCCGTCCGCCCGCGCTGAGACGCTCCAGCCGTCACGACGACGACCCGGAGGACCGACCGCGCCATGCCCCCGCTCATCACCCCTGAGGAAGCGCTCGAGCTCGGCGCTCTGACCGAGCCCAAGGCGATCGAGGCCCTCGTCGAGCGTGCCTGGGAGGCGCGGGTCGAGCAGTTCGGCGACAGCACCGACCTGTGTTCGCTTGTCAACGCCAAGTCCGGCGGCTGCGCCGAGGACTGCGGCTTCTGCGCACAGTCGCGGTTCGCCGAGGCCGAGACGCCGATGCACGCGCTGATGGAGCCCGAGCAGATCCTCGAGCACGCGCGTGCCGCCGAGGCCGCCGGCGCGCACCGCTTCTGCATGGTCACGCAGGGCCAGGGGCTCTCCAAGCGCGACTTCCAGAAGTTCCTCGACGGCGTGCGCCTGGTCGCGCAGGAGACGAACCTCAAGCGCTGCGCGTCGATCGGCCACATGAGCGCCGACCGCGCGCGGATGCTCAAGGAGGCCGGCGTCCAGCGCGTGCATCACAACGTCGAGACCGCCGAGTCGTACTACCCGGAGGTCTCCTCCACCGTCCGCTACGAGGGCCGGCTGCGAACCATCGACGCCGTCAAGGAGGCCGGGCTGGAGACCTGCGTCGGCGGCATCCTGAATCTCGGGGAGACGCCGGCCCAACGGGTCGAGATGGCCTTCCAGCTCGCGGAGGTCGACCCGACGAGCGTCCCGATCAACCTGCTGATCCCGAAGGCGGGGACGAAGTTCGGCGACCGCCGGATCATGGACCCTTGGGAGGCCGTGAAGTGGATCGCGATCTTCCGGCTCGTCCTGCCGGAGGCGCTGTTCCGCCTCTGCGGCGGCCGGGTCGAGAACCTCGCCGGGCTGCAGCCCCTCGCCGTCCGCGCCGGGGTCAACGGCGGGATGATGGG
>DAIPYF010000283.1:0-2825 GCA_036782855.1 Solirubrobacteraceae bacterium
GATCATCGAGAACCAGGCGATCGCGTTCACGCTCGCCGACATGAAGCTCGAGATCGATGCCGCCCGCCTGCTCGTCTGGCGCGCGTCGTGGATGGGGCGCAACGGCATCCCGTTCGAGAACGCCGAGGGCTCGATGAGCAAGCTCAAGGCGGGCGAGGTCGCCGTCTGGGCGACCGAGCGTGCGATCCAGATCCTCGGCGGCAACGGCTACGCCCGCGAGTACCCGGTCGAGCGCTGGCACCGCGACGCCAAGATCTACACGATCTTCGAGGGCACCTCGGAGATCCAGCGGCTCGTCATCTCACGCGCGATCAGCGGCGTGCACATCCGCTGAGCGGGACGCGGGGCCGCCGGTTGCGCGTGCGCCGCGCGATCGGACACAATCGGGCCGATGAGGGGACGGCGCACAAAGGGCCGGCTGCCGCGCTCGATCACGGGCGCGCTGCTCGTCGCCGCGCTCGCGGCCGCGCCGCCGGCGTTCGCGGCCGACCCGGTCGTGACCTCGGCGCCCGCGCAGGAGGTCGGCTGGAACAGCGCCGTCCTCGGCGGCACCATCGACCCCGTCGGCGCCGACACCACCTGGATCGTCGAGTACGGCGAGAGCGAATCCTACGGTCAGGTCGACGGGTACGAGACCGTGAGCGGGAGCGAGCCCGAGACCCCCGTGAGCGTCCGCGTGAAGGGGCTGCAGCCAGGCACGACCTATCACTACCGGCTCTCCGCGGCGGACGACTTCTACACACCGACCGTCCTCGGCGAGGATCTGACGTTCACCACGCCGGCCGAGGACACGCCGACCGCGATCGCCCTCGCCCCCGCCGCCGACCCCGCCCAGGTGACCGGCGGCGCCTGGCTGACGCGCCCCCCGCTCTTCCTCACCTCCGGCGTCCTCGCGATCCCGTTCTCCGGCTTCCCGCTCGACGGGCCGGGCTTCGCGGCGATCTCCACCGGCCGCGCCGACGACGTGACGTTCCCCGGGACGCTCGCCGACGGCTCCGGCGGCGGAGCGGCGCTCCCCGAGCGCGGTCCCGGCGCCGAGGACGTCAGCGTGCTCCAGGTCGGACTCGACGTGCCGGCGGGGGCGAACTGCCTGAGCTTCGCCTTCCGCTTCCTCACCGAGGAGACGCCCGACGGCGGCAACCCGTTCAACGACGCGTTCCTCGCCGAGCTCGACGCCTCCACCTGGACGACGACGAGCACCACGGTCAGCGCACCCCGGAACTTCGCGTTCGGGCCGTCGGGGCAGGTCGTCACCGTCAACGGCCTCGCGAACGCCCCGACCACGCAGGCCGCCGCGGCCGGCACCCCGTTCGACTGGGCCACGCCGGTCCTGCGCGCGTCGACCCCCATCACCCCCGGGGCGCACACGCTGTACCTCTCGATCTTCGACCAGGGCGACGCGATCCTCGACTCGGCCGTCCTGCTCGACCGACTGCAACTCACCACCACCGCGCCGTCGGCGTGCGCGGCCGGCGTCGTCGACGACGTGATCCCGCTCGGGACCGTCGCGCCCGGCTTCGGGACCGGCGGAACCCCAGCGGCGAGCGCCGGCGTCTCCGCGGCGCCGCCCGCCGGCGCCCCCGAGCCGGTCCTCGGCGCGCGCGGCGTCGGCGAGGACACCCAGGGCGCGGTCATCGTCACCCCGCCCGGCGGGAGGCCGGCCAGGCTCCGGGGCGAGCGCGCGATCGCGCTCGGCTCGCGCGTCGACACGCGAGCGGGGCGCGTGCGGATCACCGCGGCGAACGACACGGGCGACGGCCGCCTCTCGGGCGAGTTCCACGGCGGGGTGTTCGTCATCACCCAGGAACGCCGCGCCCCCGTGACGACCGTGCTGCGCCTCGCCGAGGACGTCGGCCTCGCGGCGTGCCCGCGCAGCCGGAGCGCTCGGGCATCCGGGAAGCGCCGCAAGAAGCCCGGCAAGCGGTTCCTCTGGGGCGACGGCAAGGGGCGCTTCCGCACCACCGGAAGCTACGGCTCGGCGACCGTGCGAGGAACCAGGTGGCTCGTGCAGGACTCGTGCGCGGGGACGCTCGTGCGTGTCACGCGCGGCGTCGTCGACGCACGGGACCTCGGGCGGCGGCGAACCGTCAGGGTGCGCGCCGGCGACGCCTACCTCGCCCGGCCGCCCCGGTAGCGGCGGAGAGCGGCCCCGCCGCCCGCTCCGGGAAGCGGTCGGCTGGTGACGCGTATCCCGCGGCGCATTTTCTATCTTCTTCGCCATGTCGATACCCATGAGCGGCTTCGCCGCGCTCCTGGTCGTCGCCACGTTCGCCCTCACCAGCTGCGGCGGCGACGACGGACCAGCAACCCCGACCGCCACGACCGCCGGCGCGACGGCGATCCAGACGGTCACCGAGACCCGGGCCGCCACCGCGACCACGCCCGCCACCTCACCGCCGGCGACCTCCGGCACGAGCGGTGCGACCTCGACGACGACGGCGAAGGAGCCGGCGTCCGCCCCGCCGAGCACGTCCGCGACCACCACGCCCGAGACCACGGCGCAGAGGCGCTCGGGCGCGTGTCCGAACGTCGAGGTCGGGGCTCGCGAGGGCGACGTCGACGTCACCTACGCCCGGATCGAGCAGGCTCGCAACGTCGACTGCGCGACGGCCGCGCTCGTCGCCGCGCAATGGGGGCGCCAGCAGCTCGGCCTCGAGAAGGCGCTGCTGCCGCTCGGCTGGGAATGCAGGCAGGACGGCGTCTGCACGAATGACGCGAGCCGCGTGTCGTTCGTCCTCGTGCGTCCCGGGTGAACGCGCGCAGCCGCGCAGATGGGCCGGCCAGGACTCGAACCTGGATCGGACGGATTATGAGTCCGCGGCTCT
>DAIPYF010000284.1:0-2820 GCA_036782855.1 Solirubrobacteraceae bacterium
CCGAGCCCGAGGTACGTGCGCTTCTGCGAGCGCAGCTTGCGCAGCTCCCAGCGGTAGACCGTCAGCGTGCCCGGGCGGCTCATGCCTGACCGTCCTCCACGAGGCTCGCGGCCTCGGCGATCCGGGCGGCATCGGCCTCGCGGGCGTCGGCGCCCTCCGTCAGGTCGAAGAACAGGTCCTCGAGGGACGCCATGCGCGGCGCGAGCTCCAGGATCAGCGCGCGCGCCTCGGTCAGCGCGAGCGACAGCTCGCCGACGGCGTGTTCCCCGTCGGCGCGGAAGACGATCACCCCGTCCTCGCCGCGCGCGGCGTGCTCGACGCCGCGCTGCGCGGCGCACACGGCGAGTGCACGCTCGTCGTCGGTGGTGCGCAGGCGGTACGTCGCGCCGGCGGCGATCCGCAGGTCGTCGAGCCGGCCCTCGTAGACGACACGCCCGCGGCGCACGATCGCGACGCGGTTGCACAGCTCCTCGACCTCGGCGAGCAGGTGGCTGGAGAGCACGACCGTGATCCCGTCGTCGGCCAGGCGGCGGATCAGCGCGCGCATGTCGCGCATGCCGCCGGGGTCCAGGCCGGTCGCCGGCTCGTCGAGCAGCAGCAGGCGCGGGCGGCGCAGCAGCGCCGCCGCGATCCCGAGCCGCTGGCGCATGCCGTGCGAGTAGCCGCCCACCTTGTCCTTCCCGCGGCCGGACAACTCGACGACGTCGAGCGCCTCCTCGATGCGGCGCTCGGCGCCGTCGCCGTCGAGCGCCGCGAGCAGCCGCAGGTTCGTGCGCCCGTCGAGATACGGGTAGAAGCGGGGCGCCTCGACGAATCCGGCGACGCCTTCGAGCGCGCGGACGGAGACGCCCGGGTCGCGGCCGAACACCCGGACGGTGCCGGCGGTCGGGCGGATCAGCCCGAGCATCATCCGCAGCGAGGTCGTCTTGCCCGCGCCGTTGGGCCCGAGGTAGCCGAAGACGTCACCGCGCTCGACGGTCAGGTCGACGTCGTCGACGGCGACGAGGTCGCCGTACCGCTTGACGAGCCCGCGGACCTCGACCGGCGTCGCCGAGGCCTCGCCGGTCGCCGTCACCGCAGGCCGCGGGCGGCGGCCTGCGCCACGTCCGCGGTGACCGAGCCGATGACGACGACGCGCACGCCGGCGCGGGTGAACGTCAGCGCGGTCCCGAGCGGCGTCTCGAGCTGCATCGCACGGACGCCGCCGCCGAGGTCGACCGACCCGACGCCCTCGTCGCGGCCCGCGTCGGAGGCGGGGGCCTCGTCGCCGGGCCGGACCGGCGTCTGGAGGACGGCAAGGCCGCCGAGGCCTTCGCCGTACGTGACGAGCGCGCCCTCGCGGTCGTCACCCTGGACGAGCGCGACCTCCGCGCGGTCCATCCCGGCGAGCGTGTCCGGGGCGGCGAGCGGGAAGCCGACCTTCGCGCGGACGGCGGCGAGGCCGGTGACGGGCTTCGGGCGGCCGTCGTCGTCCGCGCGGGCGCGGTCCTTGGCGGGGGTGAGGTCCACGACGGTCGCGCCCGGGGGCGCCGCCGCGTCGAAGGTCGCCGGGTCGACGGGCCCGAAGTCCACGCCGGTTGCGACGAGCTCGAGCACCGGGTCGTTGCGCAGCGTCGAGTAGACGGCCACGCGCAGCGGCGCACCGTTCGCCGCGTCCCATGCGAGCGACGCGCCGCCGACCAGCCCGGCGTCACGGCGCGGCGCGAGGCGCACCGTGTAGGCCTCGCGGCCGGCGATGTTCGCGGGGGCGGCCTCGCCGACCGTCGCCACGCGCGCCAGCCGCGAGAGCGCGCGCTCGACCGTCGCGAGCGCCGGCGTCGCGTCCTCGTCGCCCGGCTCGTCCGCGGGCTCGGGCGGGAGGGTCGCGCGGTAGATGGTGTGCGCCGTCGCGTCGAAGCCCGTGAGCTCGTCCCCGCGCAGCACGACCTGTGCGTCGCCGCCGCCGCCCTGCGACTGCAGCTCCAGACGCAGGTCCCCGTCCGCGGAGATCCAGAGGCGGCCCTTCGCGCCCGCGAGCAGCGGGTTGGTTCCCGTGGCGAGCCCTGACGTGTCGATGAGGGTGTTCGTGAACGTGACGCGGGCTGTGACGCCGGCGGGAGCCTTCCCGCTCACCGCGTCGCGGATCGCCTCCGCGAGCGGCTTGGCCGGCGGCGTCGGGCCGCTGCCGGACCCCGCGACGGCGATCGTCGCCACACCGGCCAGTGCCAGGACGGCCACGACGCACAGGGCGATCAGGCGGCCGGTCGAGGTGGTGCGTAGGCGGGACATGCGGGGCTCCGTCCGTCGTCAGATCCTCCCCACAGGGTCCCCCCCGTCCGGCCCGGGCCCGCCGGGTCGGCGCGGGGCCGCTCAGCGCAGCAGGCCGAGCTCGTGCGCCTCGCGCTCGAGCGTCTCCCGATGGTCCGGGTGGGCGATCGAGATCAGCAGGCGCGCCCGGTCGGCGAGGGACTTCCCGCGCAGCTCGACCAGCCCGTGCTCTGTGACGACGTGGTCGACGGTGTTCTTCAGCGTCGTCACGACCGATCCGGGCGTCAGCTGGGAGCGCACGCGCGAGCGGCCCTTGCGGGTCTGGGAGTGCAGGACGACGAACGCCTGCCCGCCCTCGGAGTACATCGCGCCGCGGGCGAAGTCCGACTGCCCGCCGCTGGAGGACCAGTACCGCCCGGCCATCGTCTCGCTCGCGCACTGGCCCATGAGATCGATCTCGGTGGTCGCGTTGATCGAGACGAAGGCGGGCTGCTCGCCGATGATCATCGGGTTGTTGACCCACTCGACGCCGAGCATCTCGACGCCGTCGTTGTCGTCGAGCCAGTCGTAGAG
>DAIPYF010000285.1:0-2814 GCA_036782855.1 Solirubrobacteraceae bacterium
TCTCCTCGAGCGTGCGCTCCTTCAGGCCGCCCGGGTAGCCGGAGTGGCGCCGGTAGAGCTTCTCGCGGCGCTTGTTGCCCGTGACGGAGATCTTCTCGGCGTTGATGACGACGACGAAGTCCCCCGTGTCCACGTGCGGGGTGTACTCGGGCTTGCGCTTGCCGCGCAGCGCGTCCGCGATCTGCGTCGCGAGCCGGCCGAGGGTCTGGCCGGTCGCGTCGACGACGAGCCAGTTGCGCTCACGGTCGTTCGCGTTGGCGACGTAGGTCTTGGGGTTCGGTGCGTAGGTCTTCATGGCGTGAGAAAAGCGCCGCGCGGCCGGGATCGGGCGCGGCGCGAGCAGGGAAGGATAGCGGGGTCGTTCAGCGCGGGCCGGACGGGGGTCCTGAGGCCGGAGCACCGCCCACCGCGCGCACCGCCCACCGCGTGTTCCGACCAGTCACTGGTCATTTCCCGCCACCAACGCACGGGCCCGCGTACTCGCCGCGAGTTCCGACCAGTCACTGGTCATTTCCCGCCACGAACGCACGGAGTGCCGCACCACCCCAACGCCGCTCGAGCGAGAGATCGGGGATGCCTGAGGTGGCACGGGGTCAGGGTGCTGTGCCCGGGGCACAGCCCCTGGCACGCGGGGCGCCTCAGGCGCCCCGAGATCCGCGAACCCCTACTCCCATTCGATGGTTCCGGGGGGCTTGCTCGTGATGTCGAGCACCACGCGGTTCACGTCGCGCAGCTCGTTGATCATGCGGCTGGCGATCTGCTCGAGCAGGTCGTACGGAAGCCGCGCCCAGTCGGCGGTCATCGCGTCGTCGCTCGTGACGGCGCGGATCACGACGACGTAGCCGTAGGTGCGCTCGTCCCCCTGGACGCCGACGGTGCGCACGTCCGGCAGCACGCAGAACGACTGCCAGAGGTCGCGGTAGAGGCCGGCGCCCCGGATCTCGTCCTGGAGGATGAAGTCGGCGTCGCGCAGGAGGTCGAGGCGCTCCTTGGTGGCTTCGCCGCCGACGATCCGGATCGCGAGGCCGGGGCCGGGGAACGGCTGGCGCCAGACCATGCGCTCGGGCAGCCCGAGCTCGGCGCCCACGGCGCGCACCTCGTCCTTGAAGAGCGCGCGCAGCGGCTCGACGAGGTCGAACTGCAGGTCGTCGGGAAGTCCGCCGACGTTGTGGTGGGACTTGATCGTCGCGGCGCCGGTCCCGCCGCCGGACTCGATGACGTCGGAGTAGAGGGTTCCCTGGACGAGGTAGCGCACGTCGTCGCCGAGGTTGCGCGCCTCCTCCTCGAACACGCGGATGAACTCGGTCCCGATGATCTTGCGCTTCCGCTCGGGCTCCGAGACGCCGGCGAGCTTCTCGAGGAACCGCTCCTCGGCGTCGACGGCCACCAGCGGGACGTGGAAGTGGTCGCGGAAGGTGGCGACGACCTGGTCGCCCTCGTTCTTGCGCATCATCCCGTGGTCGACGAACACGCACGTCAGCTGGTCGCCGACGGCCCGGTGGACCAGCAGCGCCGCGACGGACGAGTCCACGCCGCCGGACAGGCCGCAGATGACCTTGCCGTCACCGACCTGGTCGCGGATGCGGGCGATCTGCTCCTCGACGATCGACGCCGCCGACCAGGTCATGTCGCACGCGCACACGTCGCGCAGGAAGTGCGTGAGGACGTGCTGGCCGTAGGGCGTGTGGACGACCTCGGGGTGGAACTGGATCCCGAAGACGCCGCGCTCGACGGACTCGAACGCCGCGACCGGCGACTGGGTGGACGAGGCGAGGGCGGTGAAGCCGGTCGGCGCCTCGTAGACGGTGTCGCGGTGGGACATCCAGCACGGCTGCTCGGCGGGCAGGTCCCGGAAGAGCACGCCGGACTGGTGGACGGTCAGCTGCGACCGGCCGTACTCCCCCACCTCGGCGCCCTCGACCCTGCCCCCCAGTTCGAGCGCGAGGAGCTGCATGCCGTAACAGATGCCGAGCACGGGGATCCCGAGCTCGAGGAGCTCGCGGTCGAGCTTCGGCGCGTGGTCGGAGTAGACGGACGCGGGCCCGCCCGAGAGGATCAGGCCCTTGGGCTTGCGCCGCGCGACCTCCGCGGCGCCGACGTGGTGCGGAAGCAGCTCGGAGAACACGCCGAGCTCGCGCACGCGGCGCGCGATGAGCTGCGAGTACTGGCCGCCGAAGTCGAGCACGACGACCTCGTCGACCGCCCGCGGGATGTCGATCGGCGCGGACTCGTCCGCGAACTCCGTCGCCGCCAGGTCGGCCGTGACGAGGCCGTGCTCCGCGCCGAGACGGGGCTCGGTCACGCCGGCGTGGAGCTCAGAGCGGCGGCCTTGTCGGCCGGTGCGCCGTTCGCGGCGGCCGGGTCGCTCGCCTCGGGCGCCGGACGCGAGGCGGCGGCGCCGCGGCTGCCCATGCCGACGCCCTGCGAGGACTGCAGCAGCTTGCCCTCGGTCTGCAGCGACGGGGCGACCATCAGCTCCGCGCGGTTGAACTCGGCGATGTCCTGGTAGCCGCAGGTGGCCATCGACGTGCGCAGGGCGCCCATGAGGTTGAACGTGCCGTCGTTCTCGTGCGCGGGGCCCGCGATGATCTCCTCGAGCGAGCCGTTCTGGACGGTCTGCACGCGCGCGCCACGCGGAAGCGTCGGGTGGAACGTCGCCATGCCCCAGTGGTAGCCGCGTCCGGGCGCTTCGTACGCGCGGGCGAGCGGGGATCCGATCATGACCGCGTCGGCGCCGCACGCGATCGCCTTCGCGACGTCGCCGCCGGTGCGCATGCCGCCGTCGGCGATGACCTGGACGTACTCGCCGGTCTC
>DAIPYF010000286.1:0-2814 GCA_036782855.1 Solirubrobacteraceae bacterium
CTCCTGGTCGAGCGCGAGCTGCACCGGCTCGACGATGTCCGCGAACCCGTTCTGCGGCGCCTCGATGCCCGGGATGAGCGGGTCCACGCCCTGGTCGAGCAGGTACTGGACCATCATCATCGCGTGGCCGCGCTCCTCCAGCGCCTGGGCGTAGAAGAAGGCGGCGAGTCGCGGCAGCGTCTGGGCGTCGAACCAGACGGCGTTCGCCACGTACTGCTGGTGCGCGCCGTACTCGTATGCGATCTGCTCGTTGAGCTTGGTCACGAAGGGCTGTGCGGGCATGCGGTCCATCCTAGATGGGCCGTAGTGCGAGCGGATGACGGGGCGCGCGCGGGGGCGTAGCGTGAACCGCGATGCGGCCGCTCGACCTCACCGCGGTCCTCACGGCGGTCCTCGCCGGCCTGGCGCTCGCCGGCCCGGCCGGCGCCGCGGACGCCGTGTACGGCGGTCACCTCGGGACCGGCGGCGACCCCGTCGTGCTCACGACCGATCGCGCGGGACAGCGGCTGAAGGGCACGGTGATCGCGTTCTCCGCGCCGTGCGTCGGCGGCGATCCCACGCCACGGGTGTTCCACAAGTCCGTCGCGGTCATCCCGGCGCGACGGGGCGTGACGCGGGTCGGCGCGTGGGAGATGACGCGGAACGCCGGAGGGCGCTTCGTGGGCACGTACAGCCTGCCCCTGGACGTCGGCGCGAGGAGGCTCCTGCTGGCCATGAAGCTCTCCGGCAGACTCACGCGCGGCACGGCGTCCGGCACGCTCACGGCGACGTGGACGCTCACGAACGTCCCGCCCGACGGCACCGTCCTGGAGACCTGCACGACGGGCGGGCGCCGCCTGAAGGCCGTGCACCGCCCCGGCTTCGTCTACGGCGGGCGGACCGCACTGGGCGAGCCCCTCGTCCTGCGCCTCTCCCGGGACCGCCGGAACGTCGACGACGTCGACCTCGGGTGGCACGCCGAGTGCAGCGGCGATCAGTGGGTCGACATCCCCGAGGCGTTCACCGACTTCCCCATCAGCTCCACGGGCCGCTTCGGGGAGACGTTCACCCAGCGGTACCGGTCCAGCTCCGGAAGCGGCGACAACGTCTTCGACTACACCCTCGCCGGGAAGGTCGGGCGCACGTCCGCGAGCGGCACGTTCCGCGCCGCGGTCCACTACCCGGACGGCGTCCGCTGCGACACGGGGACGCGGCGCTGGAAGGCCGCGTCGACCTAGACGCCGGGGTCCGAAGCGGCGTAGACGATCGGGCCGGTCGAGGGCGCGGCGTCACCGAGCTGGCGCCAGACGAGTTCGACGCGCGGGCCGGGTCCGCTGATGAGCGTCGCCTGCGCGCCGTCGCGGTCGTCGCCCGCCAGGGCGCCGGAGACCTTCGACGCGCGGCCCCACTTCGCGGCCGTCGTCGTGGTCGCCTGCCAGCCGTTCGCGGTCGGCCAGGCGACGGCGCCGCCGCCGTCCGGGCGCGAGGTGACGACGGGCCTGCCGAGGTCGGTGCCGGTGGCGAGCGTCGAGATGCGGAAGGACGCGCCGACGGGCGCCTGCGCGACGAGCACCTTGCGCGCCGAGCCCTTCGTCTCGCGCCAGGTGACGAACGCCCGCCCGAGCGGGTCGACCGCCGCGGCGAGGTCGCTCATGACCGAGCCGGGGGCCCGGTGGATGGGCAGCGAGTAGGAGAACGCCCCCGGGGCGCTGCGGCGCACGAGGCGCAGGTAGCCGTCGCTGTCGATCCACGCGACGATGCCGTCGCCGCCGTGGCCGACCGCCGCGACGATCGGGGCGCGCGTGCGGGACGCGCCGAGCCGCTGCGGCGCGGTCGGGCGGCCGGTCTCGCCGATCCGCGCGACGTAGGCGGTCGTGCGGTTCGTCCACGCGATGACCGGCCAGCCGTCGTCCGCCTGCGCGGCGGACGGGGCGGGCGCGTCGGACGTCGCCAGGGCATTGACGCGCGAGAAGAGCCCGCCGGCCTGGCGGTAGCTGTAGAGCACGCGGCCGGAGCCCGAGCGCCCGCCGGCCGCGTGGACCGCGATGAGCGTGGCTCCCGCGTCGTTGATCGTCACGGACGGCTCGTCGATGCGCCCGAAGGCGCCGCCGGCGATCGTCGCCGGCTCGGAGAACTCGCGGCCCGGCTCGCGGACGAGCGCGGTCAGCAGCGACGCGCCGTGGCGCAGCGCGATGACGCCGGCGCCCTCGCCCGAGGCGGCGGCCGTCGCCCCCGTCAGGGCCGGCGCGGCGTTCGTGAAGTTGTCGACGCCGCCGGGGAGCGGGCGCGGCGAGGACCAGGCGAGCGACGCCTGCTCGGAGCGCGCGTCGGTGACGGCGCGCTCGCTCAGCAGGAGCGGCGCGTCGAGCGTGCCGCCCTCGTAGACGGCGAAGGCGTTCCCCGCGGGATCACCGGCGACCGCGAGCACCTGGGGTGCCGCGTTCGCGTAGATCGCCGCGGGCGAGGACCACGCGCCCGCGGAGGCCGCCCAAGCGGCGGCGCTGCCGAGGGCGACGGCGCAGAGCGCCCCGATGCGCGGGGCGACGCGGGCGGGGAGGCGCGTCATGCGCCCTGTATCGGCAGGGCGCCGCGGCGGTGCAACATCCGCCCGCCGCGCCTGGACGCCTGATCAGGGGTCGACCTCGGTGGTCTGCATGACGTCGAAGCCGGGAGCCCCGGCGCTCGGCTGCAGCCATGCCATGTCCGCCCGCGCCTTGGGGCCGGCGCTGACGAACGGGCGGCTGAGCGGCACGTCCGTCGACGTTCCGGGCGAGGACACCGTGGACTGGATCGGCAGGCCGCCCGACGTCGGGATGCGCCGCGCCTGCCAGCCGG
>DAIPYF010000287.1:0-1078 GCA_036782855.1 Solirubrobacteraceae bacterium
CTGATAAGGAAGAGGTCCCAGGTTCGAATCCTGGATCGCCCACTCGGAAAGGCCCGCGCCCGCAGGGTCGCCGGCCGGGCCTCAGGCCAAGCCCGCGTGCGACGCCGGTTCGGGCGCCCGCTCCACACCGGGTGTCGCGTCCGGCGATGCCGACCACCAGCGATAGGCCGCGAAGGCGGCGAGCGCCAGCACGGCGGTCGTGATCGCACTGCCCTCGACGCCGAAGTCGCCGCCGGTCAGCCACGAGGCGGCGCTCGCGTCGGGCGCCAGGCGCAGGATCGAGACGTCCACCGGGTTGCCGCTGACGGGGATCCCGAAGAGGTTGCCCTGGGCCCAGTTCCAGCCGCAGTGGATGCCGCAGACCAGCCAGATCGTGCCGATCCGCAGCGCGAGGAACGAGAAGAGGATCGCTACGAGGATGATGTTCGCCATGACGAACACGTGGAAGTCGATGTGCGCGGCCGCGAACGCGATCGACGGGGCCAGCACCGCAGCCCAGCCTGCGAGCTGCGTGCCCGAGAGCTGCTGCACGTAGCCGCGGAACATCGCCTCCTCGGTGCTGGACTGCACGAGCACGGCGAGGATCAGGGGGATCACGATCACCACGGCGCCGGCGCCGGTCGTCACGTCGTCGCCCGCGGGGACCGACTCGTAGGCGCCGGTCACGCGCAGCAGCAGGGCCGGGGTGGCGCACAGCAGCACGCCGCCGACGATGCCGAGCAGGATGTGACGCAGCGGCGTGGAGCGCCACTGGAAGCCGATCGAGAAGGCCGAGCGGCGGTCCCTGAAGCGCACCCACAGCAGGAGCACGATCAGCGCGAGGCCGAACTCGGGGATCTCGGCGACGAGCTCCCATGCGCTCCCGTCGTCGGGTGTGCCGAAGATCGCGGAGATGAGCCCCATGACGGCGCCGCCGAAGGCGATGAAGAGCGCGACCACGAGCGGGATCGCGATCCACCAGCGGGTCGGGCGCTGCGCCGCGCGCGCATCGACGAGGTGGGGAGATCCGCTGATGTCCATGCGTGTCCTTCGGTCGGCGGCCGCCGATCTCGCTCGTCAGTCGGAGCAGGCCTTGCCC
>DAIPYF010000287.1:1178-2760 GCA_036782855.1 Solirubrobacteraceae bacterium
GTCTTGGGGCTGGCCGCGTTCTTGTAGATGATCGTCGCGCCGACCTTCTTGACCTCGGTCTTGGCAGCCGTGGCCGCCGCCGGCGCGACGATCGCCGCCGCTGCCGCCAACGCCGCCGCGAGCACACCAAGCCTTCTCGAGGACCTCACCGTCATCACCAACCCCCCCAACCATTGCCGCAGGACCACACCCGGTTTCCGCGCGATCATATTCGACCTGGTGGCGCAGCAAGCGGAGGAGCGGGGACGAGCGGCCCATGGCGAGGCTCGGTGGGAGGCGTAGCCTGACTCGGACGCATGTCCGACGGCTACGAGCTGCTCATCGACCTTCACCGTGACGCCGAGCGCCAGGGCCCGGGCGGCGTCGAGCAGACCCTGCGTGCGATCGAGCTGACCGGCCTGGACCGCACCGCGCCGCTGCGGATCGCTGATCTCGGCTGCGGGACCGGCGCGGCCGCCAAGGTCCTCGCCGAGCACCTGAACGCGGAGATCGTCGCCGTCGATACCGCGCAGGCCTTTCTCGACGAGTTGCGTGCCGCCGCACAGCAGGACCCGCAGCTCGCCGGGATCACGACGCTTGCGTGTTCGATCGACGAGCTGCCCTTCGACGACGGAGAGCTGGACGTCATCTGGTCGGAGGGCGCGATCTACAACATCGGCTTCGACACCGGCGTCTCGCAGTGGATGCGGTACCTGAGGCCAGGGGGCAAGCTCGTGGTCTCCGAGCTCACGTGGCTGACCGGTCGCCGGCCGGTTGAGCTCCACGATCACTGGACGAGGGAGTACCCGGAGGTCGACGTCGCGTCCGCCAAGATCGGTGTGCTCGAGCAGCACGGCCTCCGGCCGGAGGCGTACTTCGTGCTGCCGCCGCACTGCTGGCTGGAGAACTACTACGTCCCCCTGGAGACGCGATTCGAGGAGTTCCTCGCTCGCCATGGACACAGCGCCGCGGCAGCCTCCGTCGTTGCGGGAGAACGAGACGAGATCGAGCTCTACAGGAGGTACTCGCAGTACTTCGGCTACGGCGTCTACGTGGCCGCCAAGCCGCCGAGCTGAGCGCGCCCGCCCGCCGGGTATCCTCCGCTGCTCCACCCGCGACCCGCCTGGGAGCGCATGCCTGTGCAGGAGATGGTCATCTACGGCGTCAGCTTCGACATGGTCGGCAAGCAGCCGATCGTGCTGCTGAAGACCGTGGACAGCAACAAGTTCCTGCCGATCTGGATCGGGCACCCCGAGGCGGCCGCGATCCTGATGAAGCTCCAGGGCGCCTCGACGCCCCGCCCGATGACCCACGACCTCATGGTCGACGTCCTCGGCGAGCTCGAGGCGAAGTGCACGCAGGTCGCCGTCACCGAGCTGCGCGACAACACGTTCTTCGCGACCGTGACGCTCACCGTCGACGGCAAGGAGATCGAGATCGATTCGCGCCCCAGCGACGCGCTCGCGCTCGCCGTCCGTGCCGGCGCACCGATCTTCGCCGCCGAGGAGGTCATCGCGGAATCCGCGATCGAGTTCGAGCACGACGTGGAGGACACCGAGGAGGTCGTCGACCGCTTCAAGGAGTTCCTCGACGAGGTCTCGCC
>DAIPYF010000288.1:0-2756 GCA_036782855.1 Solirubrobacteraceae bacterium
GTCTGGCCCTCGCCGACGGCGACGTCGACGCCGCACTCGCCGGGCGCGGCGAGGATGCCCAGCGGAATCGGGTCGTAGGAGCCGACGACGACCGCGGGCGAGTCCTTGGCGGCGGCGGCCAGCGCCGCCGCGTCCTCGACCGCGCCGAGGAAGTTCGGCTGCTGGAAGACCACGCACGACGTGTCGTCGTCGATCGCGGTGGCCCAGGCGGCCGCATCCGTGGCGCCGCCGTCCAGCGGGACCTCGACGACCTCCATGCCGTACCCGTGGGCGAGCGTGCGCAGCGTCTCGCGGCTGTGCGGGTGCACGCCGCGGGAGACGACGATCCGCCGCTTCCCGTTCGCGAGCTTCGCGAGGTAGGCCGCGGCGCCGACCGCGCTCGGGCCCTCGTAGACGGACGCGTTGGAGACGGGCAGACCGGTCAGCTCGCTGATCGCGGTCTGGTACTCGAACATCACCTGCAGGCCGCCCTGGCTGATCTCCGGCTGGTAGGGCGTGTACGGGGTCAGGAACTCCGAGCGGCCGAGCAGCATGTCGATCGCGGCGGGGACGTAGTGGTCGTACATCCCGGCGCCGAGGAACGTCAGCTCGTCCTCGGCGGACGTGTTGCGCCGGGAGAGGTCCAGGAGGTGCGCGTAGACGTCCTGCTCGCTCATGCCGGGCGGCAGGTCGAGCTCGCGTCGCAGCCGCACGCCGTCGGGGATCTGGTCGAAGAGCTCCTCGACGCTGCTCGCGCCGATCGTGGCGAGCATCTGCTCGAGGTCGGCCTCGGTGACGGCGGTGTAGCGGCTCACGGGATCCTTCGTTCGCGGGTCAGCCCAGCGTCGCCTCGTAGGCGGCGGCGTCCAGCAGGTCGTCCTTCTCCGATACGTCCGACAGGCGGACCTTGACCATCCAGCCCATGATGTACGGGTCGTCGTTGATCGCCTCCGGCGCGCTCCCGAGGTCCTCGTTGACCTCGACGATCTCGCCGGACAGCGGTGCGATGACGTCGCTGACCGCCTTCACGGACTCGACCTCGGTGTAGGCCTCCCCGGCCCCGACGATCGTTCCGACGGCGGGCGGGTCGAAGAAGACGACCTCGCCGAGCGCGTCCTGGGCGAACCAGGTGATGCCGAATTCGGCGAGCGTCTCGTCGTCCGGATCGATGCGGACCCAGTCGTGCTCGGGGTGGTAGAGAAGGTCCTGGGGGTAGCTCGCGTCAGACATTGGTCTCCTTCGGGTCGCGCCGTCGGGCGCGATCCTACGCGGCGCTCCCGCGGACCAGCGGCCGCTCGGCGACGACGGCATCGCGGAGCTTGCCGCGGACGTCGATCTGCAGCGGCTCGCCGGGGGTCGCGCGCCCCGCCGGGACGTAGGCCATGCCGATGCCGATGCCGAGGCTCGGCGACAGCGTGCCGCTCGTGACCTCGCCGCCGCCGATGACCGGGTTGCCCTGCCGCGCGATGCCCGGGCCGGTGAGCGTGAAGGCGACGAGCTTCTCGGCGGGGCCGGCCTCGCGGGCGGCGCGCACCGGGCCGGATCCGATGAACCCGGTGTCCTCCTTGCAGCACCAGCCCAGGCCCGCCTCGATCGGCCCGCGGGACTCCATCAGGTCGTTGCCGTAGAGGTGGTAACAGACCTCCAGGCGCAGCGTGTCGCGTGCGGCGAGCCCGGCGGGGACGGCACCGCGAGCCACGACGGCGTCCCAGACCGGTCCGGCGGCCGTCGGCGCGCAGAGGATCTCGACGCCGTCCTCGCCGGTGTAGCCGGTGCCGCAGACGAGCGCCGTGTGACCGGCGACCACGCGCGTGGCGACCGTGAAGCGGGCGGGCAGCGGGGCGTCGGCGAGCGCCTGGACGAGTTCGCGGGCCGCGGGCCCCTGCACGGCGATCATCGCCCAGTCGGCGAGCTTGTCCTGCACCTCGACGTCGAGGCCCTCGGCGTGGCGGCGGAACCACGCGAGATCCTTCTCGTGGTTGGAGGCGTTCGTGATCGTCAGATAGTGCTCGGGCGCCAGGCGGTAGGTGAAGAGGTCGTCCAGGACACCGCCGTCCTCGCGGCACAGCACGCTGTACTGCGCACCGCCGACCGCGAGCTTCGCGACGTCGTTGGAGAGCAGGCGCTGGAGCAGCTCGGCGGCCTGCGGGCCGCGGGTCTCGATCTCGCCCATGTGCGAGACGTCGAAGACGCCCGCACGCTGCCGGACGGCCAGGTGCTCCTCACGGATGCCCGCGTACTGCACCGGCATCTCCCAGCCGGCGAAGTCCACGAGCTTCGCTCCGGCGGCGACATGACGGTCGTGCAGCGGCGTACGGCGCAGGTCGGCCATGCGCGTTCACGGTAGCGAAGCCGACCGCAAAGGTCCGACCCGAAGTCCTTTCGTCAACGCACCTCGAGCGAGAGATCGGGGATGCGTCGCGCCCCGAGATCCGCGAGCCCTACTTCAGGAACGCCGGGATGTCGAGATCGTCGTCGCCGATCTCGAGGTCGGACGCCCTGTCCACGCGCGGGGTGCGGTCGCGGGTGGTGCGCTCGGCGCGCCTGCGGGTCTCGTCGCGTGCGACGCGGCCGCGGCCGCCCTTGTGGTCGAACCCGGTGCCGATCACGGTGACGCGGACCTCGTCGCCCATCGCCTCGTCGATGACGGCGCCGAAGATGATGTTCGCGTTCGAGTCGGCCGCGTTGTGGATGATCTCCGCGGCGTCGTTGACCTCGAACAGCCCGAGCTCCTTGCCCCCGGTGATGTTCAGCAGGATGCCGGTGGCGCCGTCGAT
>DAIPYF010000289.1:0-2756 GCA_036782855.1 Solirubrobacteraceae bacterium
GGTCGCGCGACCCGGACGGGGTGATGACGGCGTCATAGGCGATGGATCCGACGACGGTGAGGCTCATGGGGCGGCGAGGGTAGCGTTCGCGGTCTCGTGCGCGCGATCAGGCAACAGGAATTCGGTGGGCCGGAGGTGCTGCGGCTCGTCGAGGTCGACGAGCCGCAGCCCCGCCCGGGCGAGGTCCTCGTCGACGTCACGGTCGCGGGGCTGAACTTCGCCGACACCCACCAGCGGCGCAACGAGTACCTCGCGGCGAGCGAGCTGCCGCTGGTGCCGGGCGCCGAGGTCGCGGGGGTGCGGCGGGACACCGGCGAGCGCATCGTGGCGCTCACCGGGGGGCGCGGCGGGTACGCGGAGGTCGCGGCCGTGCCCGAGGCCCACTGCTTCGCCGTGCCCGCGGAGGTGGACGACGGGACGGCGCTCGCCCTCCTGCTCCAGGGGCTGACGGCCTGGCACCTCCTGCAGACCAGCGCACGCGTCGCGCCGGGCGAGAGCGTCGTGATCCACGCGGCCGCCGGCGGCACCGGCTCGCTGGCCGTCCAGCTCGCGCGGCCGCTGACCGCGGCCGGGCGGGTCATCGCGACGGCCTCCTCGGAGGCCAAGCGCGCGCTCGCCCTCGAGCTGGGCGCCGACGTCGCGGGCGCCACCGATGCCGACGGCCTGACCGGGCTCCTGCTCGACGCCAACGGCGGCGCGCCCGTGGACGTGGTGCTCGACGCGATCGGCGGCGCGGTCTTCGACGCGTCGCTCGAGGCGCTCGCGCCGTTCGGGCGCCTGGTGACCTACGGCGTGTCGGGCGGTGCGACGAACACCGTCAACACGAGGAGGCTCATGCGCGCCTCCCGCACCGTCACCGGCTTCTGGTTCCGGCACTGCCTCGAGCGCCCGGCCGAGCTGCTCGACGCGCCGGTCGCCGACCTGTTCGCGCGCGCGGCGGCCGGTGAGCTGCGCGTCGTCGTCGGTGCGATCTACCCGCTGGCGGACGCCGCGCAGGCGCAGGTCGACCTCGCCGAGCGGCGGACGACCGGCAAGCTGCTGCTCGACGTCCGCGCCTAACCCGCGATCCGCGCGACCGGCTGGCCGGTGACGCTCGCGATCAGCTCGAAGTCCGCGTCGTCGTGGAGCACGGCGACGCCATGGCGCTCGGCGGTGGCGGCGACGACGATGTCGGTGAGGCTCGGCCCGCGGTGGCGCCCGCCGTGGAGGTGCGCGAGCTGCACGATGGTGCGGCGCGCCAGGCGCCAGGCGTCGGCGTCGGTCGTCAGGGTGATCACCGCCGAGAGCTCCTCGTCGATCGCCGTGGCGTGCGGGCCGCTGCGGGCGCCGCGCAGCAGCTCGATGCGCACCGGCTCGCAGATCGCGAGGTCGCCGGTCCGCAGCGCCTCGTCGGTCAGGCGGCCGAGGTCGCCTCCCGTCCGCTGCGCCCGGATCCAGGCGGAGGAGTCGACGAGGCCACGGGTCAATAGTCGCCCTCGGCGCGGTGCAGGCGGTCGAGCTCATCCCAGTCGATCAGCTCGTTGATCCGCTTGATCGCACGCCCGCGGCGCCGGCTCTCCACGGCGTTCTCCAGCGCCGCATGCACGGTCTCGACGACGGTCGTCGTCCCGAGCGCCGCCTGGGCCTCGCGGACGAGGTCGCGGTCGAGGAACATGGACGTCCGGGTCACATCGGCCATCGTATGCCTCATTCGGTGACGACAGGCATACCAATCGTGACAGCACTCCCTCTACTCTGCAACGCGTGACCTCCTTCGCCGACCTCGGCCTGTCCGCGCCACTCCTCCAGGCATTGGAGGACGTCGGCTACCAGGAGCCGAGCCCCATCCAGGAGCAGGCGATCCCTCCGCTGCTCGAGGGCAGCGACATCATCGGCCAGGCCCAGACGGGCTCCGGCAAGACGGCGGCATTCGGAATCCCGATCATGGAGTACGTCGATCCGTCCGTCTCCGAGGTCCAGGCGCTGGTCCTCACGCCGACCCGTGAGCTGTGCATCCAGGTCACCCAGGCGCTGCGCGCGTACGGTCAGCCGAAGGGCGTCGACGTCGTCGCGGTCTTCGGCGGTGCGCCGATCCGCACCCAGCAGGCGCAGCTGCGCGCCGGCGGCCACGTCGTCGTCGGCACGGTCGGTCGGGTCATGGACCTCATGTCGCGCGCGTCGCTGATCCTGCACTCGTGCCGCTTCGTCGTCCTCGACGAGGCCGACGAGATGCTCGACCTCGGCTTCCTGGAGGACGTCGAGAAGATCCTCTCCCTCACCCCGAACAGCCGGCAGACCGCGCTCTTCAGCGCGACGATGCCGCCGCCGATCCGCAAGCTCGCCGATCGGTACCTGTACGAGCCCGTGCTCGTGAAGGTGGAGTCGAAGAACCTCACGGTCGACACCGTCGAGCAGTTCCGCGTCGAGGTCGGGGCGAAGGACAAGGCGACGAAGCTCGTCGAGCTGCTGCAGGCCGAGCGCCCGACGCAGGCGATCGTCTTCGCGCGCACGAAGATCCGCTGCGACCAGCTGTACCGCACGCTGCGGGACAAGGGGATGAACGTCAAGGCGCTGCACGGCGACATGTCCCAGGGCTCGCGCGACGGCGTGATGCTCTCGTTCAAGGGCGGGCGCGTCCCGATCCTCGTCGCCACCGACGTCGCGGCGCGCGGCCTGGACATCTCCACCGTCACGCACGTCGTGAACTTCGACGTGCCGATCTCCCCGGACGTCTACGTCCACCGCATCGGCCGCACCGGCCGGGTCGGGCGCTCGGG
>DAIPYF010000290.1:0-2756 GCA_036782855.1 Solirubrobacteraceae bacterium
GGTGCACGCGGCGCTGGTTCTGCGCCTCGATCTCGTAGTCGAGCTCGTCGGCGATCCGCTCGCGCAGCTCGCCGAGCAGCGCCTTGGCGTCCATCCCCGGCGCCATGCGCTTCAGCAGCGGGACGAGCAGCTGCACGTTGCGCAGGTCGGTCTCGACCGCCTCCGCGACGCCCGGGTACTGGATCTTCACCGCGACGTCGTCGCCCTCGTGCGTGGTCGCGCGGTAGACCTGCCCGATCGACGCGGCGGCGATCGGGCGCTCGTCGAACGACGCGAAGTGCTCGTCGAGCGTGCCGCCGATGTCGCGCTCGGCGACCTTGCGCATGTCCTTGAAGGCGACCTTCGGCGCGCTGTCGCGCAGGGCCGCGAGCCGCTCCTTGAACTCCTCGCGCTCGCTCTCGGGGATCAGGTCGAAGTCGACGGTGCTCAGCACCTGGCCGATCTTCATCGCGGCGCCCTTCATCTGCCCGAGCTGCTTGACGAGCTGGTCGGCGAGGTCGAGCGCGCGGCGCTCGTTGGCGGCCGCCGCCCTGTCGTCGGAGCGGACCCTGTTCGCGACGTTCGTCGCGGTCCACTTCACGCCCTGGCCGCCCACGAGCGAGCCGAAGCGGGCCGTCCGGGCGAGGCGGCTCTTCGGGACCTTGGTGGTCTTCTCGTCGTCGGGCATCGGGATGGCGCGCACGGCGGGCACCCCCGGGGTACGGGCGCGCGTGGGCGCCGGTATCACGGTACCCGCCGGGTACGGTGTCGCCGTGCCGCCCGCCCCGCTGCTCGCCGTCGACGCGCCGTCCCTGCTCTACCGCGCGTTCTTCGCGCTGCCGAAGAGCATCACGGGGGCCGACGGCCGGCCCGTCAACGCACTGCTCGGCACGGCGAACCTCCTGCTGCAGGCGGTCGACGCGCATGCGCCGCGCGCGGTCGTCCTGTGCTTCGGCGCCGCGGCGGCTGCCTACCGGGTCGCCGCCTTCCCCGGCTACCACGCCGACCGACCGCCGATGCCCGAGGAGCTCGAGCACCAGTGGGCGGAGGCGCGGGCGTTCTTCGCGGCGTTCGGCTGGACGTCGCTGGAGGCCGAGCCCGCGGGCCTGGAGGCCGACGATCTGCTCGGGGAGCTCGCGCGCGTCGAGACCGCCGCGGGCGGGACGACGCTGCTGTTCACCGGCGACCGCGACATGTTCCAGTGCGTGGACGAGCAGGTCCGCGTGCTCTTCCCGGCCAAGGGCGGGCCGGATGTGATCGACGTCGCCGGGGTGCGCGAGCGCTACGGGATCGAGCCGGCGCAGGTGCCGGACCTGATCGCGCTGCGCGGCGACCCGTCCGACGGGCTGCCCGGCGCGAAGGGGGTCGGCGCGAAGGGGGCCGCCGACCTGCTCGGGCGCTTCGGGACGCTGGACGGCGCGCTCGCCGCGGCCGCCGACCCGGCGAGCGAGATGACGCCGCGCACGCGCGGCGCCCTCACCGCCGACCCCGGCCTCCTGCGCGCGTTCCGCGAGATCGCGACGCTCCAGCCGATCGCCGTGGAGCGCCCGGCCGACGGGCCACTGGACGCGAGCGCCGCCGCGGCCGCTGCGGCCGCGCGGGGCATGGGCGCGCTGGCCGGACGGCTCGAGGCGCGGGCGGGTTAGCGACCTATCGCGGCCGCGACGCGCGCGGCGACGAGCTCGCCCGCGGCGTCGAGCGCCTCGGTGCTGCGCTGCGCACGCGCGAGGACGAACGCCCCCTCGAGCGCGGCGATCATGCCGATCGCGAGCGCCCGGGCCTCCCGGGGGCTCGCCCCGGCGCCCTCGAAGCGCTCGGTGCCAGCGGCGATCCAGTCGTCGAAGACGTCGGCGCACGCCGCGCGCATCCCCTCGCTGTTGCTGGAGACCTCGAGAGCGACCGTCGCGATCGGGCAGGCGTCGGCCCAACCCGACGCGCGCAGATCGTCCCCGGCGAGGCGAAAGAACGTGCGGACGGCCGTGACGACGTCGGGAGCGGGATCGAAGATGGCGGGGAGCAGCAGTCCGTACATCCCGCCCGACCAGCGCACGACCTCAGCGCCGAGTTGGTCCTTCCCGCCCGGGAAGAAGTGGTAGACCGAGCCGAACGGCGCCTGCGCCTCGGCGACGATCTGCTTCATCCCGGTGCCCGTGTATCCCTGTCGGCGGAAGAGCCCGGCGCTGGCCATGACGATCCGCTCACGCGTGCCGGGGCTCGTGGGTGTCGCGACTTGACCGCTCATGGTCGCACGAGGATACTCGTCTCACTAGAGCGATCTATCTACCAAGGAATGGCATGTACTCCTGGCTCGCCAAGGGCATCCTCACCCGCAACATGGCGCGGTTGCGCGAGGGCGACTACCGCCCGCTGCTGCGCCTCGACGCCAAGGACATCCGCTTCCGCTTCCCCGGCGACAGCTCGTGGGCGGCGGAGATCGACAATCGCGACGACCTCGAGCTGTGGCTCCAGCGCTTCGTCGCGACCGGCCTGAAGATCTACCCGGACGAGGTGATCGCCCAGGGCCCGCCGTGGAACACGACGCTCTGCGTGCGCGGCACCGACCACCTCGACACGGTGGACGGCCGCGTGTACGAGAACCGCTACGTCATCTGGGGTCGCATGCGCTGGGGCCTGCTGCGCGAGTACGAGGTGTACGAGGACACGGTCGCGAGCGCGCGGCTGGACGAGTACCTCGCGCGGCGCGCATCCCGAAGCGCGGCGGCTACGGCGTGAACTTCACCGTCAGCACGTCGCCGTCGGCCATCACGTAGTCGCGG
>DAIPYF010000291.1:0-2751 GCA_036782855.1 Solirubrobacteraceae bacterium
CCCGCCGAGCAGGTCGCGCGCCGCTGGTTTCCCGACTACCCGGGCGACGTCCCGGCGGGCGCGTTCCCCGCGGGGTGGGTGCCGGCGCGGGGCTGAGGAATCCTCACGCTCCCCACACGAAGCCCACAAGTTCCCTTAAGCATGAGGCGGCATCCTCCATCGTCATGCCTGACACTCCTCCGCTCTGGGCCGACCCCTCCGCGCGCGAACCCGAGCGCGCCTGGCTCGAGACCCCCAGCCGCCCGCAGCCCCCGGTCGAGCCCCCGGAGCCGCCCGCTCCCCGGCGCCGCACCAGTCGCTGGCTGATCGCCGGCGTCGCCACGCTCGCGCTGCTCAGCGCCGGCCTCGGCGGCGCCCTGCTCGCCACCAGCGGGGAGGACGACACCCAGCGCGCCGCGGGGACCCTCCCGGCCGTCAGCGGCTCGATCGCGCAGACGCGCGCCGGGTCCATCTACGCGGCCGTCGCCAGCGGCGTCGTCCAGGTCCGCACGAGCGACGGCTCCGGCACCGGCTTCGTCATCGAGGACGACGGCACGATCGTCACGAACGCACACGTCGTCGACCGCGCCACGAGCGCGAAGGTCATCTTCGACGACTCCGACAAGGCGGTCCCGGCGAGGATCCTCGGCCGCGACGAGTCCACCGACCTCGCCGTCCTCAAGGTCGAGCCCGGCGACGCGCCGAAGCTGCGCCCGCTCGTCCTCGCAGACTCCGACACCGTGCAGGTCGGCGACAACGCGATCGCGATCGGCTACCCGCTCGGCCTGGACCGCACCGTCACCGCCGGGATCATCAGCGGCCTGGGCCGCGAGATCCAGGCGCCGAACGGCTTCAGCATCGACAAGGTCATCCAGACCGACGCGCCGATCAACCCCGGCAACTCGGGCGGCCCGCTGCTCGACGCCAAGGGGCGCGTGATCGGCGTGAACTCGCAGATCGCGACCGACGGCGCAAGCCAGGGCAACGTCGGCATCGGCTTCGCCGTCCCGTCGAACACCGTGCGCGAGATCGTGCCGAAGCTCGAGCTCGGGCAGACCATCGCCCACCCGTACATGGGCGTCTCGACGTCCGAGGCGATCACCGGATCCGGCGCGCTCGTGCGCCGGATCTCCCCCGGCAGCCCGGCCGCGAAGGCGGGCCTGCAGGCCGCGTCGAGCTCCGGCGAGGGCGGCGACCTCATCGTCGCGATCGCCGGCACCCCGATCGCCGGCCCCGACGACGTGATCAACGTCGTGACGGCGAAGCAGCCCGGCGACGAGGTGGCGGTCGTCGTCATCCGCGACGGCAAGCGCACCACCGTCGACGTCACGCTCGGCACGCGGCCGCGGACCCCGTAGCCCGCGCATGACCTTCGCCGATCCGCTCCTGCTCGTCCTGGGCCTGCTCGTCGTCGCCGCGGCGACGGCGCTGTACGTCATCGCCCAGCGCCGCCGCGGCCCCCGCCAGGAGCCGTTCGCGAGCCCCGCGTTCGTCCCCGCCGTCGCGCCGCGCCGCCCCCGGTGGCGGCGTCATGTCCCGATCGCGCTCTACGGCCTCGCGGCCGCCGCGCTGGCGATCGCGGTCGCCAAGCCGGAGCAGACGGTCGCCGTCCCGGTCGAGCAGGCGTCGATCATGCTCGTCACCGACCACTCGCGTTCGATGACCGCGACCGCCATCGCGCCGGATCGCCTGAGCGCCGCCCGCGGCGCCGCGGACAAGCTCCTGGACCAGGTGCCCGACGGCGTGAAGGTGGGCGCCGTCGCGTTCAACCAGCGCGCCCGCCTGCTGCAGGCGCCGACGACCGACCGCGGCGCCGTGCGCGACGCGCTCGCCGGGCTCTCCGCCGAGGGCGGGACCGCCACCGGCGAGGGCGTCTTCCTCGGGCTGGCGTCCGTGCGCCCGCCGGCGCTGCCCGGGCGGAAGCCCACGCCCGCGGCGCTCGTGCTGCTCACCGACGGCAAGGCCTCCAACGGCCGCGACGTGCTCGAGGTCGCCCGCCAGGCCAAGGAGGCCGGCATCCCGGTCCACACGGTCGCGCTCGGCACGCGGTCCGGCAACCTGCCCGGCGGCGGCACCGTCACGACCGACCTCGAGGGCCTGCGCCAGGTCGCCGAGCTCTCCGGCGGGCAGTTCCGCACCGCGGAGAACGCGGGTGAGCTCAACGCCGTCTACGACGAGCTCGGCTCGCGCCTGAGCACGAAGGACGAGCGCCGCCAGGTGACCCAGACCGCCGTGGGCGCCGGCCTGCTGCTGCTGATCGCCGGCGCCGGCTTCTCCCTCTTCAGCTTCGGGCGCCTGCCCTAGCCCACCCCACTCCGACACGAGGACCCACCACATGACCGATCACGAGATCCCCGAGCCCACCCCGTTCCTGCCGCCCGTGGAGGCCCCGCGCCCCGTGCCGGTCGCGGTCCCCGCGAGCGCGCCGGACCGCAATGCCGCGATGGAGGCCGCCGCCGCGCTCGAGGAGGTCCTCCACGAGACCAAGCGCGTCATCGTCGGCCAGGACGCGATGCTCGAGCGCGTGCTCGTCGCGCTGCTCGCCGACGGCCACGTGCTGCTCGAGGGCGTCCCGGGCCTCGCGAAGACGCTCACCGTCAAGACGCTCGCGCAGGTGATGGGCGGCACGTTCAGCCGCGTGCAGTTCACGCCCGACCTCGTCCCCGCCGACCTCGTCGGCACGCGCGTGTGGCGCCCGGACACCGGCACGTTCGACACCGAGCTCGGCCCGGTCTTCGGCAACCTCCTGCTCGCCGACGAGATCAACCGCGC
>DAIPYF010000292.1:0-2739 GCA_036782855.1 Solirubrobacteraceae bacterium
GGAGCCGGTCGCGGAGGAGCCCGCGGCCGAGGAGCCGGTCGCGGAGGAGCCCGCGGCCGAGGAGCCGGTCGCGGAGGAGCCCGCGCCCGAGGAGCCTGCGCCCGACGCGCCCGACGCGCCCGCCGCCGCGTCCTAGGCGACGATCTCCGGCCCGTCGTCGTATCCCGGCTCGCCGGGAAGCACGACCCGCGCGATCTCGCCCTCGCGGATCACGCGCGGCACGACCGGCAGGACCTCGCGACCCGACGCGTACTCCAGCAGCGCCGCGGCGGACTGGAACGGCGCGAGCTGCTCGAGGTGCTTGATCGTCGGGAACACGAGGGCGAGGTCGCCGCTCGCGTGCGCATCGAGCGCTCCGCTCGGCGTGAACCAGCCGACATCCACGATCTCGTCGCCGTCGATCACGACGTCCGTGTCGTCGCCGACCGCCGCAAGGAAGAAGTGCGTGTCGAAGCGGATCGCGATCTGGCGCGGCGTGATCCACTGCGAGAACTTCACGAGTTCGTCAGGTCCGAGGCCGCCGATGCCCGCCTCCTCCTCGAGCTCGCGGACGGCCGCGAGCCGGTGCGAGGCGTCGCCCTCGCCCTCGTGGGCGTCCACAGCGCCACCGGGGAAGACCCAGAATCCGCCCATGAACCGCGCGTGCGGGGTGCGTTGGACGAGCAGCAGCTCGAGCCTCTGGGCGCCGCCGCGCAGGACGATCACCGACGCGGCCTGGCGCGGGACGGTCTCGTCTCCGGACGTGTTGAGCTCCTCACCGGGAGCGGGACGATCGACCTCCACGCCGGGGCACGCTACCAGCGGGCGCGGCCGGGCCTTGACACCGTGTCAACAAACCGCGGCGACCTGCGCTACCCTCCGCCGTCTCATGACCGACGTCGAGACACTCACGCGCTGGATCTGCGAATCCTGCGGCTTCATCTACGACCCCGCCGAGGGCGACCCGGACGGCGGTATCCCCGCCGGCACCGCGTTCGAGGACATTCCCGACACGTGGTTCTGCCCGGTCTGCGGCGCGCGGAAGAAGGACTTCACGCCGTACGAGGACTGACCGCCGCGGTCAGATCGCGGTGACGGGGATCGTCCCGGCGTCGCGGATCGCCTTGTCGCTGACGCCGTCGAGCTCGGCGAGCGGGGTGTAGGCGAGGGCGTCGGGGTCCAGGCCGGTCGCGGCCGCGTCCTCCGTGTCGAGCCGCTCGACGAGGTCCTTGGAGGCGAGGATCGCCCCGTCCCTGGCGGCGGCTTCGATGCGGGCGCCCTCGTTCATCTGGTCACCGAGGGCGGTGACCTCCAGGCGCCCGCGGGTGGCGACCTGGCCGACCATGAGCGTGGCGCCCCAGTGGACGCCGATGTTGAGCTTGACCGTGACGTCGTCGGGGCCGAGATCGCCCGAGCCCTCGCGGATCGCGCGGGCGGCCTCGACGGCGGCGCGCGCGGCCGCGGACTCCGAGCCGTCGAAGTCGCCGGTGAGAAAGAGCGCCGAGCCGCCGTCGCCGGCGTGCTTGCCGACGATGCCGTCGCGGTCCACGACGGAGGAGTCGATCAGGTCGGTGAGGTCGCGGATCAGCTCGAAGTAGGCGCGCGAGGACAGCCGGCGCGAGAGGTCACCCGAGGCTTCGAGATCGGCGAACAGGATCGCGGCCGAGCGGCGGCCCGGGTCGCTGACGCGGTCCATGCGCTCGAAGAGGCGGGCGTCGCCGCGGCCGAGGCGTTGCACCAGGCTTTCGGGCATGGTGCTTCGGTAGAGGAACAGCACGCCCAGAAAACGTCCGCCGTCGTCGTTGAGCCGCAGCTGGGACTGATACTGGTCGCCGAGCATGTTGCGGCGAAAGCGAAGGTGCGGCGGGAGCGAGAGCCGGTCGTACCACGCTCGTGGAGCCACCTCGACCGGCTCGACCTTCTCCGCGTACGGAGCGGCGACGTCGAATACCGCATCGAAGTCGGGGTCGCCGGGCTGCACGTAGCGGCGCATGATCGGCACGTTCTGCTTCGTCCACGCGTTGCCGCTCGCCTCATCGACGCGTGCGATGTCCGCGAAGGCCTCGTGCACCGTCCGGGTGATCAGCGAAATGCCGATGGCGGCGCGTGCCTCGTCGGCAGACAGACCCATCGTTCGGGCCGACTCGCTGGAGAAGAACACACAGCGAAACCGCTCGTCCAGGATCTCGCCCATCATGCCCGTGTCCTCGATCAGCTGCGCGATCTCACGCAGCTCCGGATGCTCGGGAAGTTCAGGGACGTACGGCGCGCTGTCACTCATGCGGGCAGGCTATCCGCGCCCGGCGCTCACGCCGCCTGCGCGAGCTCCACACTCGTCCTCGCGGCCGTGATCGCTTCGGCCGTCGCCCGCACGAGCCGCTCCAGCTCCGCATCGTCGATCGCCAGCGGCGGCATGATCACGATCGTGTCGCCGAGCGGGCGGATGATCGCGCCGCGCTCGCGGGCGGCGAGCGTCACGCGGTGCCCCATGCGCAGCGCCACCGGGAAGTCCGTCAGCTCGATCCCGGTCATGAAGCCCTTGCGACGGATCGCGCGCACGGACGGCAGCGGGGCCACGTGCTCGTCCAGCAGGTCCGCGAGCAGCGCGATCTTCGGCTGCAGGCGCTCGAGCGTGCGCTCCTCCTCGAACACGTCGAGCGTCGCGAGCGCCGCAGCGCACGCGAGCGGGTTGCCCGTGTACGTGTGGCCGTGGAAGAACGTGCGGAACTGCTCGTGCGCGCCGAGGAAGCCCTCGTAGAC
>DAIPYF010000293.1:0-2727 GCA_036782855.1 Solirubrobacteraceae bacterium
GCGAGCGCTGGGGCTCGATCAGCCCGCGCGCCTCGTACATGCGCAGCGTCTGCGGGTGCATCTCCGCGAGCTCCGCGGCGACGGAGATCATGAACACGCCGCGCTGGGTGTCGACGGTGATCGTCGTGCGGCGGCGGACGGTCATGACCCTCCGGTCGGTGCGGCGTTCGCGAACAGCGCGGCGCGCGGGTCGGTGCCGTTCATCGTCTGCGAGAGCTTCTCGACCAGCTCGGACTGCTCCTCGGTGAGCTCGGTCGGCATGTCGATGAGGAAGCGGTAGTGGATGTCGCCGGCGGGCTTGCCGCCCAGTCGCGGCGGGCCCTCGCCGCGCAGGCGCTGGACGGTGCCGTGCTTCGTGCCGGGCGGCACGCGCAGCGTCTTGCGCCCGGACAGCGTGGGCACCTCGATCTCGGCGCCGCGCAGCGCCTCGGCGATCGTCAGCGGCACCTCGACCTCGACGTTGTCGCCCTTGCGCCGGAACAGCCGCGACGGCGACACGCGGGTGATGACGTAGAGGTCGCCGTTCGGCCCGCCGTTGCGGCCGGGCTCGCCCTTGCCGGCGATGCGCACGCGCGAGCCGTCCTTCACCCCGGCGGGCACGTTGACGCGCAGCCTGCGCGCCTGCCGCGTCTGCCCCGCGCCCGAGCAGGTCGCGCACGGCTCCTCGATGACGGCGCCCGTCCCGCCGCAGCGCGAGCACGGCTGGGAGATGGAGAACAGGCCCTGCCCCTCGGACTCGACGCCGCGGCCCTGGCAGACCGGGCAGACCTTCGGCGAGGTGCCGGGCTTGGCGCCCGTCCCATGGCAGGTCGGGCAGGCCGCCGACATCGTCAGGGTCAGCGGCACCTGCACGCCGGCGAGCGACTGGTCGAAGGACAGGCTGACCTCCGCCTCGAGGTCGTGCCCGCGGTCGGGCCGCGGGCGCCCGCGGCCGCGCTGCTGGCCGCCCCCGGCCGCGCCGCCGAAGAGGTTGGAGAGGATGTCGCCGAAGCTCGACGGGTCGAAGCCCTGGCCGCCGGGGAACCCGCCCGGACCGCCGCCGGGACCGCCGCCGCCGAACAGGCGGCCCGAGTCGTACTGCTTGCGCTTGTCGGCATCGCTCAGGACGTCGTACGCCGCGGAGACCTCCTTGAAGCGCTCCTCCGCCTTCGCGTCCCCGGGGTTGCGGTCGGGGTGGTACTCGCGAGCGAGCTTGCGATACGCCTTCTTGATCTCCTCGGGCGAGGACTTCTTGTCGACGCCGAGCGTCTTGTAGAGGTCGGGCTGTGCCATAGGGCCTACCCCGCGACGACGACCTTCGCCGCGCGCAGCACCTCGTCGCCGAGGCGGTAGCCGGGGCTGAAGACCTCCGTGACGATGCCCGGCTCGACGCCGTCGGCGGGCTGCTGGGCGACGGCCTCGTGGACGTGCGGGTCGAACGGCCGCCCGACGGGCGCGTCCTGGCTGATGCCGACGCGCTCGAGCGCGGCCTGCAGCTCGGACTGCACGAGGCGGATGCCGTCGGTCAGGTGATGGTCGGCGTTCTCGGGCTGCGCCTCGGCCGCCGCGAGCGCGCGGTCGAGGTTGTCGAGCGCCGGCAGCAGCTCGCGCGCGAGCCGGGCGACGCCCTTGCCCTCGGCGAGCGCGACGTCGCGGCGCGCGCGCCGGCGCACGTTCTCGAGGTCCGCGGTCGTCCGGACCCAGCGGTCCTTGTAGTCCGGCTCCTCGGGCGGCGCGCCGGCGTCCTCGACGACGTCGGCGTCCACCACGGGCTCGGCGGCGGTCTCCTCGACCGCCGCCTCCTCCTCCACGGCGTCCGTGTCGGGGGCCCCGTCCATCATCACTTGGCCTCGTCCACGACCTCGGCGTCCACGACCTCGTCCTCGGCCGTGCCGTCGGACGCAGCGCCGTTGTCCGACGCGGCGGCCTGCTCGGCCTGCGCCTTCTCGTACATCTGCTCGGAGACCTTGTGGAAGGCCGCCTGGAGCGCCTCGGCCTTCGCGTTGATCGCGTTCGCGTCGTCGCCCTCGAGCGACTCGCGGACGGCCGTGATCGCGGCCTCGATCTCGGCCTTCGAGCCCTCGTCCACCTGGTCGCCCAGGTCCTTGAGCTGGCGCTCGGCCTGGTAGGCGGCGTTCTCGGCGTTGTTGCGAGCCTCGGCGAGCTCGCGCGCGGCCTTGTCGTCCTCGGCGTGCGCCTCGGCGTCCTGGACCATCCGCTTGATCTCGTCGTCGGCGAGGCCGGAGCCCGCCTTGATCTCGATCTTCTGCTCCTTGCCGGTGCCCAGGTCCTTCGCGCTCACGGCGAGGATGCCGTTCGCGTCGATGTCGAACGTGACCTCGACCTGCGGGATGCCGCGCGGGGCCGGCGGGATGCCGGTGAGCTGGAACTTGCCCAGCGACTTGTTGTTCTGCGCCATCTCGCGCTCGCCCTGCAGCACATGGATCTCCACCGAGGGCTGGTTGTCCTCCGCCGTGGAGAAGACCTCCGACTTCTTCGTCGGGATCGTCGTGTTGCGCTCGATGAGCCGCGTCATCACGCCGCCCTTGGTCTCGATGCCGAGCGTCAGCGGGGTGACGTCGAGCAGCAGCACGTCCTTGACGTCACCGGCGAGCACGCCGGCCTGGATCGCGGCGCCGACGGCCACCACCTCGTCCGGGTTGACGCCGCGGTGGGGCTCCTTGCCGGTGAGGTCCTTGACCTTCTCCTGCACGGCCGGCATGCGGGTCATGCCGCCGACGAGGACGA
>DAIPYF010000294.1:0-2720 GCA_036782855.1 Solirubrobacteraceae bacterium
CGCTGCTGCGCGCGGTCGCCGCGCTCCTGGACGAGCTCGGGATGACCGTCGAGCACGTCGACGCGACGATCCTCATGGAACGCCCGAAGGCGGGCCCGCGCAAGCACGAGATGCGCGACAACCTCGCGGGCGCGCTCGGCATCGCGCGCGCCGCCGTGAACGTCAAGGCCACGACCGGCGAGGGCATGGGGTTCGTCGGCCGCGAGGAGGGTGTGGCGGCGCAGGCCGTGGCCACGCTCAGCGGGGACTGACCGGCCGATGCGCACGATCCACCTGCACGACACCCGCACCGGTGAGCTGACCGAACTGCGCCCCCGCGACCCCGGGCACGTCGGCATCTACGCGTGCGGCCCGACGGTCTACAACCGCATCCACATCGGCAACGGCCGGCCGTTCGTCGTCTATTCGCTGCTCAAGCGGTTCCTCGAGCACGAGGGCTACACGGTGACGTTCGTCGCGAACGTCACGGACGTCAACGACAAGATCTACGACGCCGCACGCGCGGCGGAGCCGCCCGTGCCGAGCGAGCGGCTCGCCCGGGAGATGACCGCCGCCTACATGGCCGACACGGACGGCCTGGGCCTGGGGCGCCCGGACCACGAGCCGCTCGCCGGCGAGACCATGGGGCCGATCATCGCGCTGATCGCCGCGCTGATCGAGAACGGCAGCGCCTACGCGGCCGACGGCGACGTCTACTTCCGGGTCCGCAACGACGCCCGTTACGGCGAGCTGTCCCATCGCGCCGTCGACGACATGGACCAGGGCGAGGGCGTCGAAGGCGCCGACCTCAAGGAGGACCCGCTCGACTTCGCCCTGTGGAAGGCGCAGAAGCCGGGCGAGGACACCGCCTGGGACGCGCCGTGGGGCCGCGGGCGGCCCGGGTGGCACATCGAGTGCTCGGCGATGGCCGAGGAGCTGCTCGGCGTCGGCCTGGACATCCACGGCGGCGGCAACGACCTGATCTTCCCCCACCACGAGAACGAGGCCGCGCAGACGCGGATGGCGCACGGCGGGGCGGACCTCGCGCGGATCTGGATGCACAACGGCATGCTCCAGATGGGCGAGGAGAAGATGGCCAAGAGCGTCGGCAACATCGCACTGCTCGGCGACGTGCTCGAGCGCTACGGCCGCGACGCCGTCGTCCTGTTCTTCTCGACGGGGCACTATCGCCAGCCGCTGCGCTTCAGCGAGGAGACGCTGGGCGCCGCGCAGGGCAGCGTGCGGCGGATCCGCGAGGCCGCGCGGCGGCTGGAGCGGGGGGCCGCGTCCCCGGACGACCTGCAGTCGCTCGTGGAGCGCTTCTTCGAGGCGCTCGCGGACGACTTCAACACCCCGCGCGCGCTGGAGGCGCTGTGGGAGTGGGTGCGTGAGGCGAACAAGCGCGAGGGCGTGGGCGACGCAGCGCTGGCGGAGATGCTGACCGTGCTGGGCCTGGAGACGCTGCTCGCGGCCGACGACGGGGACGACGCGCCCGACAGCGAGGCACGCGCGCTGCTGCAGGCTCGCGAGACCGCGCGCGCCGCGCGCGACTTCGCAGAGGCCGACCGGCTGCGCGACGAGCTGGCCGCCCGCGGCTGGCAGGTCCGGGACTCCGCGGACGGCCCCGCGCTGGTGCGGCCGTGATCCTCTACGGGCGCAACGCGGTCCACGAGGCGCTGCGTGCCGGACGCCGTCCCATCCACGAGATCTGGGCCACCGCCTCGGTCGTCGAGCACGAGGAGTGGGTGCGCGAGGCCGGCGTGCCGGTGCACGTCGTCACGACCGCCGACGTCTCCCATCGCTCCGACAGCGAGGAGCATCAGGGCATCTGCGCGGACGCCGACGGGTACCCCTACGTCAACGCGGCGGACCTCCTGTCGCGGCCGGACCCGCTGATCGTCGCCCTCGACGAGGTCCAGGACCCGCAGAACCTCGGTGCGATCTGCCGCACCGCCGAGGGCGTCGGCGCGACGGGCGTGGTGATCCCCGAGCGCCGCGCGGCCGAGGTGACGCCCGCTGCCTGCAAGGCCTCGGCCGGCGCGCTCGAGTGGCTGCACGTCGCGCGCGTGCGCAACCTCGCCGACTTCCTGGGGGATGCCCAGAAGGCCGGCTCCTGGTGCTACGGCGCCGCCGCGGTGCCGGAGGCGGTCCACTACCTGGAGCCCGACTGGACCGGCGGGGTCGTCCTCGTACTCGGCGCGGAGGGCAAGGGCCTGCGCCCGCGGGTCGCCTCCTGCTGCGACCAGCTCGTCGAGCTGCCGCTGCGGGGGAACCTCGACTCGCTCAACGTCAGTGCAGCGGCTGCGGCCCTGTTGTACGGAATCTTGCAAAGACGGGTTGACAGCACTCCATAACTGTGGGATAAACCGCTCGACCTGGGGGTCAACCTCAGGTCGAGAAATCATCAGCTTCACGTTCGCAGCTGACGCCAGGGGAGGAGCGCGTCACTGAGATCGTCCATCTATTCCCCTGCAAATGGGGAGGAGGAACGACCTCGTGGCAAGACTGTCCGCATCCTCTCAAGGTCAGGTCCAGGTAGACGACGGGTACCTCATCGCGCTCGCGAAGACGGGGGACCCCACCGCCTACGACCGCCTCGTCCGCCGGTATTACGGCTTCGTCCGCCTGAAGGCCTCGTCGTACTTCCTGATCGGCGGCGACAGCGACGACCTCATCCAGGAGGGCCTGGTCGGCCTCTACAAGGCGATCCGGGACTACCGCACCGATCGCGAGTCGAGCTT
>DAIPYF010000295.1:0-2700 GCA_036782855.1 Solirubrobacteraceae bacterium
CCTGGCGCCAGACCGTCTCGGACTGGGGCTCGACGCCGGCGACGGAGTCGAACAGGGCGATCGCGCCGTCGAGGACGCGCAGCGAGCGCTCGACCTCGACGGTGAAGTCGACGTGTCCGGGCGTGTCGATGATGTTGATGCGGTGGTCGTCCCACTCACAGGTCGTCGCAGCGGACGTGATCGTGATCCCGCGCTCCTGCTCCTGCTCCATCCAGTCCATCGTCGCCGCGCCCTCGTGCACCTCGCCGATCTTGTAGGTGCGCCCGGTGTAGTAGAGGATCCGCTCCGTCGTCGTCGTCTTACCGGCGTCGATGTGCGCCATGATCCCGATATTCCGGGTCTTCTCGAGCGTGAACTTACGGGGCATGGGAGTCAGCTTGGTGAGAGTGAGGGCAAAGAAAACGGGCCACTCGGGCCCGCGCGCACAGAAGGGTGGAAACCCGGTCGTGGCGCTATGTGCTCGAGCTATCCATCTGTGAGCAGGGACGAGTCCGGCGGGGCGTGCGCATGAGCAGCGCCACGCGCCGGATCGACGATGATAGCAGCCCCGGCGCGCCCGATTCGACGGCCTCGCGCGGGACCTCGGCGGCCCGCCGGGCCGCCGCCGCGGCGGTCCTGGCGGGTGCCCTCGCCGCGCTCCTCGCGACGGTCCTGCCGGTCCTCCGGGTCACGATCGCCGGGGACCTCGAGCCCTCCCTGGATCGCAGCGGCTGGGACCTGCACGGCCCGGCGCTGATCGGGCTCGGCCTGCTCGCCGTCGTGCTTCTCCCCGCCGCGGTGCGCGGCCTGACGTCCGCAGCGGCCGGCATCGCGCTCGCGGGCCTCGTGCTCCTGGGCATCGTCGCGCTCGGCGACCTGCCGGACGCCGGCGACACCGGCCTCGTGGGAGGGCGCCTCGTCGAGGGCACGCTGAGCGCGGGATCGGGGGCCTACGTGGAAGCCCTCGCCGCGGTCCTCGTGCTGCTTGGCGGCGGCGTGCTCGTCGCACTGCGGGACTGACCCCCGCCGCGGTCGCTCGTCGCTGAGCACCGGACGACGAGATCCGGCTCGTGTCATGCCCCCGGTGGGGGACCGGTCGCCGGCGAGTGGCGCGCGGCGAGATCCGGATTCGGTCACGCCAGGTGTGGCGAAGCCGGCGCCGGCAGAGAACTCAGGGCAGGCGCCAGAGGAAGAGCGAGGCGCGCTCCTCGCCGTCGGCGCCGAGCTCGGCGACCGCCTCGGCGACGCCCGGGTAGTCCGGGTGGCCGTAGTCGTCGAACGCGATCAGCGCCCCCGGCGCGAGCGCGGGGCGCCACGCGGCGACCTCCGCCAGCGTCGGCTCGCGCTCGTGCGAGCTGTCGATGAAGAGCAGGTCCACGCCGGTCGTCGTCCCGGGCCCGGTCTCCCCCAGCCCCTCGACGAAGGTGATCCGCCGGCGCACGTCCGCGCCGCCGAGGTCGACGTACCGGTCACGCTGCTCGCGCACGACCGGATCCCAGCTCTCGATCGTCCGGTCCTGGTCGGCGATCGCCAGAGCGACCGTGGCCCACGCCGTCCCCGTCCCCAGCTCCACCACGGCCCGTCGCCCGGCGGCCGCGTCGAGCAGCGCCTCGAGCTTCGCCGGCCGCAGCGCCGAGTCCAGCGAGAACACGTCGCCGTCGCGCCGGGCCCGGGCTCGAGCACGGACGACGAACCGCGCGACCGGCCACGGCAGCCGCCGCAGCGCCTCCACGGAGAACCGGATCTCGTCGCGAGCGCTCATGTCCCGGGACACCCTGCCGGAGCGACGCTGGACGCATGCACGGGCGCGGACGCGCCCCCGTCCGCTACCAGCGGTAGTGGGCGAAGGCCTTGTTGGCCTGCGCCATGCGGTAGATGTCGTCCTTGCGCTTGTACGCGCCGCCCTGCTGGCTCGTGGCGTCGAGCAGCTCGTTGGCGAGGCGCTGCGCCATCGTCTTCTCGCGGCGCTGGCGGGCGAACTCGACGAGCCAGCGCACGGCGAGCGTGCGGGCGCGGCGCGCCGGGACTTCGACGGGCACCTGGTAGGTGGCGCCGCCGACGCGGCGGGAGCGGACCTCGAGGGCCGGTGTGAGCGACTTGATCGCGGCCTCGAGGGCCTCGACGGGGTCGTTCCCGGTCTTCTCGGAGAGGATTGCGAGGGCGTCGTAGACGATCGCTTCCGCGGTCGACTTCTTGCCGTCGAGCATCACCTTGTTCACGACCTGCTGGACGAGGCGCGAGCGGTGAATGGGGTCCGGCTCGACGGGCCGGATCGTTGCCTGATTACGACGCATGTGGGGTCCTAGCTCTTCTTGACGCCGTACTGGCTGCGGGCCTTCTTGCGATCGCTGACGCCTGCGGCGTCGAGCGTCCCGCGCACGACCTTGTAGCGCACACCCGGCAGGTCCTTGACGCGACCGCCGCGGACGAGCACGACCGAGTGCTCCTGCAGGTTGTGGCCCTCGCCCGGGATGTAGGCGGTGACCTCCGCGCCGCCGGACAGGCGGACGCGGGCGACCTTGCGCAGCGCCGAGTTCGGCTTCTTCGGCGTCGTGGTGTAGACGCGCGTGCAGACGCCGCGGCGCTGTGGCGCGGCGGTCTTCTTCTTGCGCCCCTTGCCGGTCTTGAGACCCGGCGTGGAGAGCTTCTTCGGCTTGGGCGTGCGGCCCTTGCGGATGAGCTGGCTGGTCGTGGGCATGCGACGCAGGAGAGTAGCAGCGG
>DAIPYF010000296.1:0-2677 GCA_036782855.1 Solirubrobacteraceae bacterium
CAAGGGGCTTGAGCTTCATGTGATGAAACCTCCGGAACGGGGGTCGTTGTGTGTGTGGGAGTTCTGCGGCGCCGGGGGATTGGCACTCGACTAGCGAGAGTGCCAGGGCGCTGCGCTCATCTTAGCGACACCCGACGAACGACGGCAAGCCGCGTTGGCACTCTGTTCACACGAGTGCCACGGACATCGGTCATCCGGCCAGACGCCGGGTGTTCACTCTCGATCAACCTGGCGCGCAGCCGATCAGCCGACCATGTCCTCTTCCAGCTCCGCGCCGCGTGGCGTGCTCCTGGCCGGCCTCGGCGCGCTCGCCTCGCTCGGGTCGCTCTGGCTCCCCTGGTACACGATCAAGCTCCCGGACACGTTCCGCGACGCCCTCGGCAGTCTCGGCTCGGGCGGGGCGCCCGCCCCGGGCGGGGGCGCGAACGCCGCCGACCCCGCCGCGGGGCTCGCCGGTGCGTTCGCCGGGCTCTTCAAGGGCCTCGCGGCCGTGATGCCCGAGGAGATCACCGCGAACGGCTGGACGGCGATGAGCGGCGGCGACATCGGCCTGGCCGTCGCCGCGGCGTTCGTCGTGCTGCTCGTCCTCGTCGCCGGCGGCGCGAGCTCCGGCGTGCGGATCGACCGCGGGATCGCCGGGCGCCTGATCGCGTTCGCCGGCCTCGTGGTCGCGGCGATCGCGGTGTACCACGTCGTCAGCAGGCCGGGCGCCGGCGCGGGGGCCTTCTCGGCCAGCGTCGCGATCAAGCCCGGCATCTGGGTCGCCCTTCTCGGAGGCGTCCTGATGATCGCCGGGGGCCTGATGGTCGGTCGCCGCCCAGCGTTGCGTCGGTCGCACCGACCGCGGCGCCCGTGGACGCCCCCGACGCGGGCACCGGCTTCGCTCCGCCCGTCGACACGCCGATCACGCCGCTCGCGCGCGACCCGTTCGCCGCGCCGGCGCTCGATCCCTTCGCCGTCCCGGCGCCCGAGCCGTACGCGGCCACCCAAGACCCGTTCGCCGCGCCCGAGCCCGAGCCGTACGCGGCACCCGCCGCGCCCGAGCCGGAGCCGTATGTGGCGCACGACCCGTACGCGGCACCCGCCGCGCCCGAGCCGGAGCCGTACACGGCCTACGCCGCGGACCCCCAGCCCTTCGAGCCGGTCGTCGCGCAGGCGCCCGACGACACTCCCGTGCCCGAGTGGAGTGGGTTCAGCACGCCCGTTGCGGAGCCCGAGCCCGAGCCGGCTCCGCAGCCTGCGCTGAGCGCGCACGCCGCCCCCGCGCCGTCCGAGCCGCGGCCCGCGGGCGTGTCGATCCCGCCTCCCGGCTGGACCGGCGCGGCCTGAACGGCCGTCAGTTCTGCGCGCCGCCGATGCCCAGGCGGGCATCGGTGTAGCTCTGCGGGTTCTCGACGATCTGCGAGAAGCGCACGACCGTGACGATGTCGTCCATCGTCACGGCCCGCCCATAGATCTGCTCGAGGAAGTGGATCAGCTCGTCGTGGCGGCGGAACTCGGGGTTGTCGTGCTCGATGTCTCGCGGCGAGAGGTCGCGCACGCGCTTGACCTCGACGGCGTCGATGACGGCCTCGAAGATCTTCTCCCGCGGCGAGTACTGGTAGCCGATCGTCACGAGGACCGCCTGGTTCTTGCGGTACTTGTGCGACTTGTCGCCGAGGCGGATCGTGGCCGTCTTGCGGCCCCGGCGCAGCTGGTCGGCGAAGATCGTCGAGTAGAAGTTCAGGACCTGCACGGCGGCGGCAACCCTATCGGCCGGAGGCCAGTCGTGACAGGGCGAGTCCGGCCATCTCGCGCTCGCCGGCGTGCGTCAGCTCGCGCGCGGCCCGTTCCAGCGCCATCCAGCGGGCCTCGTCGATCTCCTGGTCCACGTGCGTCTCCGGGTCCCCGCGGTCGTGCCCGAGCAGGAAGAACGCGACGACCTTGACGATCCGGCGGCCGTCGCGCTGGTACCAGTAGCGCACGTCCCCGAGGCGCTCGACGACGTGCGCCTGCACCCCCGTCTCCTCGCGAACCTCGCGCAGGGCGGCCTCCTCGGGGGTCTCCTCGCCATCCGGGTGGCCCTTGGGGAGGGCCAGCACCTGTGCGCCGTTCGCGGCGCGCCGCGACGGGACGATCACGACGCACTCGTGGTCCCCCGGGCTGCCGGGGACCTCGCGCACCACCACCCCGCCGGCCGAGAACTCGCGCTCCGAGCTGGAGCGGCGGCGCCGCGGGCGAGCCATCAATACACGTAGCCGGCGAGCGCGGCGGGATCGTGGACGACGATGCGCCCGCGGCCCTGCGTCAGCACCCCCGCGCGCTCCAGGGTCGCAAGGAAGCGGCTCGCCGACTCGCGGGAGGACCCCGCGAGCTGGGCGATGTCCGCCTGCGTGATCCGCAGCAGCACGTCGCGCGAGCGCCCGTCACCGTCCCGGGACTGCTCGACGAGGTCGGTGAGGACGACGGCGACCCGGCTCTGCACGGTCTGGAACGACTGGCTGGCCAGCCGCTCGTTGGCGTGGCGCAGGCGCCGGCCGAGCGAGATGACGAGCTTCGGCGCGATGTCGGGGTGCTCGCGCATCAGGCGGCGCATGTCCGAGCCGAGGATGCCGACGACCTCGGTGTCCTCGACGACCTCGACCGTGGCCGAGCGCTTCTCGTCGTCGAACATCGCCAGCTCGCCGAAGATGTCGCC
>DAIPYF010000297.1:0-2659 GCA_036782855.1 Solirubrobacteraceae bacterium
ATCCGCGGCTGGCAGTTCGTCTACCGCGACGGTGTGATGCTGAAGGTCATGCACCACCGTCGCTTCCGCAGGTTCATCCAGGCGATCTCCAAGGCGTACATGCGCGCCACGATCGACGACCCGGCGCTGCGTGCGAAGCTCACCCCGGACTTCGAGGTCGGCTGCAAGCGCATCCTCATCACGAGCGTCTGGTACCCGGCTCTCAACCAGCCGAACGTCGACCTGGAGACCTCGCGGATCACCGAGATCCGCGAGCACGGCGTCGTCACGGCGGACGGCGTCGAGCATGAGGTCGACGCGATCGTCTGCGCGACGGGCTTCCACGTCACCGACCCGCCGATCGCCGGGCGCATCCACGGACGCGACGGGCAGACGCTCGCCGCGTGGTGGGGCGACGCGCCGAAGGCCTATCGCGGACTGACGACGGCGAACTTCCCGAACATGTTCCGGATCGGCAGCATCGGCACCGGCACGGGCCACATGTCGCAGATCATGCAGATCGAATCCGGCGCCGCGTACGTCATCGACGCGCTGCGGACGATGGAGGAGCGCGGCCTGTCGAGCGTCGAGGTGACGCAGGACGCCCAGGACCAGTACGCCCGCAAGGTCCACGAGATGGTGAAGGGGACGGTCTGGGCCGTCGGCGGCTGCGACAGCTGGTACCTCGATCCGAGCGGCGAGCCGTCCGCCGTCTGGCCGTCGTCCGCGTGGCACTACCGCAAGTGGACGAAGCACTTCGACGCCGAGGCCTACCGGGTCACCGAGCGCGCGCGCACCGCGGCGCCGGTCGGCTGACCCGGGCGCCCCGGCGCCACCCGGTTCGCACTAGGTTCTCGCCATGCGCGGAATCATGTCGGACGCCCCGTTGTCGCTCACGCACGTGTTCCACCGTGCCGAGCGCCTGTTCGGGGCCAAGCAGATCGTCACCGCCACGGCCGCAGGCCGGGAGCGCACGACGTACGCCGCGTGGGCCGAGCGCACGCGGCGGCTCGGCGCCGCGTTCGAGACGCTCGGGCTCGCCCCGGACGCACGCGTCGGCACCTTCGCGTGGAACACCGCCCGCCACCTCGAGCTGTACTACGCGGCGCCGTGCAGCGGGCGCGTGTGCCACACACTGAACATCCGCCTGTTCCCCGAGCAGGTCACGTACGCCGTCAACCACGCGGAGGACGAGATCGTCTTCGTCGACCGCTCGCTGCTGCCGCTGTTCCTGCCGCTCGTGCCGACCTTCACGACCGTGAAGCACCTCGTCGTCATGGACGACGGGGCCGAGCACGAGGTGCCGGCAGACGACGCCCGCTGGCTGGACTACGAGGAGCTGCTGGCGGCCGCGCAGCCCGCGGAGTTCCACGCGCACGACGAGCACCGCGCCGCCGGCATGTGTTACACGAGCGGGACGACCGGCAACCCGAAGGGCGTCGTGTACAGCCACCGCTCGCAGGTGCTCCACGGGCTCATGTGCATGACGGCCGACGCGCTCGCGATCAGTGAGCGCGACACCGTGCTGCCGATCGTGCCGATGTTCCACGCCAACGCCTGGGGCCTGGGGCACTCGGCCGTCATGGCGGGGGCGAACTACGTGATGCCCGGCCCCGACCTGAGCGCGCCGGCCATCGCGGACCTCATGGAGTCCGAGCGCGTGACCGTCGCCGCGGGCGTCCCGACGATCTGGCAGGGCGTCGCCGCCGAGCTCGAAGGCCGCGACCTCTCGGCGCTCCGCGAGATCGCCTGCGGCGGCTCCGCCGTCCCGCGGTCGCTCAGCGAGACCTACCGCGAGCAGATCGGCATCTCGATCCACCAGGCGTGGGGCATGACCGAGACGAGCCCGATCGCCTCCGTCGCGACGGTGAAGTCGGCGCTCGGCGAGCAGCACGATCCCGGGGTCGCCGACATCCGCGCGACCGCCGGCGTTCCCGTCCCGCTCGTCGACCTGCGCATCGTCGACCCGGACGAGGGGACCGAGCAGCCGTGGGACGGCGAGGCGCGCGGCGAGCTGCAGGCCAGCGGGCCGTGGATCGCCGCCGGCTACTACGACGACGAGCGCTCCGGCGATTCGTTCACGCTCGACGGCTGGCTGAAGACCGGCGACATCGCGACGATCGATCCCGAGGGGTACGTGCGCCTCGTCGACCGCACGAAGGACCTGATCAAGTCCGGCGGCGAGTGGATCAGCTCCGTCGAGCTCGAGAACGAGATCATGGCCCACCCGCAGGTGCGCGAGGCCGCCGTGATCGGCGTGCCGGACGAGCGCTGGGGCGAGCGGCCGCTGGCCTGCGTCGTGCCCATGAGCGACGGCGCGGTGACGCCCGACGAGATCCGCGAGCACCTCGACGGCCTGATCCCGAAGTGGTGGATGCCCGAGCGGATCGAGCTGATCGACGAGGTGCCGAAGACGTCGGTCGGCAAGTTCTCGAAGAAGGACCTGCGAAGCAGGTACGGCGGCGGACTCCCAACCTGAGAGGATCATCGGTATGCCTTCCGCGGACTACGTCATCGTCGGCGCCGGCTCGGCCGGCTGCGTCCTCGCCAACCGCCCCTCGGAGGACCCCGACGCGCGGGTCCTGCTGATCGAGGCCGGCAGCGGCAAGGGCCGCCACATGAACGTCATGATCCCGGCGGCGTTCGCCAAGCAGTTCAAGACGAAGCTCGACTGGGAGCT
>DAIPYF010000298.1:0-2655 GCA_036782855.1 Solirubrobacteraceae bacterium
ACGTGTACCAGTAGGCGAGCCCGTAGAAGGCGGTGATCTCGTTGAACGCGCAGATCCGCGCGGTGTCCCAGCGCTTGTCGGGGTCGCCGCCCGCCGCCGCGGCCGGGGTCAGGAGGGTCGCGAAGACGCGCTCGCGCGCGATGAACTCGAGGAAGTCCGCGTACCACGTGCGGTCGTGGTGGTGGCGCTTCAGGGCGACCTTGCCGCGCTCCTCGAACCAGGCGATCGTCGCGAGCAGGACGCGGCGGGTCTCCTCGTCGAAGCCGGAGGCGTCGAACGTGGCGGGGTTGAAGAGGGCGGTCGGCGCGGTGGACCCCGCGACGGAGGATCCGGTGAGGGCGGGCGTCTGGGTCATGCGTCGCAGCCTACGCGAGCGCGGCCACCTGGAATGCGAGGACGACGCCGCCGAGGACGCGGCGCACCCAGTTCGACCCGCGCACGAGCTCGAGCAGCGCCCAGACGACGAGCCCCGCGGTGAAGACCCCCTGGGCGACGTCGTGCACCGTCCCGTCCGTCAGCTTCGCGACGACCCACGCGAGGATCGCGACGATCAGCGGCGCGTTGGGGAACTGGACGAGCGGGAAGTCGGGCGGCCAGCCGCGCTGGGCACGATCCCAGGCGGCGCGCAGGCGGGTGCGGTCCACCCGCTGATCCTCGCAGCCCGCGGGAGCGGCGTCTCAGGCGATCCGCAGGCGGCGGCGCACCGGCACGGCGAGCACCCCGTAGCGGTGCTCGACGCCGGCGTCGTCGAACGCGACGCCCCCGTGACGCTCGAGCACCCGCGCGGCGCCGGCCGGGCCGGACAGCAACGCGGCCTTCGCGAGCGCCTCCGCACGCACGGCGCGCGGCGCGAGGGCGGTGACGGAGACCAGGCCGGTGAAGACGGGCCGCCCGATCGACGGGTCGAGCAGATGGTGGGCGACCTCCCCGGTCGGCCCGCGCCAGATCCGCGCGCGCAGGCCGGACGTCGCGACGCCCCCCGCGGCGAGCTGCACGCCCGTGCCCGGCGCGCCCGTGAAGGGGTGGTCGACCTCGATGGAGCGCACGGTGCCGGCCGTGCCGCCGACGCGCTGGTCGCCGCCGCAGGCGACCGACCACTCGGCGTAGCCCTCGAGGTGGTCGGCGGCCAGGTCGGCGGCGTGACCCAGGCCGGTGCCGCCGGTGTCGATGCGCAGCCCGGGCGGACGCCGGACGCTGCCCGCCGCGTCGTCGACGACGATCAGGCGCCAGCGCGACCGCGGGTCCGGGCGGGCCGCCCGCCGGTGCTTGCGCGCCTCGCCGAGCGCGGACCGCAGATCCAGCCGGCGGCGCGGCTCCCAGCTCGACCGGTAGCCCGCCGCCTCGATCCCGTCGAGGAGCGCCGGGTCGACGAGCCCGCCGGTGAGCTCCGCGGCCTCGAGCGCCCCATGCAGCGCCGAGCGCAGCAGCGGGGACGCGGGAACCACCTCGCGCGGGTCCGCGTTCAGCCGCGACAGCTCGGAGTCCGGGCGAAAGCGCGAGAGCGCCGCGTCATAGTCGCGCAGGAACGACTCGACCGCGTCGGCCGCGGCCCCTGGGGGGGCGAGGCCGGGCCGCGCGGGCGGGCCGACGACGATGCGCACGTCGGTCCCCATCAGGGAGAACCGGCGGTCCACCGGCAGGTGGTGCGTGGTCGCGGAGCGCGTCATGACTTGCACCGGCAGGGTGACGGCCCGCGCGCCGGATGCGAGGGGTCGCGGACGGACGTTCCGGTGCGCCCCGCCGTTCACCGCGCAGGTCGCGCCGTTCGGCGCCGGCACCGTAGTCCCTACGGACTCCCCTGGGCCGCGACTGCGGATGCCGCACGGGGCCGTCCCCCGCGAAGCTCGCATCGACCCGCACCCGGAGGACGGAGAGGCGCCATGACCGGCACCACGACCGAGACGGCAGCCGAGGCCGTCACGACCGCGACGCTCGACGCCGAGCAGACCGCGCGGATGGAGGACTACGTCGCCCGCGCGAGCACCGCGGCCGACGCGCTGCGCGCGCTCGACCAGGAGGCCGTCGACCGCATCGTCTGGGCGATGACGGTCGCCGGGCTGGAGCACGCGGTGGAGCTCGCCGAGCTCGCGATGGAGGAGACCGGCTTCGGCGTCTTCGAGGACAAGGTCGTCAAGAACTACATCGCGACCGAGTTCCTCTACGACTACCTCAAGGACAAGCGCACGGTCGGCGTCATCGCGACCGACCCCGAGCGCGGGATCGAGGAGGTCGCCGAGCCGATCGGCGTCGTGCTCGCGCTGCTGCCGATCACCAACCCCACATCGACGGCGCTGTTCAAGTCGATCGTCGGGATCAAGACGCGCAACGCGATGCTGTTCCGCCCGTCCGCGCGCGCGGCCCGCTGCGCCCTGCGCTCGATCGAGATCCTCCAGCGCGCCGGCGAGGAGGCCGGGATGCCGCCCGACGCGCTGCAGGTCATCCCCGACCCGACGCTCGACATCTCCCAGTATCTGTTCCACCACCCGGGGGTCGACTTCATCTGGACGACCGGCGGGCCGAAGGCCGTCCAGGCGACGAACGAGGCGGGCAAGCCGTGCATGGGCGTCGGCTCGGGCAACGCACCGGTCTACGTGCACGGGTCGGCCGACGTGCCGATGGCCGTCGTCGACATCCTCGTCTCCAAGACGTTCGACG
>DAIPYF010000299.1:0-2626 GCA_036782855.1 Solirubrobacteraceae bacterium
CCGCGACCTCGAGGCCTTCGCGCAGTTCGGCTCCGACCTCGACGCCGACACGCAGAGGACGCTCGCCCGCGGTGAGCGCCTCGTCGCGACCCTCAACCAGGCCGAGCGCAGCCCGCTCCCCGTCGAGGTGCAGGTCGCGCAGATCTACGCCGCCACGAACGGGTTCCTCGACCGCATCAACGTCGAGCGCATCCCGGACTTCCTGGACGGGCTGACCCAGCGCGTGCGCAGCGAGGCCGCGCCGACGCTCGCCCAGATCAACGGCGGCGACTGGTCGGACGACACGCAGGCCGCGCTGCGGGCGGCGGTCGCCGGCTTCGCGGACGACTTCGGCTACGACCTCGACGAGGACGGCCAGCCGCTGAGCGAGTCCGGCGTCGGCGAGACGAGCCGCGCCGACGAGGGCCTGCGCACGGTCGAGACCGCGTCCGACGACGTCGTCGAGGAGGAGGCCGCGGCCACCGCGTAGCGGTCGCCGCAGCAGCCAGCCCATGTCGCAGCGCGACGTCAAGCAGCGGATCGATTCGGTCAAGAACATCCGCAAGATCACGTCGGCCATGCAGATGGTCGCCGCCGCGCGCCTGCGCCGCGCCGAGCAGCGCATCGCCGCGCTGCGCCCGTACGCGGGCGCCGTGCGCCGGATGACGCGGCGCGCTGCGATGGCAGCCGGCAGCGAGGCGACCGGCAACCCGATCCTCGTCGAGCGCGAGGACGTCAAGGCCGTCGCCGTCCTGCTCGTCACCGGCGACCGCGGCCTCGCCGGCGCGTTCAACTCGCAGATCATCCGCGCGGGCACGCGCGTCTCCACGGAGGCGCGGGAGGCCGGGCAGGACGTGGCGTTCTACGCCGTCGGACGCCGCGGCATCTCGTCACTGCAGTTCCGCAACTTCGAGCTCTCCGGCCAGTACGCCGGGTTCACCGATCGTCCCGGTTACGCGAACGCGCGGGAGATCGCGGAGGACCTCATCACCGCGTACGTGGACGAGAAGGTCGACCGTGTCGAGCTCGTCTACAACGCCTACGTCTCCCCGCTCGTGCAGGAGGTGCGCCGCGAGGTGCTCCTCCCGCTCCAGCAGGCGACGATCTACTCCGAGGCGGCCGACGCCGAGGACGAGGACGATCAGCACGAGAGCGAGGCCGGCGCCCCGCTCGTCGAGTACGAGCCGGACCCCGACGCGATCCTGCAGCGGTTGATCCCCGACTACGTCGAGATCTCCGTCTACCGGGCGCTGCTGGAGTCCACCGCGTCCGAGCACGGCGCGCGCATGACCGCCATGCGCAGCGCGTCGGACAACGCCGCCGAGGTGATCGAGGACCTGACCCTCGAGATGAACCGGGCCCGCCAGGCCGAGATCACCCAGGAAATCATGGAAGTCGTCGCGGGCGCCGAGTCGCTCACCTAACCCGAGGAAATTATGGAAGCCGCCACCGCCACCAAGAACGTCGGTCGCATCGAGGAGATCAAGGGCGTCGTCATCGAGGCCTCGTTCCCGAACGGCCTGCCCGAGATCAACAACGCCATCACCGTGCAGCTGCACGGCGAGACGCTCGTCTGCGAGGTGCAGCAGCTGCTCGGTGACGACCGCGTTCGCGCGGTCGCCATGGACACGACCGACGGCCTGGCCCGCGGAGCGGAGGTCACCGACACCGGCGCCCCGATCTCGGTCCCCGTCGGCACCGCGACGCTCGGCCGGATCTTCAACCTGCTCGGCGAGCCGATCGACCTCGGCGAGGACATGCCGCAGGACATCGACCGCTGGCCGATCCATCGCTCCGCCCCGTCGGTCGAGGACCTCACCCCGACGACGGAGATGTTCGAGACCGGCATCAAGGTCGTCGACCTGCTGGCCCCGTACGCCAAGGGCGGCAAGGTCGGCCTGTTCGGCGGCGCCGGAGTCGGCAAGACGGTCCTCATCCAGGAGCTGATCCACAACCTGGCCAAGGAGCACGGCGGCCTGTCGGCGTTCTGCGGCGTGGGCGAGCGCTCGCGCGAGGGCAACGACCTCTGGCTCGAGATGAAGGAGTCGGGCGTCATCGACAAGACGATGCTCGTGTTCGGCCAGATGAACGAGCCGCCCGGCGCCCGCATGCGCGTCGCGCTGTCCGGCCTGACGATGGCCGAGTACTTCCGCGAGCAGGGCCAGGACGTGCTCCTGTTCATCGACAACATCTTCCGCTTCGTCCAGGCGGGCTCCGAGGTCTCGGCGCTCCTGGGTCGCATGCCCTCGCAGGTCGGCTACCAGCCGACGCTCGAGTCCGAGATGGGCCAGCTGCAGGAGCGGATCACCTCGACCCGCCAGGGCTCGGTCACCTCGGTGCAGGCCATCTACGTGCCGGCCGACGACCTCACCGACCCGGCGCCGGCCTCCGTGTTCGCCCACCTCAACGCGACGACCGTGCTCTCCCGCGCGATCTCCGAGAAGGGCATCTACCCGGCCGTCGACCCGCTCGACTCCACGTCCACCATCCTCAAGCCGGACGTCGTCGGCCAGGAGCACTACGACGTCGCGACGCAGGTCAAGGAGATCCTCCAGCGCTACAAGGAGCTGCAGGACATCATCGCCATCCTCGGCATCGACGAGCTCTCCGAGGAGGACAAGGTCACCGTGCAGCGCGCGCGCAAGGT
>DAIPYF010000300.1:0-2609 GCA_036782855.1 Solirubrobacteraceae bacterium
AAGTACGCGGCGCAGATCGCCGAGCTGTACGCCTGATCGGACCCGTCCGGGGCGGGTGCGTCCAGCCCGCCCTGGACGCCCGCCGGCCCGCTGACAGACGGATTGCCGATCTGTTCAGGGGCCCTTCCGAGGCGTAGCTTCCCCACCGTGATGCGACGAGCGGCACGGAGCACGCTCCGAACGGTGGCTTTGGGGGGATGGGCGGTTCTGACGCTGGCTGCGATGCCGGCGACGGGAACGGCTCTGGCCGCCGGCACACACGGACACGGACACGGGCATGGCTACGGGGCCACGGACGGCCCCGGACGTCTGCACGGGCATCAGGACGAGGGCTCCCGGGGGGATGAGCCCGGCGGCGGCGGCGATCGGCGGGGGGACGACGCCAGCGCGCCCGTCCCCGCGACGGTCGCCGCGCCCGCACCGGCGCCGGCGCCCACGCCGAGCGACGGGGTCCAGCAGCCGCGCCAGGACATCGGCACCGCCCTCGGTCCGATCAGCGGGACCGAACCGCCGGCGCCGACGCGCGCTCCGGAGGCCGGCTCGTCCGGGACGACCGGCGCCCGCATCCTGCCGCTCCTGAGCTTCGACCAGCCGTCGCCGTTCGCTCCGCGCTCGGTCGCCGGCCGCCTGCGCGACGCGCCGGCCGCCGTCGTGGTGCAGGTCGCGATCCGACGCGGCGCCGCGTCGCGCGGCTGCGGCTGGTGGAACCCGCGCAGCGGGCGCTTCAGCGCGCCGCGCCGTGCCGCCTGCGGTGCCGAGCGCTGGATCACGGCGAGCCTGCGCCCGGGGACGGGCGCCCGGCGCTGGAGGGCGGCGCTCGGGGGGACGCTGCCCGACGGGTCCTACCGCTACGTCGTGCGCGTCCTGGACGCCGGCGGGCGGCCGCTCGCCTTCCTGCGGGTCTGAGCCGGCGGGGCCGTTCGGCGCACGCGGTGCGCCCGCGTTTGCCGGATCGACGATTGCCCGTCCGCCACACGAGGGATAGCGTGGGTCCCATGAGCACCGATACGCGGTTCTGGCATCCCTTTGCGGACATGGCGCAGGTGCGGTCCTCGGAGATCGTGATCACCGGGGGCCGGGGTTGCACCGTCACGGACGCGGGCGGCGCCGAGTATTTCGACGGCACGGCGAGTCTCTGGTGCGTGAACGTCGGCCACGGACGCGAGGAGATCGCCGACGCGGCCGCGGCGCAGATGCGCGAGCTCGCCAGCTATTCGGCCTTCGGCGCGTTCACGAACCGCCCGGCGCTCGACCTGTCCGAGCGCCTGGCCGGCTACGCCGAGGAGGTCGTGGAGGACCCGCGGATCTTCCTCGGCCTCGGCGGCGGCGACGCGATCGACACGGCGGCCAAGCTCGCGCGCCGGTACTTCGCCGCGGTCGGCCAGCCGGAGCGCGTCCACATCATCGGTCGCACCCAGGGCTATCACGGCACGCACGGGCTCGGCACGAGCATCGGCGGCATCGCCGCCAACCAGGCGGGCATGGGGCCCATGGACCCGGAGACCACGCATGTCCCATGGGACTCGCTCGAGGCGCTGGAGGCGGAGGTCCTGCGGGTCGGCCCCGAGCGCGTCGCCGCCGTCTTCGCCGAGCCGGTCATCGGGGCCGGCGGTGTGCACCGCGTGCCGCCCACCTACCTTCAGGGACTGCAGGAGCTGTGCCGGCGCCACGGGATCCTCTTCGTGGCCGACTGCGTGATCAGCGCGTTCGGCCGTCTCGGGACCTGGATGGGTGTCGATCGCTTCGGCCTGCGGCCCGACATGATCACCTTCGCCAAGGGCGTCACCAGCGGCTACCTGCCGCTCGGCGGCGTCGTCGTCAGCGGGCGCGTGGCCGAGCCGTTCTGGACGCCGCCCGCCGACGGGCCGGGGGTGTGGTTCCGTCACGGGCAGACGTACTCGGGCCACCCGACGTGCTGCGCGGCGGCGATGGCGAACCTCGACATCATCGAGCGCGAAGGCCTGCTCGAGCGCGGCCGCGAGCTCGAGGACGAGATCACCGCCGCACTGGCGCCGCTCGCGGGTGCCGACCTCGTCGGGCAGATCCGCACCGGTGTCGGCGCGCTCGGCGCGGTCGCGTTCGACCCTGCGGCCCTGGCCGAGCGCCCGGACCTGCCGCTGCGCACCTTCGCCGCCGCCCGCGAGCGCGGGGTCCTCGTGCGGCCGCTCGGCGACGCGGTGGCGATCTCGCCTCCGCTGGTCGCCACCCGCGAGCAGATCGACGCCGCGGGCGCCGCCATCGGCGAGGCGATCGCCGCGGTCGCGGCGAGTGCCTGAGCGCCCCGCGCCGTAGACTCCCGCGGCGCTGATGGGGGACGACAACAGAGATGGCTGAGCGCCGGCTTCACGGGCTCCAGCGGGTGCTGGGGGTCAACGCGCTCTTCTCGACGGCGTACGGCAACGTCGGCTCGTCGATCTACTACGCCCTGGGGCTCGTCGCGTCGTTCGCGCTCGGCCTCACACCGCTCGTCTTCGTCATCACGGGCTTCATCTTCTTCCTCGTCGCGTCGACGTACGCGGAGGCGACCGCGATGTACCCGGAGGCCGGCGGCTCCTCGAGCTTCGCCCGCCACGCGTTCAACGAGTTCTGGAGCTTCTTCGCCGCCTGGG
>DAIPYF010000301.1:0-2600 GCA_036782855.1 Solirubrobacteraceae bacterium
CGTTCGGGCAGACGTCGTAGTTCGACTTGCCGGAGTTGCAGTACTTCGTGTACAGGGTGTTCTGCGGCAGGAAGCGGGCGTTGACCTCGAAGCCGAGCTTCTCGAGCTGCGCCTGCATGACCTCCGACATCTTCTTGCCCGGGTCCGAGTTGGTGGCGGGCATGAAGATCGCGTCGCCCTTGTACTTGCCGTCCTTGAACCCGGCCTTCTTCAGGTACTCCTGCGCCAGGGCGAGGTCGCCCTGCTCGGCCTGCAGGAAGTCGATGTCGGCCGGCGGCTTGAGGCCGCCCGACTGCTCGCCGCCCGGGAAGTCCGGCGGCAGGTAGCTCCAGGCGATCGGGCCGTTGATCGCGCCACCGCGCGCGAGGCGCAGGGCGTTGCGGTCGGTTGCCGCGATGACGGCCTTGCGGACGTTGATGTCGTCGAACGGCGGCCTGGTCGTGTTCATCGCGATGTAGCGCGTCCCGCCCGAGGGCGAGAAGATCAGCTGGCTCTTGTAGCGGGTCGCGGCCTGCTTGAGCACGTCCGCCGGCGGCGGTCCGTCACCGGTCACGAGACCCTCACCCTGCAGGATCCGCTTGTTGGCGACCGAGGCGTCGGTGTTGCCCTCGGTGACCTTCCACGAGTCCAGGTACGCCGGGCGGAAGTCGGTCTTCTCGTCCCAGTTGGGGTTGCGGATCACGTCGATCTGCTTGCCGGGCTCCCAGCCGGTGAGCTTGCCCTCGCTGTTGTTCTTCACCTGGTAGGGCCCGGTGAAGACCACGTTCTTGTCGTACTTCGACGGGTTGGACTCGTCGAACTTCGACGCGTACTCGCGCGGGACCGGGATCGTGATCGGCATGACGAGCGCCGCGTACAACGCACCGGCGGTCGGCGTCTTCAGCGCGAACGTGATCGTCTGGTCGTCCGGGCAGGTGATGCCCGAGATGTCCTTGATGCCCTTGGTCGGGGTGGACGGGGCGCCGACGATGTCACCGAAGTACTGCGTGGCGTAGGCGTTCGGCACGTTCTCGCTGAACCCGCGCTCGAAGGCGTACTTGATGTCGTCGCACTTCACGGCCCGGCTGACGGGGGGCGAGAACTTGATGCCCTCCTGCAGCTTGATCGTCATGGACTTGCCGTCCTCGGCGATCTCGGGCTCGCCGGCGGCGATGTCCGGGATCTGCTTCGAGCTGTCCTCGGGCGAGAAGTAGTACAGCGCCCGGTTCACCGAGTAGGCGACCTGGTAGCCGAACGTGTAGTACGTCTGACCCGGGTCCATGTAGTCCACGTCGCCTGCGGCGAGCGCCGTGACGGAGCCGCCCTTCTGGCCCGTGGGAACGCTCTTCGTCGTCGAGTCGCCGCTCGTGCTCGCCTTGTCGTCGTCGCTGCCGCAGGCGGCGACGACGAGAGACGCGAGCACGATCAGCACGGCGACGAAAGCGAAACGCAGCCTCTTCGTGCTCATGCCTCGTCCTTCCAGTTGATTGTGCACTGAAACTCCTCCTCCTCGGGGCTGATCCATCAGCGTCCCGAGCTCCGCGGGTTGAGCGCATCCTGCATCCCGTCGCCGACCAGGTTGAAGGCCAGGACGGTCAGCACGAGCGCAAGGCCCGGAAAGGTCATGTACCACCACGCGCTGTCGAAGATCGACGTCGCGTCGCTGATCATCGCCCCCCAGCTGGCGGTCGGCGGCTGCACGCCGACGCCGAGGAACGAGAGCGCCGCCTCGAACAGGATCGTCGTGGGGATCAGCAGCGTCGTGTAGACGATGATCGGCGCGACCAGGTTCGGCAGGATGTGCCGGAACATGATGCGCCGGTCGGACGCGCCGAGCGCCCGCGCGGCCTCGACGAACTCCTTCTCCCGCAGCGAGAGCGTCTGGCCGCGGATGATGCGCGCGATGTAGGGCCAGCTCGCGATCACGATCACGAAGATCACGACCGGCAGCCCCGGCGAGATCCGCAGGACCGTCGTGCCGCCGAGCGCGCCGAACAGGAACAGCCCGATGACGAAGCCGATGATCGGCCAGACCATGCGGGAGAGGATCTCCGGGCCGGTGATCCGCCGTCCGCGGCGGCGCGCGAGCAGCACGCCCGAGACGACGGAGATCGTCGCCAGCAGCGCGATGCCCCCGATGATCCACCCGAACGCCGAGCCCTTGACCTCGCAGCCCTTCTCGACCGAGCAGGCGGCGCCGAGGCCGAGCGCGAGCAACAGCACGGGGAACGCGAGCATCACGTCCATGAAGCGCGACAGCGCGGTGTCCGTCCAGCCGCGGTAGTACCCGGCCGTGATCCCCAGGACGAGCCCGATCAGCACCGTGAGGAACGTGCTGATGAGCGCCACCGCGAGCGAGATCCGCGCCCCGTACACGGTTCGGCTGAAGACGTCGCGCCCGACGCCGTCGGTGCCGAAGTACGTGTGCGTGGCGAGGTCCGGGCCGGAGGCGCTGCCGAACGCGTCGAGGAACGCGGTCGACTGCTCGTTCGGCGGCCGCGCGCCGAGCAGGTCGATGATCGGCCCGGCGAAGACCGCGACGACGCAGAGGACGACGATGAACAGCGCCGAGACCATCGTCACCTTGTCCTGCTTGATCCGGCGCCAGAAGAGCTGCAGCG
>DAIPYF010000302.1:0-2595 GCA_036782855.1 Solirubrobacteraceae bacterium
CGCGTCGACGTCCGGCTGGCACGATGGTGGGGCGATGTGGACCCAGCGTGAGATCCGGCTCGAGCCCCGCCCGCGCGGCGTGCACCTCGTCACGCGCGAGGTCGTCGCCGCGCTGCCGGAGCTCGGCGAGGTGCGCGTGGGGCTCTGCCATCTCCTGCTCCAGCACACGAGCGCGTCGCTGACGCTGAACGAGAACGCCTCACCCGACGTGCGCGTCGACCTGCGCACGTGGCTGGACACCGTCGTCCCCGAGCGGTTCCCGTGGACCCACACGCTCGAGGGCCCCGACGACATGCCGGCGCACGTGAAGGCGGCGCTCACCGGCCCGGAGCTGACGCTGCCGGTGCGCGACGGGCGCCTGGCGCTCGGCACCTGGCAGGGCATCCACCTCTGCGAGCACCGCGACCACGGGGGAGCGCGGACGCTCGTGGCGACGGTGTGGGGGGAGGCCTGAGCGGGGTCCTACCGGCCCTTCCACACGGGGTCGCGCTTCTCCTTGAAGGCGACGGCGCCCTCGCGCGCGTCCTCGGAGACGAGCACCGGCCCCGAGATCTCGCCCTGCCGGTGCCAGAAGTCCTCCTCGGCCCAGTCCCACTGCTGGTTGAGGATCGTCTTCGTGGCCGCGACGGCGAGCGGGCCGTTGCGCGCGATGCCCGCCGCCAGCTCGAGCGCGACGTCGACCGCGGTCCCGGGCTCGGCGACGCGGTTGACGAGCCCGAGGTCGTGCGCACGCTCGGCGCTGATCGGGTCGCCGGTCAGCGCGAGCTCCATCGCGACGCCCGCCGGCAGGCGCCGGGGCAGGCGCAGCAGCGCGCCGCCCGCGGCGACGAGCGAGCGCTTGACCTCCGGGACGCCGAGCTTCGCCCCGGCCGCCGCGACGATGAGGTCGCAGGCGAGCGCGACCTCGAGGCCGCCGGCGACGGCGAATCCCTCGACGGCGGCGATGATCGGCTTGCGCGGCGGCTTCTGGACGATGCCGGCGAACCCGCGCTCGGCGTGCCACGGGCGCTCGCCGGCGGCGAACGCCCCGAGGTCCATCCCCGAGCAGAAGCCCTTGCCGGCGCCCGTCAGCACAGCGATCGTCAGGCCGTCGTCGGCGTCGAGCTCGTCCAGGGCGGAGGCGACGCCGTCGGCGAGTGCGCCGTTGACCGCGTTGCGCTGGTCGGGCCGGTTCAGCGTGATCAGCAGGACGTTGTCGCGGCGCTCGGTCAGGACCGGCGTCTCAGGTGTCTCGGACATGCGCGGCAGACTAGTGTCCGCGCGATGAACCAGGTCACCGACGACGTCTGGCAGATCCCGCTCGTGCCGCGCAACGGGGTGAACGCCTACCTCGTGGGCGACGTCCTCGTCGACGCCGGCTACATCCTCTCGGGGAAGAAGGTCGTTTCGGCGGTCAAGGGGCGGGAGATCCGCGCGCACGCGCTGACGCACGTGCACAACGACCATGCCGGCGGCACGAAGCACGTCCACGAGGCGCTCGGTGTGCCCGTCTGGATCGGCGTGGACGACGCGCCGTTCCTGCGGAGCGGCAAGGCCCCCGTTCCACCGGGGAACCGCATCGCCTCGCTCTTCGGACCGGTCGCAGGGTCCCCGAAGGTCGAGCCCGAGCGTGAGCTGTCCGAGGGCGACGAGCTGGGCCACGGGTTCGTCGTGCTCGACACGCCAGGGCACAGCCCGGGGCACGTGTCGTTCTGGCGCGAGGCCGACCGCACGCTCATCTGCGGCGACGTGTTCTTCAACCTCAACATCGTCACCTTCGCCTACGGGCTGCGCCAGCCGCCCGACCTGTTCACCTACGACGTCGCGCAGAACCGCGCGAGCGAGCGGCGACTGGCGGACCTGGACCCGGCCGTCGTCTGCTTCGGCCACGGGCCGCCGCTGCGCGACCCGGCCGCGATCCGCGCGTTCGTCGCGGGCCTGCCGGGGGATTAGCTACCCGAACAGCACGAGGTCCGGCTCGCGCTCGCCGCGCACGACCGCGAGGTCGACCTCGACGCACGCGATGCCGCGCGACTCGGCGAGCGTGCGCGCCTGCGGCTTGATCTGCTGGGCGACGAGCACGCCGCGGCAGTCCGCCATCGCGGGGTCCATCCGGATGCGCTCGAGGTAGCGCGCCAGCTGCTCGACCGCGTCGATGGTCGCGACGCGCTTGATCTCGACCGCGATCCAGCCGTCCGCCTCGTCACGGCACATGAGGTCCACCGGGCCGATGTCGGTCGGCCACTCGCGGCGCACGAGGCGGAAGCCCTCGCCGCAGAACCGCGGTGCGTCGGCGAGCGCCTCCTGCAGATGCGCCTCGACCCCGTCCTTCTCGAGCTGCGCCGCCTCGCCCATGTCGTGCGTGACGTCGCTCAGCACCTCGGCGATCCGGATGTCGAGCCGGTCCTCGGTGGTGCCGGCGCGCTTGCGCACGACGATCAGCCCGTCCTCCTCCTCGATGACCGTCGGCGGCGTCATCCAGTTCTGCGGCTTGAAGCCGCCGGTGTCGGCGTGGACCATCACCGAGCCGTCCGACTTGATCATGAGCAGGCGCAGCGCCTCGGGGAGCACGGCGTTGAGCCGGCCGGTGTAGGTGACCTCGCAGCGGGCGACGAT
>DAIPYF010000303.1:0-2586 GCA_036782855.1 Solirubrobacteraceae bacterium
TGTGCCGCCCGGCGTACACGACCAGGGCTTCGGGTTCACGCGGCGCGGGCGGATCGAGCGACCCCGCGTACAGGCCCACCAGGCGCGTCGGCTCGCTGCGGAGTCCCTCCCGGATCAGTCGAGCCTCGTGCAGTTCGGAGAAGCAGAAGGCGTGGTGCCGCACACGAACGCAGCGGTGCTGCACGGCGTGACCGATCCGTCCCTTCATCCCCCCGAGGTAGTCCCGCCAGTACTCCGCGCTCCAGACCTCGAACCAGTCGATCACCAGCCGGTATCCGCCTCGCCGCCGCGCCATCGCCGCCGCGAGCACCGAGAAGTACGGGAAGGACGCCATGTGCACCACGTCGTACTCCGTCCCATGGCGCCACAGGTGCTTCAGCACGCCGTGCCCGAACCGCAGCGGCGGGCCGGTCAGCCGGTTCCCGTCGGGCCCGTACAGGTCGTCCGCGCGCGACACCGCGAGCACGCGCACGCCGGGGATCTGCGGCGCGTCGCCCGGATCCCACTGCAGCCGCGTGAGGTACGTGATGTCGTGGCCGTCGGCGGCCAGGCGCTCGGCGAGGTTGCGGTACCAGCGCTCGGCGCCCCCGACGGTCCACGGGAACAGGCAGTCGTAGGCGATGCAGATGCGCATGTGGGCGCGCAGTATCACCGGCGCCGGGGCGGCACGCTGCGGGGTATCCTCTCCGGCGCAGGGGGAAGAGAGGCAAGGCGATGAGCACCATCGAGCAGACGACGCAGGACGCGGTCACGCCCGCTCCCGTTGACGAGTGCCTCGTCAGCGTCGTCATCCCCTGCCTCAACGAGGAGGAGAACATCGAGGCGTGCGTGCGCTCGGCCATCGAGGCGATGGACGCCGCCGGGATCGACGGCGAGGTCGTGGTCGCCGACAACTCGTCGGAGGACCGCAGCGCCGAGTTGGCGGCCGCCGCCGGCGCGCGGGTCGTGGTCGAGGAGCGCCGCGGCTACGGCAGTGCCTACCTCGCGGGCTTCGCCGCGGCGCGGGGCACGTACATCGTCATGGCCGACGCCGACCTGACATACGACTTCAAGGAGATCCCGCGCTTCGTCGAGCACCTCGAGGGGGGCGCCGATCTCGTCATGGGAAACCGGATGGACAACATCCAGCCGGGCGCGATGCCGTGGCTGCACCGCTACGTCGGGAACCCCGTCCTCTCCGGCTTCCTCAACGTCCTCTACCGCACCGGCGTGCGCGACGCCCACTGCGGCATGCGCGCCGTGCGCCGCGACAAGCTGCCCGTGCTCGACCTGCGCACGCCCGGGATGGAATTCGCGAGCGAGATGGTCATCCGCGCGGCGCGGCGCGGCCTCGTGATCGAGCAGTTCCCGATCGAGTACCACCCGCGCGGCGGCGAGTCCAAGCTCGACACGTGGAGCGACGGCTGGCGCCACCTGCGCTTCCTGCTCGTCCACAGCCCGACGCACCTCTTCATCATCCCCGGCCTCGTGATGACGGCCCTCGGCGCGCTCGCGATGCTGGTCGTCGTCTCGCAGATCGACATCTTCGGCCGCAGCTGGGACTTCCACGCCGAGATCGCCGGCTCGCTGCTCGTCATCATCGGCACCCAGGTCGTCGGGCTCGGGCTCTGCGGCCATGCCTACGGCATGTACTTCCTGGGCGAGCGCGACCCGTGGTTCGAGCGGATGCGCGAGCGCTTCCGGCTCGAGAGCGGGCTGCTGCTCGGCGGAGGGCTGCTGCTCGCCGGGCTCGTGGCCGCCGGCATCCTCGTCTGGCGGTGGGCCGACCGCGGCTTCGGGGAGCTCGGCGAGGAGCGGCTGGCCGTCGCGGCCGCGACCCTCATGGTCGTCGGCGTGCAGGTCGTCTTCACGTCGTTCCTGCTGAGCATCCTGGGCCTGCGCCGCGAGCGCTGACGTCCGGCGCCCGGCCCCGCCGGTACCCTTTGCACCGCAACCCCGGGCAGCGCACGCCGTTCTCCGGGTGCCCGTCATGAGCAAGCTCCTCGCCATCGTCCCGGCCTACAACGAGAGCGGCGCCATCGCCGCGACCGTCACGGACATCCTGGACAACGCGCCCGGCTTCGACGTCGTCGTCGTCGACGACGGCTCCACGGACGACACCGCCGAGATCGCCCGCACGGCCGGCGCGCACGTCATCCGTCACCCGTTCAACATCGGGATCGGCGGCGCCGTGCAGTCCGGCTACCAGTACGCGCTGGACCGCGGCTACGACGTCGCGGTGCAGGTCGACGGCGACGGCCAGCACGACGCCCGCTACATCCCCGAGCTGCTGCAGATGCTGCGCTCGGACCCGCGCCTGAACATGGTCAGCGGCTCGCGGTTCATCGGCGACGGCGAGTCGGGCTACCAGTCGTCCGCGACGCGCCGCATGGGCATCCGCATCTTCTCCGGCGTGCTGTCGCGCATCACCGGCCGCGCCGTCACCGACCCGACGTCGGGCTTCCGCATGACCGACCGGCGCGGCATCGAGCTGTTCGCCCGCGACTACCCGCACGACTACCCGGAGGTCGAGGCGGTCCTCATGCTGCACCACCACCGGCTCGTCGCCGCCGAGGTGCCGGTGCGGATGCGCGAGCGCACGACCGG
>DAIPYF010000304.1:0-2581 GCA_036782855.1 Solirubrobacteraceae bacterium
GCGGGCGGACGCCCATGTGACGCTTGCGGCCGGCCTTGCCGATCTTGACGTTCTGGTGCTCGGCGTTGCCGATCGAGCCGATCGTCGCGCGGCACTCGTCGCGGACCATCCGCATCTCGCCCGACGGCAGGCGCAGCGTCGCCATGCCCTGGTCCTTCGCCATCAGCTGGATGCTCGTGCCCGCGGAGCGGCCGAGCTGGCCGCCGCGCCCCGGCTGGAGCTCGACGTTGTGGACCACGGTGCCGACCGGCATGTTCGCGAGCGGCATGCAGTTGCCCGTGGTGATCTCGGCGTCCGGGCCGGACTGGACCATCGCGCCGACCTCGAGCCGGGCCGGAGCCAGGATGTAGGCCTTCTCGCCGTCCACGTAGTGGAGCAGCGCGATGTACGCGGTCCGGTTGGGGTCGTACTCGATCGCGGCGACCTTCGCGGGGACCCCGTCCTTGCGGCGCTTGAAGTCGACCCGGCGGTACAGGCGCTTGGCTCCGCCGCCGCGATGGCGCGAGGTCTTGCGGCCGTTGGCGTTGCGGCCACCGGTCTTCTTCAGACCCTCGACGAGCGTCTTCTCGGGCTCGGTCTTCGTGATCTCCGCGAAGTCGGGGTACGTCGAGAAACGACGACCGGGACTCGTGGGCTTGGGCTTGCGAATGGCCATGAGCTACCCCTCCAGCCCCTGCAGGCCCTGGAAGACGGGGATCGTGTCACCGGGGCGCACCTGGACGATCGCCTTCTTCCACTGCCGCGTGCGGCCGGACGTGTAGCCGCGGCGCTTGGGCTTGGAGCGGACCGTGATGGTGCGGACCTCGAGGACCTTGACCTCGAAGAGCGCCTCCACGGCCTGGCGGATCTGCGTCTTGTGCGCATCCGGGTGGACGCGGAACGTGTACTTGTCGTTCGCGGCGAGCACGTAGCTCTTCTCGCTGACGACGGGGCGGATGATGACCTGTGTGGGGTCCATGATCAGGAGGTCTCCTCGGGCCCGGGGCGCTCGCCCTTGGCGCGCGCAGCAAGCTCGGCCAGGGCGTCCTCGCTCACGAGCAGCCGGGCGGCGCCGATGATGTCGGCGATGCCGGCCTCGGTGGACGGCAGGACGTCGACGCGCTGCAGATTGCGGAACGATCGGGCCACGAGCGCCTGCTCCTCGGTGAGGAGCACGAGGACCCTGCCGCCGCCGGACCAGTCCGACAGCAGCGCCGCGGCCTGCTTGGTCGAGGGGGTCGCGAAGGCCGCGACGTCGAGCACCGCGAGCGAGCCGCGCTCGGCGTGGACCGAGAGGGCGCTGCGCAGCGCCGCGCGGCGCTCCTTGCGGTTGACCTTGAAGGTGTAGTGGCGTGGCTGGGGCCCGAAGATCGTGCCGCCGCCGGTCCAGATCGGGGAACGCGACGAGCCGGCGCGGGCGCGGCCCGTGCCCTTCTGGCGCCACGGCTTCGCGCCGCCGCCGCGGACGTTGCCGCGCGTCTTGGTGGACGCGGTGCCCTGCCGGCGGGCGTTGAGTTCCGCGCGGACCGTCTCGTGGACGAGCGGGCCGTTGAAGCGGGCGCCGAACGCGTCGGCGTCGAGGCCGACCGTCTTGGAGCCGCCGAGGATGGGTGCCTCAGCCATCGGTACGCACCTCCACGAGGCCGCCGCGGGCGCCGGGGACGGCGCCACGGATCAGCAGCAGGTTCTGGGACGGATCGACGCGCACGATCGTGAGGCCGCGCTGCGTGATCCGCTTGTTGCCCATCTGACCCGGGCCGCGGATGCCCTTCATGACGCGTGCCGGCCAGGCCGACGCGCCGATCGAGCCGGGGGCGCGCACGTTGTGCGAGCCGTGGGACTTGGGGCCGCTGGCGAAGCCGTGGCGCTTGATCGTGCCCTGGAAGCCCTTGCCCTTGGAGACGCCGGCGACCTTGACCTTGTCGCCCTCCGCGAACGAGTCGGCGGTGACGGTGTCACCGACGTTCAGCTCGCCGCCCTCGTCGCGGAACTCCACGAGGTGCTTGTGCGGCGCGGCGTCGGCCTTCTGGAGATGGCCGAGCTCGGGCTTGGACAGGTGCTTCTCCTTCGTGGCTCCGAAGGCGAGCTGGACGGCGTCGTAGCCGTCACGGTCGGCGGTGCGCTTGGCGGTCACGGGGCACGGACCGGCCTCGAGCACGGTGACGCGCTCGACGCGGCCGTCCTCGAGGAACACCTGCGTCATACCGAGCTTCTTGGCGAGGATCGCGGACATGGTCTTACCCGGCGAGACGGATCTCGATGTCGACGCCCGCGGGCAGATGATCGAGGCGCTGAAGCGAGTCGACCGTCTTGGGCGTCGGCTGGTGGATGTCGATCAGGCGCTTGTGCGTGCGGATCTCGAAGTGCTCGCGCGAGTCCTTGTCCTTGAAGGGCGAGCGAATCACGCAGTAGACGTTCTTCTCGGTGGGCAGGGGCACGGGACCGGTGACGGTCGCGCCGGTGCGAGACGCCGTCTCGACGATCTCCTTGGCAGCGGTCTCGATGGCCTGGTGGTCATAGGCCTTGAGCCGGATGCGGATCTTGTTCTGGGTGGCGGCTGCCATGTGGCTGCTCTTCGTCTCGTTCCGTCTGCTGTCTGATG
>DAIPYF010000305.1:0-2553 GCA_036782855.1 Solirubrobacteraceae bacterium
GTCGTGGAAGCCGTAGCGCTCGGTGTAGTCGGCGTTGAGGTCCTTGAGGCCGGCCTCCTCGTCGGTGAGCGGGGTGCGGGTCGTGTCGGGCGTCGCCATCGTTCAGTCCACCTCGAGCTTGATGAGCCCGTCCTCGACGAGGACGGGGTACGTGTCTACGGGTACGTATGCGGGGAGGGTCCGGGGCTTGCCGGTGCGCAGGTCGAAGAGCGATCCGTGCCGCGGGCATTCGACGGTGCAGGCCCGCTGGTCGACGGGGCCGTCGGCGAGCGTGCCGTCGTCGTGCGAGCAGCGGTCCTCGATCGCGAGGATCTCGCCGTCGCAGTTGAAGACCCCGATCTCGAGGTCCTCCCATTCGACGATGCGGGCCTGCCCGGGCGGCAGGTCGGCGAGCGGGCAGACGTCGATGATGGGTGTCATGAGGCCTCCCAGTCGGCGCTCGCGCCGATCGCCGCGCTCTTGAGCACCTTGAGCGACAGGAGCGCGCACTTCATGCGCGTCGCGGAGATCTGGATGCCGAGCAGGTCGAGGATGGCGTCGCGGTCCATCCGCGCGACGTCGTCGACGTTCATGCCCTTGATCTCGTCGGAGATCATCGACGCGGAGGCCTGGCTGATCGCGCAGCCGTGACCCGCGAAGCGCACGTCCTCGACGGTCCCGTCGTCGGCCACCTTGAGCATGACCTTCAGCTCGTCGCCGCAGAGCGGATTGGTGTCCTCGAAGACGAGGTCGGCGTCGGGGAGCTCGCCCCAGTTGTGGGGGCGCTTGTAGTGCTCGAGGATCTCTTCGCGGTAGAGGGCGTCGTCCATGGTGGTCACTCAGTCGTCGAGCCGGAAGATCTCGCGGACGCTGTGCAGGCCGGCCACGAGGCGGTCCACGTCGTCGCGGGTGTTGTGGACGGCGAACGAGGCGCGCGAGGTGGCTCCCACGCCGAGGCGCTTCATCAGCGGCTGCGCGCAGTGGTGCCCCGCCCGGATGCAGACGCCGTCGCGCGCCACGATCTCGGCGACGTCGTGCGGGTGGGTGCCGTCGAGCTCGAACGCGGCGAGCGCACCGCGGTCGGCGGCGTCGGCGGGGCCGAAGACGCGCAGGCCGGGTACGTCCGCGAGGCGCTCGAGCGCATAGGCGGTCAGCTCCCGCTCGTGGGTGCGCACGCGGTCCATGCCGATCGCGGCGAGGAAGTCGATCGCGGCGCCGAGGCCGACGACCTCGGCGACGGGGGGCGTGCCGGCCTCGAACTTCCATGGCAGATCGTTCCACGTGGCGTGGTCGAAGTCGACGGTCTTGATCATGTCGCCGCCGCCGAGGAACGGCGGCATCGCCTCGAGGATCTCGCGACGCCCGTGGAGGATCCCGACGCCGGTGGGGCCGTACGCCTTGTGCCCGGTCCAGGCGTAGAAGTCGGCACCGATGGCGGTGACGTCGACGGGGATCTGCGGCACGGCCTGCGAGCCGTCGATGACGGTCGCTGCCCCGGCGGCGCGGGCGCGGGCGACGATCTCCGCGACGGGGAAGATGGTGCCGAGCACGTTGGAGACGTGCGCGACGGTGACGAGCCGGGCGCGCCCGTCGGCGAGGTGCGCGTTGAGCTGGTCGAGCGACAGGCGCCCCTCCTCGTCCACGTCGAGGTAGCGCAGGTGCGCCCCGGCCCGCTCGGCGAGCATCTGCCAGGGGACGATGTTCGAGTGGTGCTCGGCCTGGGTGAGGATGATCGCGTCGCCTTCGCGCACGTGCTCGCGACCCCAGGTGTGGGCGACGAGGTTCAGCGCCTCGGTGGCGTTCTTCGTGACGATCGTCTCGGCGGGGGTGGAGCCGGTGAACGCGGCGATCCGCCCGCGTGCGCCCTCGTAGCGCTCGTCGGCCTCGACCCCGAGCGGGTAGACGGCGCGGTGGACGTTCGCGTTGTGGCGGGCGAGCAGGTCCTCCATCGCCTCGATCACGACGCGCGGCTTCTGCGACGTCGCGGCGCTGTCGAGGTACACGAGGCCCTCCCGGCGCAGGATCGGGAACTCGTGGGCCAGTGCGGTGTCGGCGAGCGCGGGCACGAGCGGGTCAGGCGGCGGCGCCGGCGACCTCGTCCTTGATCCAGCCGTAGCCCTCGGCCTCGAGTTGCGTGACGAGCTCCGGCCCGCCCTCCTTGACGATGCGCCCGTCGAAGAGGATCGACACGCGCTCGGGCTGCACGAGGTGGAGGATGCGCTGGTAGTGGGTGATGATCAGGACGCCCATGCCGTGGTCCCTGGCGACCGTGTTGACCGCCTCGGCGACGATGTTCAGGGCGTCGATGTCGAGGCCGGAGTCGGTCTCGTCGAGGATCGCGGTCGACGGCTTCAGCAGCGCGAGCTGGAGCATCTCCAGGCGCTTCTTCTCGCCGCCGGAGAACCCGTCGTTGAGGTAGCGCGAGGAGAAGTCGCGCGGGATCTTCGTGAGCTCCATCGCGGCCTCGACGGTCTTGCGGAACTCCTTCAGCGGCACCTCGGCCTCGCCGCGCGCCTCGCGGTGGGCGTTCATGACCATCCGCAGGTACTTGGCGACGGTGACGCCGGGGATCGC
>DAIPYF010000306.1:0-2540 GCA_036782855.1 Solirubrobacteraceae bacterium
GCGCGGACCGTGCGCGCCGGCCTCGTGGACGCGCCGCCGGAGCTCGAGGCGGTCACGACACAGCTCCCCGTGCACGTCCGCGACCTCCCGCGCTACGAGTCCCCGGTCATGCGCGCCGTCGTGGAGACGCTCGAGGCGCGCGAGTACATCGTCGCGCCGATCATCCACGTGGGCCGGGTCGTCGGCCTCATCCACGCCGATCGCGACCCGTCCGGTCCGCCGCTCAGCGAGCTCGACCGTGAGCTGCTGTGGCTGTTCGCGACCGGGCTGGGCTGGGCGCTGCGTGACGCGGCGGTGGCGCACTACTACGACACGCCCGCCGGCATCGCGGGCACGCCGAGCGACGTCGTCGACTCGCGGCTCGCGAGCCTCGTGCACGACATGGCGACCGGCCCGGGAGGGTGGGCGGAGGGCGAGCTGCCCCCGGTCCTCGACGACCGGCTGGTGCAGCTGACCCCGCGTGAGCGCGAGGTGCTCGTCCTGCTTGCGAGCGGCGCGAGCAACAATGCGATCGCCGCGACGCTCGTCGTCAGCGAGGCGACGGTGAAGACCCACGTCCGGGGCGTCCTGCGCAAGCTCGACGTGGCGAACCGCACCGAGGCGGTCGCCTGCTACCACGCGCTGTCGCTCTCGCAGTCGCCGGCGCAGTAGCGGCGCGTCGTCGACCTCTCCCGGCTACTTCTTCTTCGTCTTCTTCTTGGCCTTCGGCGTCTTCGAGCGCTGCAGCTTGAGCGTGTACGTCGTCTGCGGGTCGACCTTGTTCCGTGACGTGAGGTCGTCCTTGGGATCCGGCAGATCCGGCGCCTCGATGCTGACGTAGTACGTGCCGGTCCGCGTGACCTTCAGGCTCGAGCGCGGCGACGTCGAGAGCCCGTCGCTGGCGTCGGCCAGGAAGGTCGTGCGGCCGGTGCTGACGTCGAACGACCCCGTGCTCGGCCGCCAGATCCCGGAGATGACCTCGCCGCCCTTCGACTCGCCGGTGACCGTCAGCGTCTGCCCGCGCTTGAGGTAGACGGGGAAGACGTCCTGCGGGTCCTTCCCGACCGAGACGGCGCTCTTGATGGTCGCCTTCGTCGCCTTCCTCAGATACGTCGGGTGCTTCTTCGGGTCGGCCTTCAGCCAGAAGACGTCGTCGTCGACCTCGGTCGTCTGCTTGATCGGCGCGGGGCTGCTGATGCCGGTCGCGACGTCGAGCAGACCGAAGCCGGAATCGTCGTCCCGGCCGTTCTGGTAGAGGTCCCTGACGGCGCCGGTGCGCATGACGTCGTACAGCTGCTGGGCGTTCAGCGTCGGCCGCTGGGACCAGATCAGCGCGGCGGCGCCTGCGACGGCGGGGGCCGAGAACGAGGTGCCCTGGGCGACCCCGTAGCCGCTGGAGCAGACGTCGAGCGGGGACGGGAGGACGAGGCTCGCTCCGGGGCTGACGACGTCGATCCAGGGACCGAAGTTCGAGAACGCGTCACGCGTGCCCTCGGCGCTCGCCGAACCGACCGTCAGGACGCGCGTGAGGTTGCCGGGGACCGCCGCGTCGCCCTTTCCTTCGTTCCCTGCTGAGACGATCGTGATCGTGCCCTTCGCGAACGCGGCGGTGATCGCCTGCTCCAGGACGGCGGCGTCCTTCGGGTCGACGTCCGCTGCGGGGTTGCTGCTGGAGAGGTTGATGACGGCGGCGCCGCGGGCGACGGCCTCCTCGATGCCGCGCACGACCCAGGCAACCGTCGTCTCGGACGAGCGGTTGTAGACCTCGATCGGGAGGATCGGGGTCGTCGGCGAGACACCCTGGAACCGGCCCGCCCGGGCCGCGGCGACGGACGCGACCTGCGTGCCGTGCGCATCGATGTCGGACGTGTCGGTGGAGCCGGTCGCGGCGTTGAAGCCGGGGAGGACGCGCCCGCGCAGCTCGGGGGTGTTGGGATCGACGCCCGTGTCGAGGATCGCGACGGGCTTCGTGGTCTCCGGGGCGACGATCGCGGCGGCCGCCACGCCGTTCACGAGCCGCTGGGACTGATTGGCGTCCGGGACGTCCGCGCAGGCCTGCGCCAGGCCCGTCGCCTTCATCCGGCGATCGACCTGCGTCGCGAAGACGCCCGCGCGCCTGCCGAGCCGGTCGGCGTAGGCGTCGGCGGTCGTGCCGGCGGGCGTCTGGAGCGCGTAGACGCGCAGGCCCGGGGCGAGCTGCGAGATGAACACGGGCTCGCCCGGCAGGGCCGCGCTGCTCGCTGCCGTCGCGAGCACCCGCGGTGACGCCGCGGAGGCCGTGAGGGGAGCGGCGAGCGCGACGCTCGCGGTGAGCGCCGAGATGATCAGGCGTGCGCGCATCAGCTCTTGCCGGAGAGGTCCACGTTCACCGTCGTCTTGACGCTGATGAGGATCGGGACGGGCACCTGGAAGCCGTTGCACGGCTGCGTCGGGATCCCCGGCGCCAGGCACGCGATGACGTTGACGATGTCCGGCGGCGAGCTGACCTGGAGGGCGAGGAGGCCCTTGGGGCCGACCTTGCCGCGGAAGAAGAACGTCTGCGTGAACTCGCCGTAGCCGGT
>DAIPYF010000307.1:0-2530 GCA_036782855.1 Solirubrobacteraceae bacterium
CCCGAGATCCGCTTCGAGCAGCCCGGCGGCGGCCTCATCCCCGGTCAGTAGAAAGGCATCACATGAAGCTCGGAGTGCACATCGGCTACTGGGGCCTGGGCCTCACCAGCGAGGACCAGCTCGGCATCGTCCAGGAGGCCGAACGGCTCGGCTACGACTCCGTGTGGGCCGCGGAGGCCTACGGCTCGGACACCGCGACGATCCTCGCCTGGCTGGCCGGGCAGACCTCGACCATCCGCCTGGCGTCCGGCATCTTCCAGATGCCCGCCCGCTCCCCCGCGATGACGGCCATGACGGCGGCCACGATCGACCAGCTGTCGAACGGGCGCATGATCCTCGGCATCGGCTCGTCGGGCCCCCAGGTCAGCGAGGGCTGGCACGGGGTGCGCTTCGCCAAGCAGCTCGCCCGCACCCGCGACTACGTCGCGGTCCTGCGGATGGCGATGGCACGCGAGCGCGTCGAGTACCACGGGGAGACCCTCGAGCTGCCGCTCCCGGACGGCCCGGGCAAGGCGCTGAAGCTCACGATCGGCACCGTCCAGGACCGCATCCCGATCTACATCGCCGCGATCGGCCCCAAGAACACGCAGCTCGCCGGCGAGATCGCCGACGGCGTGATCCCGACGCTCTTCTCGCCCGAGCACGTGGCGGTCATGCGCGACGAGCTGCAGACCGGCGTCGACCGCGCCGGCGAGGGCAAGACGCTCGACGACGTCGAGATCGCGCCCGGCGTGCAGGTGTACGTCGGCGAGGACGCGGAGGCGGCGCGCGACCTCATGCGCCCGTTCATCGCGCTCTACGTCGGCGGGATGGGCTCGCGCAAGCAGAACTTCTACAACCAGCTCGTGCAGCGCTACGGCTTCGAGGATGCGGCGAAGGAGGTCCAGGACCTCTACCTCGACGGGAAGAAGGACGAGGCCGCCGCGGCGCTCCCGGCGGAGCTGATCGACGCGGTCTCGCTCTGCGGGACGCCCGACCAGGTGCGCGACCGCCTCGCCGCCTACCGCGACGCCGGGGTCGGCACGCTCGGCGTCACGCCGATGGCGTGGACGAAGGAGGACCGGATCACGCAGCTGCGGCTCGTCGCCGAGCTGAACGCCGCGTGAGCGCGGCCCGCGCCGGGGGCTGAACGCGCGTGCGGGTCCTCCTCGGCGCCTTCGGCGACGCCGGGCACGCATTCCCGATGATCGCCCTCGCCCGCGGGCTGCGCGCCCGCGGGCACGAGGTGACGCTGCAGACGGCCGAGCGCTGGCGGGCGGACGTGGAGGCCGAGGGCGTGCGATTCGCCGCCGCGCCCGAGTACCACGTGTTCCCCACGCAGGAGCGGCCGCTGAAGCCCTACGAGGCGGTGGCGCGGGCGACGGGCGAGACACTCGAGCTCGTGCGCTCCGCCGACCCGGAGGTGCTCGTCGCGGACATCCTGACACTGGCGCCGGCGCTCGCCGGCGAGCTCGCGGGCGTCCCGGTCGCGACGCTCATCCCCCACGTCGATCCGCGGCCGGGCGCGGGGTTCGCGCCGTACTCGCTCGGCGCGCGCCTGCCCCGGACCGCGCTGGGCCGCGCGGCGTGGTCGGCGTTCGACCCGCTGATCGACCGCGGGCTGCAGCTCGGCCGCCGCGAACTGGACGAGACGCGCCGGCGTCTCGGCCTGCCCCCGTCGGGCCGTCTGCACGGCGGGATCTCCGACCGCCTCGCGCTCGTGGCGACGTTCCCCCAGCTCGAGTACCCCCGCGCCGCGCCCGAGCCGAACACCCATGTCGTCGGGCCGCTGCTCTGGGAGCCGGCGTTCGGCGAGGTCGAGCTGCCGCCGGGCGACGGGCCGCTCGTGCTGGTGGCGCCCTCCACGGCGCAGGACGCCCGGCACACCCTGCTGCGCGCCGCGCTGGCGGGCCTCGGCGACCTGCCCCGCGTCCGCGTGCTCGCGACATGGAACCGGCGTCCGCTGGACCCGGCGGACGGCCCGTGGCGCGTCGGCGCGAACACCCGGCTCGTCGAGTGGGTGAGCTACGCCAGGACGATGCCGCGCTGCGACGTCGTGGTCACACACGGCGGGCACGGGACGCTCGTGCGGGCGCTCGCGTCGGGGAGCGCCGTCGTCGTGGTGCCCGAGGGCGGCGACCAGAACGAGAACGCCGCGCGCGCCGACTGGGCCGGCGTCGGCGTGCGGATCCCGCGGCGATTCGTCGGGCCGCGCTCCGTGCGCCTCGCGGTGGAACGGGCGCTCGGCGATCCCGAGATCCGCGCGTCGGCGCGCGGGCTGGCGGACTGGATGGCGGTCAGCGACCCGGCGGGGCGGGCCGCGGAGCTGGTGGAGACGCTCGGCGCCTGCCGGCCCTGACTCCGGGGGTGGGACTCGAACCCACAACCCTTCGATTAACAGTCGAATGCTCTGCCATTGAGCTACCCCGGATCGAAGCGCGCCAGCCCGGAGGACCGGGCTGGGCGCCGCCATGGTACTCGTTCGACGGGCGCCGAGCGGCGCCTCCTCAGTCCCCGTGCTTCGTCTGCGCGAGCGTCTCCTCCAGCTCGC
>DAIPYF010000308.1:0-2525 GCA_036782855.1 Solirubrobacteraceae bacterium
CCGTCCTGTACGACGTGCAGGCCGAACAGGGTGCGGTCTTCGAGGACTACGACGGCTGGGTCTGGACGCTGAACCTCGGCGACGCCCTCGGCGAGTACGAGGCGCTGCGGTCGGACGTCGTGATGTGGGACGTGTACGGCCTGGTCAAATGGGACGTGCGCGGCCCCGACGCGATCGCCGCCGTCCAGCGCGTCTTCACGAACGCGATCGGTGCGCTCGAGCCGGGACAGGTCCGTTACGGGGCGATCGTCGACGCGGCGGGCGCGCTCGTGGACGACGGCACCGTCTTCCGCCACGAGGGCGACCACCTGTGGGTGATGACGAACGGGACGACGTTCGCCGACCATCTCACGGAGCTCACGCCCGGCATGGACGTGACGGTCGAGAACCGGCTGCACGAGATGCCGCTCATCTCGGTGCAGGGGCCGCGCTCGCGGGAGGTGCTGCAGGGACTCACCGACCTCGACCTGGCGGCGCTGCCCTACTTCCGCTTCGCCCCGGAGCCGGTGGAGGTCGCCGGCATCCGCGCGCACGTGCTGCACACGGGATTCTCGGGCGAGCTGGGCTTCGAGCTGATCACGGCGCGGGACGACGCCCCGGCGCTGTGGACGGCGCTCGGCGCGGCGGGCGTGCGGCCGATCGGGTTCGAGGCCGTCGAGATCGCGCGCGTGGAGGCGGGGCTGATCATCCACGAGCAGGACTACCTGCCGGGCGAGCAGACGCCGTACGACGTGGGCCTCGACCGGCTGGTGAAGCTCGAGGCGGACTTCGCGGGGCGCGAGGCGCTGCGCGCGATCGCGGCGGCGCCGCCGAACCGGTTCGTCACGCTGACCCTGGACGGGGACGAGCTGCCGGAGCTGGGGGCGGACGTCCTGGCGGGCGGTGCGGTCGTCGGCTGTCTGACGAGCCCGGTCGAGAGTCCGCGGTTCGGGCGGGTCGGGCTCGCGCGGGTGCGCCGGGACGCGGCGTCCGACGGCGGTGAGGTGGACGTCGCGGTCGGCGAGGGCACCGTCCGGGCGACGGTCGCGCACGACTGCGCGTACGACCCGGGGAAGCTCCGGGTCCGCGGGTAGGAGGCCCGCTTGCCCTGAACATGAACGTGGTGTACGTTCCGCTTCATGACACCCGCTCGCATCTTCCTCGGCGCCACGCGCGCCTCCATCGGCGTCGGCAGCTGGGTCGCCCCGGACCTCACCATGCGCGTGTTCGGCATCGACCCCGAGCACGCCGACCGCTTCGTCGGCCGCCTGTTCGGCGCGCGTGAGCTGGCCCTCGCGGCCGCGCTGCTCGCCGCTCCACCGGCGGCCGTGGCACCCGTCGCGGCCCTCGGGGCGGCGGTGGACGCCGTCGACTCGATCGCGGGCTTCGACGAGGCCCGCCGTGGCAACATGTCGACGCGCGCCATCGTCCTCGGCCCGGTCGGCGCGCTCCTGTTCATCGCCCTCGGCGTGCACGTCGCGCAGAAGGCGGCGGCGGACGTCGGGTGAGCGGCCCCGCCCCGTACGACCACCTGCTCAAGCACCGGCCGGCGCAGGCCCGCAGCGCGCGGCGCGTCGAGGCGCTCCTCGACGCCGCCGCCGAGTTGCTGCGCGATCGCGACCCGGAGGACGTCACCGTCCGCGATCTGGCGGCCGTCGCCGGCGTCCCGACCGGGACGCTCTACCAGTTCTTCGACGACAAGGACGCGGTGCTCCAGGCGCTGGCGGTGCGCTTCCTCGCCGAGGTCCCCGGGGTGCTCGACGGCGCGCTGACTGCGGGCCGCGACGACTGGGCGGACACGGTCGGGCGGGTCGTGGACGCCTATGCGGCGATGATCCGCGAGCACCCGGCGATCCGCAGCCTCTGGCTCTCCGGCACGCTCGACTCGGCGACCCGGCGGTTCGAGCGGGAGACCGACGCCACGCTGGCCCCCCGCCTCGGCGCGCTGCTGCGTGAGCAGGCCGGCAGCCGTCGCGGCACGCCCGCCCAGTGGCGCACCCTCGTGGCCCTGATCGACGGGCTGCTGCGGCACGCCTTCAGCGAGGACCCCGCCGGGGACGAGGTCGCGCTGCGGGAGGCGCGCCGGGCGGCGCGCGCGTACGCCGGCGCCGTGCTCGGCGTCTAGCGCAGCAGCCGCGGCAGCAGGTCCAGCGCGACGACGCGGTCGACCGCCGCCCGCGTGAGCGGCTGGAGCAGCGGCAGCGCGCGATCGTGGTACCGCGGCGCCGGGTCGTCGAGCGCGGCGCGGATCGCGGGCGCGAGCTCCTCGGTGACCAGGCGCGCATCGAGTTCGCGGGCGATCGGGAGCGCGGCGTACGGCCCCGGCGCGGGCGTCGTCACCAGGACGCACCCGTCCGCGAGCGCCTCGAGCTGGGCGAGCCCGTGATCCTCGCGGCGCGGCGCGGTCACGAACAGGCGCGCGCGGCGCAGCAGCGCCCGGTAGGCGTCGCGGTCCAGTCGTCCCGCGACCTCGACGCCCTCGGGCGGCGAGGGGAGCCGCGCCGCGTCCAGCCCCGCGACGACGAGGGTCTCCCCGTCACGGCGGG
>DAIPYF010000309.1:0-2495 GCA_036782855.1 Solirubrobacteraceae bacterium
TCGCGGACGGTGCGGTCGGCGATCGTCTCGGCGATCGCGTCCGCCTGCTCGTGGATCTCCTTGAGCATGAACGTCTCGTAGCCGCCCTTCTCGGCGGTCTCCTCGTCCCAGTCCACCACCGAGACCTGACGCTCGACGATCTCGCCGGCGGGCGTGAGGATCGTCGCGGCGCCGGGCTCGACGACGACGATCTCGCCGTTCTCGACGTACATGACGCGGCGCGTCTCGGTGAGGAAGGCGGGGACCGCGGAGGCCAGGAAGCCCTCACCGTCGCCGATCGCGGCGATCAGCGGGCACTCCTTGCGCGCCCCGACCAGCAGCTCCGGCGTGTCGAGGCTCATCGCGACGAACGCGTAGTGGCCCTCGAGCTCGGCGTAGGCGCCGCGCACGGCCGTCGCGAGGTCGTTCCCGCCGTTCAGGTGCGAGGCGATGAGGTGGGCGATCACCTCGGCGTCCGTCTCGCTGGTGAAGACGGCGCCCTCGGCCTTCAGCCGCTCGCGCAGCGCGAGGTAGTTCTCGACGATCCCGTTGACGACCACGTGGACGCGGTCGTCCGTGTCGAAGTGCGGGTGCGCGTTCTCCTCGTTCACGCGCCCGTGTGTGGCCCACCGGGTGTGGCCGATGCCGATCGTGGCCTCCCGGGCGATCGTCGCGACCGACCCGTCGCCGTCGCGCTGGGCGGCCATCGCCTCCCGCAGGTGGTCGAGGTTCCCGACGGCGCGCACCGACTCGATGGCGCCGCCGGCCATCACCGAGAGCCCCGCGGAGTCGTACCCGCGGTACTCGAGCTTCGTCAGGCCCCGCAGGAGGAGCTCCTGCGCCGGGCGCCGACCGACGTAACCGACGATGCCGCACATGGATGTGAGGGTAGTGCGCGGCGCCGTCAGGATTGGACGACCTTCGGTGCGCCGTGCGGCGAGCGGTCCGAGGCGCCGGTCAGGAGGCGGACTCGACGAGGGCGACGAGGCGCCCGCAGACGGCCTCGCACTCCTCGGCGGTGGGCGCCTCGACCATGACGCGGACGAGCTGCTCGGTGCCACTGGGGCGCACGAGCACCCGGCCGCGGCCGTCGAGCCCGGCGTTCTCGCCGTCCGCCGCGTCGGCCACGGCGGCCATCGCGACGTCCTTGTCGGGGACGCGGCAGTTCACCAGCGTCTGCGGGAGCTTCTCCATCGCGTGCCGGTCGGCGAGGTCGCCGCCCGCGAGCGCCTCGAGCGTCAGCAGCGCGCTCGCGATGCCGTCGCCGGACGGCACGAAGCCCATGTCGATGATGTGACCGGACTGCTCGCCGCCGAGCGCCCAGCCGCGCTCGCGCAGCGCCTCGAGGACGTAGCGGTCCCCGACGGACGTCGTGGCGACCTCGATGCCGGCCGCGCGCATCGCCGAGTGGAAGCCGTAGTTCGTCATCACCGTCACCGCGACGCCCCCGCCGAGGCGATCCTGGGCGCGCAGGTGCAGCACCGCGAGCGCGATCAGCTCGTCGCCGTCGACGACGACGCCCGCGCGGTCGGCCGCCAGGACGCGGTCGCCGTCTCCGTCGAACGCGAAGCCGATCGCGTGGCCGCCCGCGGCGACCTCGGCGGCGAGGGCCGCGATGTGCGTCGAGCCGACCCCGTCGTTGATGTTGCGGCCGTCCGGCTCGGTGCCGATCGTCGTGACCGTCGCGCCGAGACGGCGGAAGATCTCCGGCGCAACGCGGTACGTGGCGCCGTGGGCGCAGTCCAGGAGCACGTCGAGGCCGTCGAGGTCCAGCCCGTCGAAGCGCACCTCGAGCGCGCGCAGGTAGTCCTCCTGCGTGCCGTGCAGCGCCCGGACGCGGCCGATCGTCGTGCAGGGGGCCGCGGGTGCCCGCAGGCGCTCCTCGATGGCGTCCTCGTGGTCGTCGGACAGCTTGAAGCCGTCGCCCGCGAAGAACTTGATGCCGTTGTCGGCGTACGGGTTGTGCGAGGCCGAGACGACCGCCGCGAGGTCGAAGCCGTACTGGCCGAGCAGCAGCGGGGCCGCCGGCGTGGGCAGGACGCCGCCGAGGAAGACGTCCCCGCCGGCAGCGGTCACTCCGGCTGCCAGCCCGGCCTCCAGCATCTCCCCCGACTCACGCGTGTCGCGGATCAGCAGAACGCGCGGGCGTTCCACCCCGGTCTCCTCGGCCGCGGCGCGACCGAGGCGCAGTGCGAGGTCGGCCGTCAGCTTCTCGCCGGCGACGCCGCGCACGCCGTCGGTGCCGAAGAGCTCACGAGCCATCGATGAACGCCGGCCGATGCGGACGGGCCGCGGCTAGCGCTTGCTGAACTGCGGCCGCTTGCGGGCCTTCTTGAGGCCGGCCTTCTTGCGCTCCTTCGCGCGTGCGTCACGCGTGAGGAAGCCGCGGCGCTTGAGCTCACCGCGAAGGTTCGGGTCGGCCTCGAGCAGCGCCTTGGAGATGCCGTGGCGCAGCGCGCCGGACTGCGCGGAGACACCGCCGCCGTGCATGCGCGCGACGACGTCCATCTTCTCCT
>DAIPYF010000310.1:0-2489 GCA_036782855.1 Solirubrobacteraceae bacterium
TCGACCGCGGCGGCGAGGCGCTCGCCGGCTACCCGCACCCGACCGTGCCGAAGGCGCCCGCGGGCCTCGCCGGGCTGCCGGCCCCGCTGCTGCAGCTGCCCGCCGCCCCGGAGGACAACCGTCGGTACCTGCTGTGGTCCACGGACGGCTTCCCGCGGATGCTCAACGGCCGCACGAGCTTCGAGCCGTCGTTCTTCCAGGACGTCCTGAAGGCGACCGCCTGCTTCCCGGACCGCGGGTCCGTGACGCGGCTGCGGGAGATCGGCGTGCGGACCGTCGTCGTGCACACCGACCGGCCGGCGCAGCGGCCGGCCACGCCGTGCCCACCCGCGCCCTCAGCCGCGGAGCTGGGGTTGGAGCGCGAGCGCCGCGGCCCCCTGCTCGTCTACCGCCTCGGCGGGTGACGCGCCCGCGGAGCGGCGCTCCGCGCGCCAGGCCAGCGCGAGGGCGATCGCGGCACAGGCCGCGGCGAGGAGGACGATCTGCCAGGGCAGGCCGGTGTGCTCCACGTCGCCCTTCGCCGTCTTGCCGACCCCGACGATCTTGCGCTCCCCGAACGCGGGCGCGATGACGAGCGCCAGGACGACCCAGCCCGCCAGCGTGGAGACGCCGAGCCGCAGGTCCCGGCTCACGGGCAGCGCTCCCGTGGCACGCGCGCCGAGCCACGCGACGGCCAGCAGCCCGATCAGCACCGGCGCAAGCGCGAGCCAGCCGTCCCCGGCGCCGAACACGGTCGGGATCGTGTGCTGGAAGACGGCGCCCTCGACGCGGTCCCACCACTGCCACATGCTGCCGGTGCCGATCAGCGGGTAGGTCAGCGTCGCGACCGTCATGACGACCGCTCCGCAGACGGTCGTCACCAGCGTCGTCGACGGGAAGCGCCTCCACGCCTCGACGAGCGCGACACCGATGAACGGCAGCACCGGGATGAGGAAGCGCGGCCCGGGCGAGCCGCCGCCGAACGGCAGCCAGTAGCCCGTGTCGTAGATGAAGAACGCGAGCGCGATGGCCGCGATCGTGCGCGCCTCGGCCTTCATGCCGCGGCGGTGCAGCAGCACGACCCCGACCACGCCCATCAGCACGACGGGCGTCAGCGCGAACAGCCCGCGCGGGCTGATCAGCAGCTCGAGCGCGACCCGCGCGTCCGGCATCGTGATCCCGAAGAAGCCGCCGGAGTTCAGCCCGAGCGTGTCGTGGCCGGTGAAACCCTGCCGATCGACGGCGTTGTCGTACGACATCGTCCCGATCGAGCCGAACGCCCACTGGTTGTAGGCGAGTGCCGGGAGGACGCCGGCGATGACGCCCGCCGCGTAGACGGCGCCACGGCTCGCGAGCGGGACGAGGCCACGGCCGAGCGCCTGCGGGTGGAGCATCCCGTACACGCCGAGGATCGCCCCCGCGAGTGCGAGCGGGTACTCGACGACGACGACCAGCCCCGACAGCAGGCCCGCGCCGAGCAGCACCGGCAGGCGCGGCGCGGACTGCCGTTCCCGCCACAGCAGCGCGAAGACCGCGAACGCCATGAACGCGGCGAGCATGTGCGCGAACAGGTTGACCGCAAAGGTCATGACGATCGTGCCGGTGCCCACCGACAGCGCGGTCGCCGTGCCCAGCCCGGGTCGCCAGCGATCCGCCAGCCAGCGGATCAGCAGCAGCAAGAGGAGCGTCGGCAGCACCGTGCCGAGCAGCCCGAGCGCCCAGATCATCGGCGCCTGGTCGGCGAGCAGCGCCTTGACGCGCACCGCCCGCTCCGCGTCGTACCCGTAGGCGTGGATGTTCAGCCCGCGATAGGTCCACTGCCGTGCCCCGCCCTCGCGCGCGGTCCGCGCGGCGTCGCGGGCGAGGTCGTCGGCGCCGACCGCCTTCAGCACCGCGTACGGCGGCACCAGCAGAACCGGGAGGCCGGGCGCCTTGACCGAGAAGAAGTGGCCGTTCGTCCACGACTTGTCGCGGGTCTCCCAGTGGTAGTCGTCGATCTGGGCGGTGCCGTCGTTCAGCGCCTTGACGAAGGCGAAGTACGAGGTCTGCGCCCACCCGAGCGACTGCATGATGAGCGCCCAGCTGAGGCCGAGCACGGCGATCGACGCCAGCCCCAGGCGCCGGCGCCTGCGGTCACGGGTCGGTGGATCGCTGGTGCGCGCGTCGTCGCTCATCGCCGAGGCGCGGATGGTAGTGCCGGGCCGCGCCGCGCCCACTCCCCGGATCGGTCACGATGCCGGCATGGGCTTCTTCCACGAGGGACAGAAGGTGTGGGTCGAGCGCGCCGACGGCAGCCAGCGCGCCGGCATCTACGTCGGTGAGGCCGAGACCGCCGTGTGGTTCGGCGGCGCCCCCGTGGCGTACGTCGTCTACCCCGACACGCGCGAGGGCGAGGCCGTCCCGCTCGCACACATCGTCGCCCGCGACGAGTAGGTACGGCCCCCTGGCAGGACAGGTCGGCAAAGCCGACCTGATTCAGTCACGAGGCCACCACGAACGGCGGCGGCAGC
>DAIPYF010000311.1:0-2461 GCA_036782855.1 Solirubrobacteraceae bacterium
GCCTGCTGCGCCTGCGCCTCGAGCCGGCGGCGCTTCTCGTCGGCCTCGAGCGCCGCGGTGAACGCGCCGAGGTCGCCCTCCAGCACGCCGTCGAGGTCGTGGACCGTGAGCTTCACGCGGTGGTCGGTCACGCGCCGCTCCGGGAAGTTGTACGTGCGGATCTTCTCGGCGCGGTCGCCGGTGCCGACCTGCGAGCGGCGGTCGGCGGCGAGCTCGGCCTGCTGTTCGGCGAGCGCGCGCTCGTACAGACGCGCGCGGAGCACGCGCAGCGCCTTCTCGCGGTTCTGCAGCTGGCTCTTCTCGTCCTGCATCGCCACGACGACGCCCGTCGGCCTGTGGGTGATGCGCACGGCCGAGTCGGTCGTGTTGACGGACTGGCCCCCCGGGCCCGACGAGCGGTAGACGTCGATCTGCAGGTCGTTCTGGTCGATGTGGATGTCGACGTCCTCGGCCTCGGGCAGCACCGCGACCGTGCACGTGCTCGTGTGGATGCGGCCCTGGGACTCGGTCACGGGGACGCGCTGTACGCGATGGGTCCCGCCCTCGTACTTGAAGACCGAGTAGGCGCCGTCGCCCTTGATCGCGAACGTGTACTTGCCGTCGGAGGCCTCGAGCGCCTCGGGGCTGAAGCCCGTCTGCTCGGCGTACTTGGTGAGCATCCGGTAGACGTCGCCGGCCCACAGCCCGGCCTCCTCGCCGCCGGCCCCGCCCTGGATCTCGACGATGACGTTCTTGTCGTCGTTGGGGTCCGTCTCGACCATCGCCAGGCGGATCTCCTCCTCGAGCTCGTCGATCCGTGCGCGAGCGACCGTGAGCATCTCGCGGACCTCGGGATCGTCCTCGCCCTCGTCGAGCATCTCCTGGGCACCCGCAGCGTCGTCGGTCGCCCGGCGCCACTCCTCGGCGAGCTTCGCGGCCGGCTCCAGGCGGCGGTACTCGCGCCCGGCCTCCGCGTAGCGGTTGCGGTCCCCGATGACGGTGGGGTCCACGATCTGCGCCGACACGTCGGCGAAGCGGGCTTCGATCTGGTCGACCAGGGACTCGATCATGCGTGTGATGAGCGTATCCGGCGCGCGGCGTGTGGTTCGATGGCCCGGTGCTGACGCTCGGGATCGACCTGGCCTCGCAGGCCCGCGACACGGGCGTGTGCGCCGTGCGCTGGGAGGGCGGGACGGCCGCGATCGTCCTGCTCGCCGTCGGCGCGGCCGGCGACGCGGCGTTCGACGACGCCTGGCTCACCGGGGCCGCGGTCGGCGGGCGCGGCCTGCCCGCGGCGGACAAGGTCGGCGTGGACGCGCCGTTCGGCTGGCCGGCGCCGTTCGTGGCGGCGGTCGGCGCGCGCGAGCCGGCGGACTGGCCGCTCCCGCTAGGGGCCGACCGTGCCGGGCTCGTGCGCCGCGAGACCGACCGGCGAGTCTGGCTGCGGACGGGGAAGCTCCCGCTCTCGGTGAGCACCGACCGGATCGCCTACCCCGCGATGCGCTGCGCGGGGCTGCTCGCCTGGTGGGGCAGGCACCTCGGCGAGCCGGTCGGCCGCGCCGGCGACGGGCTCGCGTGCGAGACCTATCCCGACGCCGTGCTGCGGACGCTCCTCGGCATGCCGAAGGGGCGCGCGCCGTCGTACAAGGGCCCGGCGGAGGCCGCTCGGGCGCGCCGTCGCGAACTGCTCGACGCGCTCGCCTTGCAGGGGCTCGCGCTCGGCGCCGACCACCGCGCGGCCTGCGAGGAGCGCGACGACGCGCTCGACGCCCTGCTGTGCGCCATCGCCGCCCGCGCCGCCGCCCTCGGGCTGACCGAGCGGCCCGGCGAGAGCGAGCGCGACCTCGCCGACCGCGAGGGCTGGATCCACCTACCGACCCAGGGCATCACGCTCAAGGACCTCCTCACCACCGGCAGCGCCCAAGAGCGGAAGATCGCGGATGCCTGAGACCGAACGGCAAGCGGGTGCTGTACCGAGAGGTACAGCCCCGCGAAGGCGGGCGGGCTCAGGCGCCGCGAGATCCGCGAACCACTAAGCGGCGATTTCGACGCCGACGAGGTCGGCATCCGTGAGCTCGCCCGGCGTCTCACGCTCGAGCACGGCTTCCATCGCGGCGATCGCGACGGCGAGCTGGGTGGCGTCGGGCTCGCGGGTGGTGAGGAGCTGGAGCTTGAGCCCCGGCCACATGAGGATCTGCACCCAGCGCTTGCTGCGGTGCTTGCCGGCGAGCTTGATGATCTCGAACGAGATGCCGGCGATCAGCGGCACGCCGACGATGCGACTGACGACGAGCGCCCACCAGGGCAGCAGGCCGAGCGGCGAGAAGACGAAGATCGCGACGACCATGACGATCAGCAGGAAGCTCGTGCCGCAGCGGGGGTGCAGGCGGGAGAACCGCGTCGCGTTCTCCGGGGTCAGCTCGAGGCCGGCCTCGTAGCAGGAGATCGTCTTGTGCTCGGCGCCGTGGTATTCGAACACGCG
>DAIPYF010000312.1:0-2460 GCA_036782855.1 Solirubrobacteraceae bacterium
TCCTTGAGCTCGCGCAGGTCGTGCATGATGTCGCGCCGCACGTTGCGGATCGCGATGCGGCCCTCCTCGGCGATGTGCCGGACGACCTTCACCAGTTCCTTGCGGCGCTCCTCGTTGAGCGCCGGGATCTGGAGGCGGATGAGCTTGCCGTCGTTGTTGGGCGTCAGGCCCAGGTCGGACTCCATGATCGCCTTCTCGATCGCCTTGATCGAGGACTGGTCGTACGGCTGGACCGACAGCAGCGTCGCCTCGGGCGCGGAGAGCGTCGCGAGCTGGTTCAGCGGCGTGGCGACGCCGTAGTAGTCGACCACGATGCGGTCGAGCAGCGACGGGCTCGCCCGCCCCGTCCGCACCGATGCGAACTCGTGGTTCGTCGACTCGACGGACTTGTGCATGCGCTCGCCCGCGTCCGCGAGGAGCTCGTCGATGATCTCGCTCATGAGCTGGTCACCAGGGTTCCCACCCGGTCGCCGCACACTATCCGGTCGATGTTGCGCTCGTCGTCCATGTTGAACACGTAGATCGGGATGTCGTTCTCCATACAGAGGGTCAGGGCCGTGGTGTCCATCACGCGCAGCCCGCGCTGCACCGCGTCCATGTGGGTGAGTTGCGGAAGGAGCTGCGCCTCGGGGTCCTCGCGCGGGTCCGCGGTGTACACGCCGTCCACCCCGTTCTTGGCCATCAGGATGGCCTCGGCGTGGATCTCCGTGGCGCGCAGCGCCGCCGCGGTGTCCGTCGTGAAGAACGGGTTGCCCGTGCCGGCGGCGAAGATGACGATCCGCCCCTTTTCCAGGTGGCGCATCGCGCGGCGGCGGATGTACGGCTCGGCGACCTCGGCGACGGTGATCGCGGACTGCACCCGCACGTGCACGCCGAGCTTCTCGAGCGCATCCTGCAACGGCAGGGCGTTGAGGAGCGTCGCGAGCATGCCCATGTAGTCGCCGCTCGCGCGGTCCATGCCGGCCGCCGCGCCGTTGACGCCCCGGTAGATGTTGCCCGCCCCCACGACGATCGCGACCTCGACCCCGCGGTCGTGGATCACGCGGATCTGCTGCGCGACGGCCTTCAGGCGCTCCGGGTCCGTGCCGTACTCCAAGGCGCCCATGAGCGACTCCCCGGAGAGCTTCAGCAGGACGCGGCGGAAGGCTGGTTCGGGCACTCGGATGACCCTAGCGAGGGTTGGGTCGGTCGCGCGGGGACGTTCGTGGTCGGCGTGTGCGCGTCCGTGCCTCACGAACGTCCCGCACTGCTCCCCTGGACGGACGGCGAGGGACGTTCGCGGCTGCCGCAGGTCGCCGGCGCGCCGTGGGCCGGCGAATTCCGTCATCCGGCCGGGAGGGCCGGATGACGCCCCGGACACGGCGACGACGGGCGGCCGCCGACCACGCCCGCCCGGAGGCAGGCGCCAACCGGCGACGGAGCCCTACTCGCCGACCGCGAACCGCACGAACCGGCGAATGACGACGTTCTCGCCCGTCTTCGCCGACAGGTCCGCCCGGAGCTGCTCGATCGTCTTGCCGTCGTACTTGTCCGCGTTGACGTGCGCCTGGTTCAGCAGCGCGATCTCGCCGAGCCACTTGTTCAGCATGCCCTCGACGATCTTCGGCCGGACGTTCTCCGGCTTGTCGGCGGCCTGCTGCTCGAAGACCCGGACCTCGGCGGCCTTGTCCTCGTCGGAGACGTCCTCCGGCGAGACGACCGTCGTCTGCGGGCTCGCGGCGATGTGCATCGCGATCTCGCGGGCGAACGCGATGAAGTCGTCGTTCTTGGCGACGAAGTCGGTGTTGCAGTCGACCTCGACGAGCACGCCGACCTTGCCGTTGGCGTGGATGTAGCTCTGGATCGTGCCCTCGCCGGCCTCACGGTCGGCGAGCTTCCCGATCTTGTTGCCCATCTTGACGCGGAGCGCCTCGACGGCCTTCTCCATGTCGCCCCCGGTCTCCTCGAGGGCCTTCTTGCAGTCCATCATCCCCGCCCCGGTCTGCTTGCGCAGGGCGGCGACGTCGGATGCGCTGATCGTGGTCATGCGGGCTTGTCCTCCTGCGACGCCTCCGGTGCGGGCGCCGTCTCGGTCTCGGGGGTTGCTGCGGGCGTCTCGGCGGCGGGCTCCGGGGCGGCGGGCGCCGGGGGTGCCGGAGCCGCAGGAGCGGGGGCGGCCTCGGCCGGTGCGGCCTCGGCGGCAGGGGCGGCGGCCTCGGCGGCGGCCGCACGCGCCGCCGCGGCGGCCTCGGCCTCCTTGCGCTCGCGCTCCTCGGCCTCCTTGCGCTGACGCTCCTCGGCCTCGAGGCGTGCCTTCTCGTCGGCCTCGGCGCGGGCCTTCTCCTCCTCGGCGAGGAAGCCGACGCGTGCGTGGGCGACCGTGTTGGCGATGCCGTCGGCGATCACCTTGCATGCGCGCATGGCGTCGTCGTTGCCGGGGATGACGAAGTCGATGCCGTCCGGGTCGCAGTTCGTGTCGAC
>DAIPYF010000313.1:0-2446 GCA_036782855.1 Solirubrobacteraceae bacterium
CGCCGGAAGCGCGGGAGGGTGTGCAGCCGCCCGTCGATGTGGCGGCGCAGCGCGGCGAGGCTCGGCGCCGTTCCCGCGAAGCGCATCGTCCAGCCGACGTGCAGCGGCGCCCGCTCGGTCTCAAGATCGAGGAATGCTGCGTCGAGCGCGCTCAGGCGATCGGGTTCGGCGGACACGAGTGAACGCATCCTGCCACGCCTCCCGGCGCCCGCGGCGTGACAGGGCGTCGGGCCGGGTAGCCTCGTGCGCCTTCCATGGACCCGCTCGCCACCGCCGACATCGCGCTTGTGCGCGCCGACAATCCCGGGCCGTTCACGCTCGAGGGCACGAACTCCTGGCTGCTGGGCCGTGATCCCTGCTGGGTGGTGGACCCGGGCCCGGCGCTGGAGGGCCATCTCGACCGCCTCGCGGCCGATGCCGCGGCCCGCGGCGGCGCCGCGGGCATCGCGCTCACCCATGGCCATGCCGACCACACCGACGGGGTCGCCGGGCTGCTCGCGCGCGTCGGCGACGTGCCCGTCGCGGCAGCGGCCTGGAAGGGGGCGAGCGTGCCGCTCGCCGACGGAGACGCGTTCGGGCCGCTGGTGGCGATCGCCACGCCCGGCCACGCACCGGACCACCTGGCGTTCCTCGCCGGTCGCGTGCTGTTCACCGGCGACGCGGTGCTCGGGCACGGCAGCGTCTACGTCGCCCCGGACCCGGGCGCGCTGCGCGGGTACCTCGCGGCGCTGGATCGGCTGCTGGCGCTCGACCTCGACGTCATCTGCCCCGGCCACGGCCCGCTCGTCAGCGAGCCGCGCGCCAAGCTCGCCGAGTACCGCGACCATCGCCTCGACCGCGAGCGGCGTCTCGTCGAGGCGCTCGACGACGGGCTGCGCAGCGCCGACGATCTGCTCGACCGGGTCTGGTCCGACGTGCCGTCGGTCCTGCGGGCCGCCGCCGCGGTCACGCTCGCGGCGCACCTGGACAAACTCGCCGAGGAGGGCCGTCTCCCGGCTGATGTGGACCGGGGCGTCGCGCCGCGATACGGTGACGTCTGAACGGTGACGCGGGCGTCCCCTTCGCGGTTCCCGCCAATTCTGCGACACACAGGAGGCCGCCCCATGGCCGTCGAGACGAAGGTCACGTTCTGCCGCATCTGCGAGGCCCACTGCGGCATGGTGGCGACCATCGACGACGGGGTGGTCACGAAGCTGCGCCCGGATCGCGACCATCCGCTGAGCCAGGGCGAGGCATGCCCCAAGGGCATCGCGATGACCGACGTGCAGAACGACCCCGATCGCGTCATCCACCCGCTGCGGCGCGACCGCGCGACCGGCGAGTTCGAGCAGGTCTCCTGGGAGGCCGCGATCGCCGACATCGGCGCGCGCCTGCGCCGGACGATCGCCGCGACCGGCCCGAACTCGGTCGGCTGGTACTTCGGCAATCCGGGCGCCTTCAGCTACTCGCACGCCCTCTGGGTCAAGGGGTTCATGGAGGGTCTCGGCTCCCCGCACTACTACACGGCGTCCTCGCAGGACGTCGCGAACCGGTTCGCCGCGAGCGCGCTGCTCTACGGCTCTCCGGCGCTCGTCCCGATCCCCGACCTGCATCGCACGTCGTTCCTGCTGATGGTCGGCGCGAACCCGTTCGTCTCGCACGGCAGCGTGCTGACGGCGCCGAAGATCAAGGAGCAGCTCCACGGGATCGTCGAGCGCGGCGGCCGGGTCGTCGTCGTGGACCCGCGTCGCAGCGAGACCGCGCGCCACTTCGAGCACGTGCCCGTGCGCCCGGACACCGACGCCTGGATGCTCCTGTCGATGCTGTGCGTCCTCGTCGAGGAGCACCTGGCCGACGAGGCGTCGCTCGCGCGCGAGACGACGGGGTGGGCGCGCGTGCGCGAGCTGGCGCTCGGGTTCCCACCGGAGGAGACGGCCGCCCGCACCGGGGTCCCGGCGGACGAGCTGCGCAGGCTCGCACGCGACCTCGCCGGCGCGGACCGCGCCGCGGTGTACGGGCGCACGGGGTCGTGCCTGGGGCGCTTCGGCACCCTCGTCTCGTTCCTGCTCGACACGCTCATGCTCGCGACCGGGAACCTCGATCGCGCCGGCGGCGGGGTGTTCGGGCTTCCGGCGATCGCACTCGACGAGGTCGCGCAGCAGGCCGGGCTGGACACGTACGGCAAGGTCCGCTCGCGCCTCGGGGGCTTCCCCGACGTGCTCGGCGCGCTCCCCGCCTCGCTGCTGGCGGAGGAGATGACGACTCCGGGCGACGGTCAGATCCGCGCGTTCTTCACGAGCGCCGGCAACCCCGTGCTCTCCTGCCCCGACGGGCCCGCGCTCGAGCAGGCGCTCGAGGGCCTCGACCTGTACGTCTCGCTCGACATCTACGTCAACGAGACCAACCGGCACGCCGACTACATCCTGCCGAGCACGACGTGGCTCGAGCGCGACGACCTGCCGATCGC
>DAIPYF010000314.1:0-2416 GCA_036782855.1 Solirubrobacteraceae bacterium
GGCAAGGGCGGGGCGTTCGTCCGCACGAAGCTGCGCCGCACGTCGGACGGGAACGTCATCGACAAGACGTTCCGCGCCGGGGAGAAGTTCCGCGCGGTGCGCACCGAGGGGCGCAAGATGCAGTTCCTCTACGCGGACGGCACCGACGCCCACTTCATGGACACCGAGAGCTTCGAGCAGATCGCGATCCCGCAGGACACCGTCGCCGGCGAGCTGCGCTGGACGAAGGCCAATGACGAGGTCGACATGCTGTTCATCGACGACCAGCCCGGCGGCATGCAGCTCCCGGCATCGGTCGAGCTCGAGGTCACCGAGACGGAACCGGGCCTGCGCGGTGACACCGCGTCCGGCGGCGGCAGCAAGCCCGCGACGCTCGAGACCGGCGCGATCGTGCAGGTCCCGCTGTTCGTGAACATCGGCGACCGCGTCAAGGTGCAGACCGAGACCGGCGAGTACATGTCGCGCGCCTAGCGCGGCGACTGCCTCCGGATCGGTCGCGCCCCGCATGTCCCGCCGCACCGAGCAGCGCCGCGCCGCCGCCTTCGCGCTCTACCAGCACGAGGTCACGGGCCGCGAGCTCGGCGACGTCCTCGAGCGCGACGCCACGATGTTCACACGGTCGCTCGCCTACGCCGCGGAGGATCGCAGCGAGGAGCTCGACGGCTGGATCGCGCGGCACGCGAAGGGCTGGCGGATCGAGCGCATCGCGCCGCTCGAGAAGGCGATCATGCGCATCGCGCTGCTGGAGATGCTGCACCCCGACGCCGTCCCCGGCGACCGGCCGATCCCGCCCGAGGGCGCCATCGACGAGGCGGTCGAGACGACCAAGGAATTCTGCGGGGCGGACGCGCCCGGGTTCGTCAACGGCATCCTCGCCGCCGCGCTGCGCGAGATGGGCGAGAATGGACGGCCCTCATGACCGACCTCGACACCAGCACCCTCGACGACCTCGTCCAGCGCCTGGAGGTCGCCGCCCAGCAACTGCGCAGCGGCGACCTGGGGACCGACGCGGCCGCGGGGCTCGTGGAGGACTGCGCCGCACTCGCGGGGCAGGCGTCCGCCGAGCTCGAGCGGATGTCCCGCGCGACCGCGAGCGAGCCGATCCCGGGGCAGGACTCGCTTCTTTGAGCGTTCCGCGGAACGCGTCGGACGGCACGGCGCGCTACCCCGACCACCTGCGCCTGCGCATCGAGGGCTACCTCGAGGACCTGCGCTTCTCGGCCGCCCCCGCCACCGACGGTCTGCAGGACGCGATGCGCTATTCGCTGCTGGCGGGCGGCAAGCGGATCCGGCCGGTGCTCGCCCTGGCGACCGCCCGGGCGATCGGCCGGGACGCCGGGGAGGTTCTCCCGCTCGCCGCCGCCCTGGAGCTCATCCACACGTACTCGCTGATCCACGACGACCTTCCGGCCATGGACGACGACGACCTGCGGCGCGGCCGGCCGACGTGTCATGTCGCGTTCGGTGAGGACGTCGCGATCCTGGCGGGGGACGGTCTCTATGCCGAGGCCTTCCGGCTCGTCCTGTCCGAGCAGCGTGGCGAGCCCGCCGCCATCCTGCGCACCGTGGCCGAGCTGGCGGCGGCCACGGGCGTCAACGGGATGGTCGGAGGGCAGTTCATCGACGTCGGCGGCACCGCCGCGGACGGGCCCGAGGGCCTGCGCTGCCTGCACGAGCTGAAGACCGGGCGGCTCATCGGCGCGTCCGTGGAGTGCGTATGCCTTCTCGAGGGCATGGCCGAGGCCGGGATCGAGCGCTTCCGCGTGTTCGCCCGCGAGCTCGGCGTCCTCTTCCAGATCGTGGACGACATTCTCGACGTCACCGGCACCGACGCGGCCCTCGGCAAGCCCCGGGGGAGCGATGAGCGCCACGGCAAGCGGACGTACGTCACCGAGTTCGGGCTGGATGGCGCACGCGATCTGGCGCTAGCCTCACATCAGAGTGCCGTGGAGGCACTGGCGAGCGCCGCGCCCGGCGGGGCGCAGGAACTCGCGGACATCACCGACTTCATCGCCACGCGCCAGAGCTGACCCCCCCTGACAGCCATGAGCCGCCGCCTCGACCGCATCGACCGCCCCCAGGACCTCCACGGCCTCTCCGACGAGGAGCTGCAGGAGGTCGCCCAGGAGGTCCGCGAGCACATCATCGACACGGTCGGTGAGATCGGCGGCCACTTCGGCGCGAACCTCGGGACGTGCGAGCTCGCGGTCGCCGTGCACTCGCTGCTCGACAGCCCGCAGGACAAGCTGCTGTGGGACGTCGGGCACCAGGCATACCCGCACAAGGTCCTGACCGGCCGCCGCGACGAGCTCGCGACGATCCGCCAGTACGAGGGCCTCGCGCCGTTCTGCTCGATCGGCGAGAGCGAGCACGACATCATGGGCGCCGGCCACGCCTCCACGTCGATCGGCTACGC
>DAIPYF010000315.1:0-2413 GCA_036782855.1 Solirubrobacteraceae bacterium
ACGGTGCGGCCGGTGGCCACGCGCGGGAAGCTCGCGCGGCGCACGCCGCCGGCCCCGCGGATCGTGGCGTCGACGCGCACGGTGCGCGCGCCGGGGCGCACGATGCGCACGGCCAGGCGCGGCGCGGAGCCGCGCACGATGCGGGTACGCGTGAACCGCAGCGCCCGCACGCGCACGACGGGGCGCAGCGACGCCGAACCGTATTCGGCGCCGCCGGCCGGAGGTCTGGAGACCGAGCCCGGATCCGCCTCCACGCCGCCCGCTCCCGTCGCCTGGGCGACGGGAGCAGTGAGCGTGAGGAGGAGGAGGGTCCCTGCGATGCAGGCGATGAGGCCTCTGGGGGAGAAACTCATCTGGGACACCATCGGCAGAACGGACGGATCGCGCGAGAGTTGCGCGCACGTGCACGGGATCTGGCGCGGGAGGCTCTACGCAGCCAGCATCTGCCCGAGCACCTCGAGCGCCGCCGCCTTGTGCAGCGGCTCGTTGAGGTTGCCGCACTTCGGCGACTGCACGCACGACGGGCAGCCGCTCTCGCAGGGGCACTCGCCGATCAGCGCGTGCGCGTCGCGCACGAGGTCCTCGAAGCGCAGGAATCCCTGGCGGGTGATGCCGACGCCGCCGGGGTGCCCGTCGTAGATGAAGATCGTCGGCCCGCCGGTCTGCGGGTGCGCGTTCGTGGAGAGGCCGCCGATGTCCCAGCGGTCGCACATCGCCAGCAGCGGGAGGACGGCGATCTGCGCGTGCTCGGTGGCGTGCAGCGCGCCGAGCAGGGCCGGGAGCGGGACGTCGTCGAGCGCGGGCCCGTCGGCCAGTTCGTACCAGAGCGCCTGCGTGGAGTACTCCGTTCGCGGCAGGTCGAGCGCCTGCAGGTCGAGCACCTCGCGCGTGCCGAGCTTCCGGCGCTGGAACGCGAGCACCTGCTCGCTGACGACGACGCGCCCGAAGCTGAGCGTCACGCCGCAGCACGCGCGGCGGTCGAGCAGGCCCTCGATCTCCGTGTCGATCTCGCGCTTGGGCTGGGTGTAGAAGTCCCCGGTGAAGGGCTCGACGAGCGCGCGCCGCGTGTCGAGGTCGAGCTCCCGCACCTCGTACTGGCGGCCCATGTGGAGGTAGACGGCGCCCTCGTGGACGGTCGAGCAGGCGCGCGCGAGCTCGACGGTGCCGAGCACCTCGCCCGCGCGGAGGTCCACGACCTGCACGTTCGACGGGGACGCCGAGCGCAGCGAGACGTTCGCGGCGGGGAAGTCCTCGGGCGCGCGCAGCGTGAACCGCCCGCGCCGCTCGATCAGCGTGCCCTGCGCGGCGAGCGCCTCGCAGTGCGCGCGCACGCGCGGGCCGAGGATCTCCGCGTCGGTGTCCGGGTCGACCGGCCCCTCGTGCGCGGCGCAGACGAGGTGCGGCAGGTGGATCTGCTCGTTCTCGTGGTGGAGGATCGCCGCCTCGACGGGCCGCTCGAGGAACTCGTCGGGGTGCCGGCAGAAGAACTGGTCGAGCGCGTCCTCGCCGGCGATGTAGACGGCGAGCCCGCGCCCGCGGCGCCCGGCGCGCCCCCACATCTGCCGCAGCGAGGCGACGGTGCCGGGGAAGGTCACGCAGACCGCGGCGTCGAGCGCGCCGATGTCGATGCCGAGCTCGAGCGCGTCGGTCGTCACGACGGCGAGCAGGTCCCCGTTCGTGAGCCGCTGCTCCAGCTCGCGGCGCTGCTGCGGCGTGTAGCCGGCGCGGTAGGCCGCGACGCGGCCGGCGAGCTCGCCGTGGCCGGTGCGCGACAGCTCGTCGGCCGCCATCCGCGCGACGAGCTCGACGCCCTTGCGCGACTTCATGAAGCAGATCGTTCGCGAGCCCTCGCGGACGAGGCGCGCGACGAGCTCGCCGGCCTCGGCGAGGACGCTGCGGCGCGTCTGCAGCACCTCGTCCTCGATCGGCGGGTTCCACATCGCGATCTGCCGCCGCGCGCCGGGCGAGACGTCCTCGTCGACGAGCTGCACGTCGTCCAGGCCCGTGAGGCGCTCGGCCAGCTCGACGGGGTTGGCGATCGTCGCGCTGGCGAGCAGGATCCGCGGCGTCGTGCCGTAGGCCTGCGCGACGCGCCGCAGACGCCGCAGGACGTTCGCGACGTGGCTGCCGAACACGCCGCGGTAGACGTGCGCCTCGTCGACGACCACGACGGCGAGGTTCGCGAACAGGTCGCCCCAGCGCGCGTGGTGGGGCAGCACGCCGACGTGGAGCATGTCGGGGTTCGTGAGGATGAGGTTCGACCGCCGGCGGATCTGCGTGCGCTCCTCGCGCGGCGTGTCGCCGTCGTAGATCGCGGGGCGGATCTCCTTGTGGAGCCCGAACCGGTGCAGCGCGCGCGCCTGGTCCTGCGCGAGCGCCTTCGTCGGGTAGAGGTAGAGCGCGCGGGCGTGCG
>DAIPYF010000316.1:0-2329 GCA_036782855.1 Solirubrobacteraceae bacterium
GCCGGATCGACGACCGGCCGATCCGCCTGCGCGAGCCGGTCTCCGCGCCGGACGCGCTGATCATCCAGGACCCGACGCTGCTCCATCAGGTCGACGTCTTCGCGGGCCTCACGCCGGACGGCTACATGCTCATCAACACGCCGCGCAGCTTCGCCGAGCTGGGGCTCGACGACTTCGTCAAGGACTTCCGCGCCGAGCGTCTGATGACGGTCCCCGCGAGCGACCTCGCCCGCGAGCACACCGGCCGGCCGCTCGCGAACGCCGCGCTGCTCGCCGGGTTCGCCGCGCTCAGCGGCCTGATCTCGCTCGAGTCGGTCGTGCTCGCGATCGAGCAGAAGCTCGCGGCGCGCTTCGTCGAGGGCAACGTCGCCGCCGCGCGCGACGCCTTCGCATGGGTGCAGCGCGAGCTGGAGCCGGCGCATGCGTAGGCAGCTCGAAGGCTCCCGCGCCGTCGCCGAGGCCGTCGCGCTGTGCCGCCCCGAGGTCATCTGCGCGTACCCGATCAGCCCCCAGACCCACATCGTGGAGGGCCTCTCGCAGCTGGTGAAGACCGGCGAGCTCGCGCCGTGCGAGTTCGTCAACGTCGAGTCCGAGTTCGCCGCGATGTCGGTCGCGATCGGCGCGTCCGCCGCGGGCGCCCGGGCATACACGGCGACCGCGAGCCAGGGCCTCCTCTACATGGCCGAGGCGGTCTACAACGCCGCCGGCCTGGGCCTGCCGATCGTGATGACGATCGCCAACCGCGCGATCGGCGCGCCGATCAACATCTGGAACGACCACTCGGACTCGATGGCGATGCGCGACAGCGGCTGGATCCAGCTCTTCGCGGAGGACAACCAGGAGGCGCTCGACCTGCACATCCAGGCGTTCCGCCTCGCCGAGGAGCTGTCGACCCCGGTGATGGTCTGCATGGACGGCTTCATCCTCACGCACGCCTATGAGGAGGTGGACATGCCCGCACAGGAGCAGGTGGACGCGTGGCTGCCGCCGTTCGAGCCCCGCCAGATGCTCGACCCCGACGACCCGGTGACGATCGGCGCGATGGTCGGCCCCGAGGCGTTCATGGAGGTCAAGGCGCTGCAGCACTACAAGCAGATGCTCGCGCTCGACCGGATCCCCGTGATCGCCGCCGACTTCGAGGCGGCGTTCGGCCGGCGCTCCGGCGGGCTCGTGCGGCCCTACCGCTGCGAGGACGCCGAGACGATCGTCGTCGCGCTCGGCTCGGTGCTCGGCACGATCGAGGAGGCGGTCGACGAGCTGCGCGAGGACGGCGTCGCCGTCGGCGCCCTGGGCATCTCCTCCTTCCGCCCGTTCCCGCTCGACGAGGTCCGCGCCGTGCTGAAGGACGCCCGCCAGGTCGTCGTGCTCGAGAAGGCGCTCGCGGTCGGCGTCGGCGGCATCGTCAGCGCGAACGTCAGGATGGCGCTCTCGGGCGTCCAGCTCCACGGCGCGACGGTCATCGCCGGGCTGGGCGGTCGTGCGATCACGCAGGCCTCGCTGCGCGACATGCTCGTGCGCGCCCACGCCGGCGAGCTCGAGGCGCTGTCGTTCCTCGACCTCGACACCGACCTCGTCGCGCGCGAGCTGGAGCGCATGGGTGAGCTGCGCCGCTCCGGTCCGCACGCCGAGAACATCCTCCGCGACCTGGGCGCCGTCGCGCACAAGGCGGTGTGACCCCCGTGGCGACCGACGACAAGACCCGCATCCGCTTCTACCAGACCGGCTCGTTCGCCGTGGGCGGCCGGCTGCTCGGCGAGGACCAGCGCTCGGTGCAGGCCGAGGGCGAGCGCACGAACGCGATCACCTGTGGCCACCGCGCCTGCCAGGGCTGCGGTGAGGCGCTGGGCGCGCGCTACGCGCTCGACGCCGCCGTCCGCGCCGCGGAGGGCCGCGTCATCGCCGCGAACGCCACCGGCTGCCTCGAGGTGTTCTCGACCCCGTACCCCGAGAGCTCCTGGCAGATCGCGTGGCTGCACTCGCTGTTCGGCAACGCTCCGGCGGTCGCCACCGGCATCGCCGCCGCGCTGAAGGCGAAGGGCCGCGAGGACGTGCGCGTCATCGGCCAGGGCGGCGACGGCGGGACCGTCGACATCGGTTTCGGCTGCCTGTCGGGGATGTTCGAGCGCGGCGACGACGTGCTCTACATCTGTTACGACAACCAGGGGTACATGAACACGGGCGTCCAGCGCTCCGGCGCGACACCGCCGGCCGCGCGGACCGCGACCACCCAGGCGGTCGGCCCCGAGCCCGGCAACGTCTTCGGGCAGGGAAAGAGCGCGCCGCTGATCGCGATGGCGCACGAGATCCCGTACGTCGCGACCGCGACCGT
>DAIPYF010000317.1:0-2251 GCA_036782855.1 Solirubrobacteraceae bacterium
CCTGGCGGGCGAGCAGGATGTGCTCACGCGTCTGCGGCATGGGGCCGTCGGCGGCGGAGACCACGAGGATCGCGCCGTCCATCTGGGCTGCGCCCGTGATCATGTTCTTGACGTAGTCGGCGTGTCCCGGGCAGTCCACGTGGGCGTAGTGCCGGTTCTCCGTCTGATACTCGACGTGCGAGGTCGCGATCGTGATCCCGCGCTCCTTCTCCTCGGGCGCGTTGTCGATCTCGGCGAAGCTCTTGGCCTCGCCGCCCATCTTCTCTGCGAGAACGGTGGTGATCGCAGCCGTCAGCGTCGTCTTGCCGTGGTCGATGTGACCGATCGTGCCGACGTTGACATGCGGCTTGTCCCGCTCGAACTTCTCCTTGGCCACTGGTTGCTCCTGTGTCTCTCTGCGTCTGTCGGGGTCTCAAAGCCGCTTCTCTGGGCGAACCAGGGAAAGCTAGCTCAGATCGGCCGGCGGTGCCTTTTAGGCAGCGACCGCCTCGCCGGTTCGGTGCTCGACGATCTTCTCGGCGATGTTCGGCGGAACCTCGTCGTACTTCTCGAACTGCATGGTGTAGTTCGCCCGGCCCTGCGTGTTGGACCGCAGGTCCGTCGCGTAGCCGAACATCTCGCCAAGCGGGACCTCGGCCGTGATCGCGACGGCGTTGCCGCGCGGCTCCTGGCCTTCGAGGCGCCCGCGGCGCTTGCTCAGGTCGCCGATCACGTCGCCGATGAAGTCCTCCGGCGTCACGACCTCGACCTTGAAGATGGGCTCCAGCAGGACCGGCTTGGCGCGCTTGGCCGCCTCCTTGAAGGCGAGCGATCCGGCGATCTTGAAGGCGATCTCCGACGAGTCCGTGTCGTGGTACTTGCCGTCGGTGAGGCGCACGCGGACGTCCACCATCGGGTACCCCGCGCGCACGCCGGTGCCCATCGCCTCCTCGCAGCCCTTCTCGACTGCGCCGATGAACTCCGACGGGATCGAGCCGCCCTTGATCTCGCTGATGAAGTCGAAGCCCTCTCCGGGCGCCGGCTCCATCGTGATGTAGACGACGCCGTACTGGCCCGAGCCACCGGTCTGGCGGACGAACTTGCCCTCGATCTTCGCGGCGGTGCCGCGCACGGTCTCGCGGTAGGAGACCTGCGGCTTGCCGACGTTCGCCTCGACGTTGAACTCGCGGCGCATGCGGTCGACGAGGATCTCGAGGTGCAGCTCGCCCATGCCGGAGATCTCGGTCTGGCCGGTCTCCTCGTTGGTCTGCACGCGGAAGGTGGGGTCCTCCTCGGCGAGGCGGCCGAGCGCGACCGACATCTTCTCCTGGTCGGACTTCGTCTTCGGCTCGACGGCGACCTTGATGACGGGCTCGGGGAAGTCGATCTGCTCGAGCTTCACGGCCTTGCCCGGCTCGCAGAGCGTGTCGCCGGTGACGATCTGCTTGATGCCGACGGCCGCGGCGATGTCGCCGGCGAAGACCTCGGACACGTCCTCGCGGTCGTTCGCGTGCATCATCAGGATCCGCCCGACGCGCTCGGACTTGCCGGTGGAGACGTTCAGCACCTTGGACCCGGCCTCGAGCCGGCCCGAGTAGACGCGGAAGTACGTGAGCTTGCCGACGAACGGGTCGGACATGATCTTGAAGGCGAGGGCCGCGAACGGCTCGGAGTCGTCGGCGTTGCGGACGACGATCTCCTCGGTCTTCGGGTCGATGCCCTCGACCGGCGGCACGTCGAGCGGGGAGGGGAGGTACGCGAGGACGGCGTCGAGCAGCGGCTGGACCCCGCGGTTCTTGAACGACGAGCCGCAGAGGACCGGCGTGAACGCGATCTCGAGCGTCGCCTTGCGAATCGCCTGCTTGAGGCGGTCGACGGGGATCTCCGCGTCCTCGAGGATCAGCTCGAGCAGGCCGTCGTCGTAGTGGCTGACCTCCTCGAGGAGGTGCTCGCGGGCGGCGGCGGCGCGCTCGGCGTGCTCCTCGGGGATCGGGCCGACGACGACGTCCTTGCCGAGGTCGTCGTTGTAGGTCGTGGCCTTCATCGTGACGAGGTCGATGATGCCGAGGAAGTCGCTCTCCGCGCCGATCGGCAGCTGGATCGGCACCGGCTGCGCGCCGAGCCGGTCGATCATCGTCTTGACGCCCTTGTCGAAGTCCGCGCCGATGCGGTCCATCTTGTTGATGTAGGCGATGCGCGGGACGCCGTACTTGTCGGCCTGGCGCCAGACCGTCTCGGACTGGGGCTCGACGCCGGCGACGGAGTCGAACAG
>DAIPYF010000318.1:0-2251 GCA_036782855.1 Solirubrobacteraceae bacterium
AGGCTGTTCATCGTCGGCACGAGCTCGCGCAGGAACTGCGGCAGCAGGCGGAAGTTCTCCTCGAGGTCGGCACTGCGCTCCGCCGTGGCGCTCGCGGTCTTCGCCGACGAGTTGATGAAGCCGCGGATCCGGCGGCGTTCACGCGCGAGCGGCGCGAGCGCCTTGTCGCCGTTGACCGCGAGCGTCGCGAGCGTGCGGTTCTGCTCGGCGAGGAGCGCGAGGACGTTGTCGAACTGGCGCAGCGCCGGATCGGACTTCTTCAGCGCGCGCTGCAGCTCGGCGCCGTTGCCGGCGAACGCCGTCCCGAACTCGTTCAGGAAGATCGTGAAGCGCTGCCGGTAGGGCAGGCGCATGATGTTCTGGATGAGGTCGAGGTCGACCGAGCGCGCCGTGTTCGTGGCGGGAAGCAGGTACTGGCCCTCTCCGGGGCCGGACGGGACACGCGCGAGCAGCGGGGGCTTGGTCGCGCTCGCGGGCTTGGGCTGCGTCGGCTCGCACTCGATGAAGCGCTCACCGATGAGCGACTGCGGCCGGATCGTGCAGAAGCCGTCCTTGCGGAAGTCGTGGTGTTCGGCGTTGTCGATCTGCAGGACGACCGCGGCCTTCTTGTCGTCGGTCAGGTCGATCGACGCGATGCTCCCGACGACGACGCCCCCGACGCGGACGTCCATCCCCGGGATCACGAACGCTGCGTTGTCGAAGATCGCGCGGACCCGGTAGCCGCCGCCGTCCTCGGACGAGCCCGTCGCGAACACGACGAGGGCGACGCCCGCGAGCAGCACGGCGGCGATGGCGAACAGGCGCTTCATGGGCCGGGGGGCACGACGGAGGTGTCGCAGTCGAGGGTGCCGCTCACGTCACGCCACGGAGCGCTGCCGTCCGCCGGACGCTGCGAGGCGCCGCCGGGGCACCGCGCGACGGCGGTCGGGTCGGCCGGCACCCCGGGCACCCGCTGCGCCGGCGGGACGGACGTGAGCTGATTGGTGGACTGGTCGTAGCTGAAGGCGTTGAAGTTCGCCCCGATGCGGGCGTAGTGACCGTTGGCGTCGTAGTTGGCCGAGCTCTGGCCGAAGTCGCGGAACCAGCCGACGAGGTCCGGCGCGTAGGGACGGAAGAACGAGAGCACCGGCGTGCCGCGCTTGAGCGCCTTGACGGACGCGGGGAAGGTCGACGACGCCTCCTTCGCGAGTGCCGGTGAGCTGTTCAGCAGGTCCGTGAAGTCGTTGTCCGGGCCCGGCTGGCGCAGCAGCTTCGCGAGCTGGCCGACCGTCGGGCCGGCCTCCTGCAGCAGCGGGCGCAGGGTCGCGAGGAACGGCGCGAGGTTCTTCGACGCGGGCTTGGATGCCGCGACGAGCTTGTCGAGGTCGTCGAGCGTCGCGCGCAGGTCCACGAAGGTCGTGCTGCCGCGCCGCAGCGTCTGCGGGAGATAGTCGAGCGCCTCGGCGAGCCCCTCGTTCTCGTCCGCGATCGCGCCGAGCGTCGTGTTCGTGTTCGTCACGAGGGCGGTCACGGTGTCGCTCTCGTCGCCGAGCGCCGTCACGACGCGCGAGGTGTCGCGCACGAGCGCCTTCAGCGCGGGCTGGTCGGCCGAGAGCTTCTCGAGCACCCTGCGCGTCGCGGCGAGCGAGGGAGCGAAGTACTTCGCCACCTGGTTGCCCTCGTACCCACGCCCCGCGTACCAGTCCCCGAAGCCGCGGATGGTGTTCCGCAGGCCCTCGCTCGTCTTCGGGTCCAGGGTGTTGAAGAACTGGTCCAGGTCGACGATCGTCGTCGTCTTCTCGGTCGGGATGACCGCGTCCTCCGGCAGCTCGGGGTTGCTGTCGGCGCCCGGGGAGAGCTGCACGTAGCGGTTGGCGACGCCCGAGAGCGACGTCATGCGCTGCACCGCGGTCGTCCCGGCGTGCAGCGGCGCGTAGGGCTCCTCGACGGCGATCGTGATCATCGCCTGGTTGCTGTCGGTGAGCTCGATCTTCTTGACCGATCCGATCCGCCGGCCGCCGATCTGCACGTCGTTGTCGGTGACGAGCTGTCCGGCCGTCTGGAAGGTCAGCCGGTACTGCCGCTCGCCACTGCCGCCGAGCATGAGGTACGCGAGCAATCCCACCGCGAGCGCGAGCAGGCCGATGGCCACCCCTCGTGAGGCGGTCATGCGTGGCCCCCGGGTTGCGGGGACGGGCGGGATGTCGTCGTGCGGGAAATCGTTGCGGCTCGGTCGGTCTGCGCGGTCACTCCATGCCGAGCGGGCCCTGGG
>DAIPYF010000319.1:0-2229 GCA_036782855.1 Solirubrobacteraceae bacterium
TACGACGAGGGCGGCCAGCTCACCGAGGCCGTGCGGCGCAAGCCGTACTGCGTGCTCCTGCTCGACGAGATCGAGAAGGCGCACCCGGACGTCTTCAACATCCTGCTGCAGATCCTCGAGGACGGTCGCCTGACCGACTCACAGGGCCGCACCGTCGACTTCCGTCACGCGATCGTGATCATGACCTCGAACATCGGGGCGCAGGAGATCGCGCGCAACACGCCGCTCGGGTTCGCGGTGTCCGAGGACGAGACGGGCATCACCTACGAGGACATGAAGACGCGGATCATGGGCGAGCTGAAGAAGGTCTTCCGCCCCGAGTTCCTGAACCGCATCGACGACGTCATCGTCTTCCACAAGCTGCAGAAGGACGAGATCAAGACCATCGTCGAACTGCTGCTGCGGCGCATTCGCGAGTCGATGGCCGAGCGCGAGCTCCAGCTCGACCTCACCGAAGAGGCCAAGGACTTCCTCGTCGACAAGGGCTGGGATCCGTCCATGGGCGCGCGGCCGCTGCGTCGCGCGATCCAGCGCTACATCGAGGATCCGCTCGCCGACTTCGTCCTGCGCTCCGAGCTTCCGCCCGGAGCGACGGTCGTCGTCGACGTCGCCCCCGAGGGCGACGACAGCGGCGTCACGCTGTCGGTCGTCGCGCCGAAGAAGGTCCCGGCGGCGGTCGGCGGCGGTGAGCCCGCCGAGGGCGAGCCCGCCGCGACGGCCGACGACGGCGCGACGGGCGACGAGCCCGCCGCGCCGTAGCCCGTCCCTACCGGGACGGCGGGATCGTCAGCGCCACGCCGTACACCACGCACTGCGCGCTGGCGGCGTTGCGCCCGTCCTGGCGCACCACGCCGTTGACCACGTAGTTCGTGCCGGCGCGCTCGATGTGCATCGTGAACGGCTGCGAGCCGGAGATCTTGAACCCCTGCGTCGTCCCGTTCGGCATCGGGACGATCGACGTCGACGTGTAGGCGACGGTGCGGGCGAAGTTCACGGCGTCCCCCGACGTGTTCGCGAACGTGATCGTCGTCGCCGGGTCCAGCCGGCCGACCGTGGCGCTCTCGTCCGCGCAGGTGGCGGTCAGCGCGCCGAGGCCGGTGACGTTGCCGATCGGCGCGGGAGCGAGCGACGCGTTGTCGATCAGCTGGATCGCGCGGCCGAACGTCGCCGTGGTGCCGCGGGCGAGCCCGCCGACGTCCAGGTAGCGCTGGGCGATCGTGCCCTTCTCGGCGCCCTTGCGCTGGGTGGCGACCAGTCGGCCGGTGGCGGCCTTCGCGGACGCACCGTCGGCGACGGCGCTCTTGCCGTCGACGGCGCCGGCGTTGGTGGCGTAGTTGACGGCCGCGAAGGCCGTGCCGGTCATGGCGACGGTCAGCGCGACGAGCGCGACGACCATCGCGGGGGACGGGAGCTTGAACTTCATAGGGGGTCTCCTCCTCAGGAGCAGCACGTCGGGGTTGTCATAGGCTCCCAACACGGTCGGAGGCCCGATGGAGCGCGCGATGCCAGAGAAGTCCGAAGAGGTCGTCATCAAGGTCCGCGAGCACGGGCCCTACAAGGTCACCGGTCCGGTGCGGCTGATCGACGCCGCCGGCGCCCCGCTGCCGCTCCCGCAGGACGGCCGGGCACTGGTCCTGTGCCGCTGCGGACGCTCGCGCACGAAGCCCTACTGCGACAGCTCGCACGCCCGGCCGGGGGGGACGGTGTGCGTCCATGCGGGGCTCCCGCCGGCCCGCGACGGCGAGCCGCTGTTCCCGAGCCCCGTCTTCGGCGGACCGTTCCACTTCGCCGGTGAGCCGGAGGGACGCGACGAGCCGTTCTACGGCCGCTACGCGAACCCCACCTGGCAGGGCTGGGAGGCCGCGCTGGGGGAGCTCGAGGGCGGCGAGGCCGTCGCGTTCGCCTCCGGCATGGCGGCGATCGCGGCCGTCCTGCTGACGGCGCTGCGCGCCGGCGACGTCCTGGTCGCGCCGAGCGACGGGTACTACACGGTCCGCACACTCGCCGAGCGGCACCTGGAGCCGCACGGGGTGGAGGTGCGCTTCGTCCCGACCGCGGACGATGCGATCCGCGCCGCGCTGCCCGGCGCGAGCCTGCTCTGGCTCGAGACGCCGTCGAACCCCGGCCTGGACGTCGTGGACATCGCCGCCCTGAGCACCGCCGCGCACGAGGCGGGCGCACTCGTCGCCGTCGACAACACGCTCGCCACGCCGCTGCGCCAGCGCCCGC
>DAIPYF010000320.1:0-2217 GCA_036782855.1 Solirubrobacteraceae bacterium
TCCGTCACGCCCAGCCCGGCGCGCTCGCGCAACGCCAGCACCTGCTCGCCGACCGACAACGGCCCGGTGGCCGCCGCCTCCAGCGCGGCCCGCAGTGCGGGCGTCGCCGAGATCTCGTCGAGCGTCGCCTCATCCCACGCGGGCGTCGGCGCGAGTTCGAGCCAGGCCGACAGCAGCGTCGACAGGTCGTCGCGCTCGTCCGCGCTCGCCTGCGCGAGGTAGTCGCGCACGTCCGGGCGTTCGCCGGCATTCCATGCCTCGATGAACTGCCCCAGCAACTGGTGGGTGGTCCTCATGCCTCGTACTCCTCGCGAAGCTTCATGAGTGCCTTCATCGCCCGCTCGCGCAGCTTGTACACGGCGTCGCGCTTGCGGTCCAGCCTGTCCATGATCTCCTCGATCGGCAGGCCCTGCAGGTCACACTCGATCATCATCCGGTAACTCTCGCGGAGCCTGGGGAGCGCCCATGCGAGGAACTTCTCGCTGAGCGCCTGCAACTCCTCGCGTGTCTGCTCTTCGTCCTCGCGCTCCTCCTCCTGCCGCAGGAGCGCCTCGTAGGCGTCCTGCGTCAGCTGCGCGCTGCCGTCGTCGCCGGCGGTGTGGAGCGGGGCCTTCCTGGACGAGTGGCGGGCCTCCTTGCGCTGCGCGTCGCGCCGCTTTGCATCCACGATCGCCCTCCCGAGGGTGATCCACTCGCCCCTCGAGGGGCCCCCGAACCCCCGCTTGCGCTGCGGGATCATCGCGATCCGCCACGCGGCGAGCTGGAGCGCGTCCTGCTGCTCCTGCGGGCTCAGGTCGTGGCGACTCTCCAGGTACACCAGCTGCTCCACACGCGGGAAGTTGATCGTCAGCATTTCCGCCCACAAACGGGTGACGGCCGGTCCGTCGCCGGCCTTCCGGGCAGCGACCAGCAGCCGCAGGATGCGCTCATCTCCATCTCTCACATCACCGGGGTCGTGCGCCGCTTCCACGATCTGACAGTCTCACATCTCCGGGCGCCGGCGCCCACGCTTGCGGCTCTTGTAGTGGGCGTCCATGCGGGCGGACTTCGCCGACCACATGGCCTCCTTGCGCGCGCGGTGCTGCAGCCGGCCCAGCACGCCGATCTCCTCCTGGAGCTCGGGGTCCGGGCTCTGCTCCATCTGCGCGGCGAGGCGGGTCCGGGCCTCCTCGTAGCTGATGACGGCCCTGTCGATGTCGCCCTCCCGCAGCGCCTCGGCGGCTCGTCGCTTGTCGCTCTGCGCCTGCTGGTAGACGAGCTCCGTCCGCACCTTCGTGTCCGGGATCCGCCCGGCCGCCTGGTCGCCCGGCACGACGTTGACGTGCACGGGCACGGTGATCGTCTGCTCGACGAATGCGGGGACGGCGACGTAGCGCAGCTCGACCCGCGCGATCTCGGCGAGGCCGAGCGCCGTCATCGCCGGCACCTTGAAGGTGAGGACGAGCTTGCGCTGCTCGGAGGCCCAGAGGTCCCCGAGCTCGACCATGATGCCGCCGGGGACGGGGTTGCCGGGAAGGTCGTTCCACACGGTCACGGACTCGACCGTGCTCGCGGGACGGACCACGAGGCTCGCCGCCTGCACGGTCTTCGAGAGCAGCCCGTCGACCTCGCCGGCGACCGCGGCCGCCGCGGCGTCGCCCTGCTCGGCGAACACGTGGTTGCCCTGTCCGCCCCCGGCGATCTCGGAGAGCAGCAGCTCGTCGTACCCGAGGCCGATGCCGACGGTCGAGGTCGTGATGCCCTGGTCCCGGCCGCCCGCCGCGACGCGGGCGAGGACGCCGGGGTCGGTCTCGCCCTGGTTGGCGCGACCGTCGGAGAGCAGGATGAGCGTCGCGCCCGCCTGCCGGTCGGCGGCGGCCCGGCGCGCCTCCTGCAGTCCGCGCAGCAGGCCGCCGGAGAGGTTCGTCATCCCGCCGGTGACCAGGCGGGCGACGGCGGCCTTCGCGGCCTGCCGGTTCGGCGTGCTGAGCGTGCGCGCGGGAAGGACCATCTGCACGTCGTCGTCGAACGCGACGACGCCGAGGCTGTCGCCGGGGTCCAAGCGGTCGACGAGCGCGGTGATCGCGTCCTTGGCGGCCTCCAGGCGCCCGTGACCCATCGATCCGCTGCGGTCGAGCACGATCTGCACGGCCGCGGGCGGGCGCGGACCGGAGTCCGGCGCCGGCGGGGCGTCGAGCTCGAGCATGAGGGTGACCTCGTCGGCCTGTTCGATGGCGA
>DAIPYF010000321.1:0-2207 GCA_036782855.1 Solirubrobacteraceae bacterium
CGCGGCTCGGGCGGCAGCCCGAGCACGCGCTCGCCGATCGTGTTGCGCAGGATCTCCTCGGTCCCGCCGGCGCTCTTCAGGCCGGGAAGGAAGGAGATCATGTAGGCCCACTCGTCGTCCTCGGCGAGGGTCTCGGGGCCGAGCACGTCGGCGATGAGGTCGCCGGCCTTCACCGCGTTGTTGACGGTGGTGACCTTCGCCAGGCCGAACTCCGGCCCGGGGATCTGCCCGCCCTGCAGGTCGCTGATCAGGCGGTAGCCCGTCCAGCGGATCGCCTCGAGCTCGGCGGCGATCTCGCCGAGCTGGTGGCGGACGTCGCTGTCCTTGACGGCGGCCGCGTCCGCCGCGATGGCGCGCGAGAACCGGTCGCCGTTGTAGCCGAAGCCCTCGCTGCCGAGGCCGATCGTCAGGCGCTCGAACATGAGCGTCGTCAGGCCGACGCCCCAGCCGTTGTCCACGCCGCCGACGACGCTGTCGGCGGGGATCGTGACGTCGTCGAAGAAGACCTCGTTGAACTCCGACTCGCCGGAGATCTGCCGCAGGCCGCGGATCGTCACGCCGTCACCGTCCATCGGGACGATGAACATCGTCATGCCCTTGTGCTTGGGCACGTCGACGTTCGTGCGCGCGAGCAGCAGGCCGTAGGCGGCGAACTGGGCGTTCGTCGTCCACACCTTCTGCCCGTTGAGCGTCCAGGTGCCGTCGTCGTTCTGCTTCGCACGGGTCTGCACCGCGGCGAGGTCCGAGCCGGCGGCCGGCTCGCTGAACAGCTGGCACCACACCTCGTCGCCGTGGAGCATCGGCCCGAGGTAGCGGGTCTTCTGCTCGTCGTCGCCGTGGGCGATGATCGTCGGGCCGAGCATGCCGACGCCGATGATGTCCAGGATGCCCGGGACACGCGCCCGGCGCATCTCCTGGCTGATGATCACGCCCTCGATCGGCCCGACGCCCTGGCCGCCGTACTCCTTCGGCCACGTCGCGCCCGCGAGCCCGCCCTCGGCGAGCTGTGCCTGCCACGCGCGGCGCGCGGCGAGGATCTCGTCCGGGTCCGTGAGTGCACCTTCGCCGAGAATCGCAGGCGCCTGCGCCTGGTGCTCGTCGAGCCAGGCCCGGATCTGCGCCCGGTACTCGGCCTGCTCTGGGGTGTCGTTGAGGTCCACCCTCGTCTCCTTTGGCTGACTGGCCAGTCGGTTGGGGAAGTGCACGAATGATACGTGCAGCCTGATCCCCACCGTCACTCGTCGTCCGGCGGGTCCTCCCAGATCGCGCCGACGACCCCGATGCCCATCAGGCCGATGATCAGCAGCGAGATCACCGACAGGATCGTGAAGCCGCGGTCCCAGGCTGCATGGATCGTGAGGGCCGCGAACGCCGCGAGGAACAGCAGCGTCGCGCTGAGGATCAGCGTTCGCACGTCACGCCGCCAGCGCACCGAGCGCGATCAGGAGGACGGCGAGCGCGCCCCAGACGAGCGCCCACGCCGGCGCGGGGATCGTCGCGAACCCGCCGAACCACGGGACGAGGACGAGGCTGAGGATCGTCGCGCCGCGCAGCCGCAGCAGGTGCGTCACGGCGAGCTCGAGCGCCGCGCCCGTCGCGGCCGCGGCGCCGACCGCGCCCGTCCCGTCGTCCGCACCGGCGGCCAGCGCGAGCGCCGCGCCGCCGACCGCGCCGAACACGACGGCGAAGACGAGCCAGCCGCGGCCGACCGCGCCCTCGACGCCGGCACCGAAGACCCAGATCGCCCCCGCGTCGAGCGCGAGCAGCAGCGCGGCCCAGCCGCCGGCCCCGCTCACGAGGACGAAGACCGCGGCGAGCGCGGAGGCGAGCGCCGCCACGAGCGCCAGGACCGGCGCGCGGTCGCGCTCGGTGTCGTCGCGCAGCGGGATCACGGGCGAGGCTACGCGCTGGCCGCCAGCGGCCCGACGCCGGGCCGTGGCTGCGGCACGTGCTGGTCGGCGTGGTAGCTGGAGCGCACGAGCGGCCCGGCGGCGATGTGGTCGAAGCCGAGGTCGTACGCCGCGGTCTCGAGCGCGGCGAACTCGTCCGGATGCCAGTAGCGCACGACCGGCAGGTGCCGTTCGGTCGGGCGCAGGTACTGGCCGACGGTCAGCACCTGGACACCGGCGGCGCGCAGGTCCTCGAACGCGCCGACCATCTCGTCGTGCGTCTCGCCGAGCCCGACCATGAGGCCGGACTTCGTGACG
>DAIPYF010000322.1:0-2143 GCA_036782855.1 Solirubrobacteraceae bacterium
CGGCCGAGCTCGCGCTTGCGGGTGGGCTCGGGCATGCGACCCCAACCTAGCGGTAGCCTGCGCGCGAGCGGAGCAACCACCGGGAGCCGGGCATGACGGACGTGAGGCCAGTGAGCATCATCGAGGGCGCGATCGACGCCGCGCAGACCGAGCGCGTCGCCGACGCCTACTTCGGCGCGATCGCCGAGCACGACGTCGAGGCGGCCGTGGCCCTGTGGCGGCCGGGCGGGCGCGAGAACGTGCGCGGACAGGTCGACACGACGGCCCCGGACGGGGTGCGCGACTTCCTCAACGGCCTGCTCGGCCCGTTCCCGGACCTCGCGTTCGAGGTGGTCGAGAAGACCGTCCAGGACGACCGCGCCGCCTATCGCTGGCATGCCACCGGCACGTTCACCGGCACCCCGTTCCAGGGCGTTGAGCCCACGGGCGCCCGCCTGGACATCGAGGGCACCGACGTCCTGATCGTGCGCGACGGGGAGATCGTCGAGAACAACGCGTTCGCCGACGGCATGACCGTCGCCAGGCAGCTCGGCCTGATGCCCCCCGAGGGCTCCAGGCAGGAGCTGGCGATGAAGCGCGCCTTCAACACGAAGACGAAGGTCGGCGCCAGGCTCGGCTCGAGCGACCTCGAGGACGTCGCCGAGGGCGTCTGGCTCCTGCGCGGCGGCTTCCCCGGCAAGACGATGAACATCTACTTCGTGCGGGACGGCGACGGCGTCCTGCTGTTCGACGCCGGGATCAGCCAGATGACGAACGCCGCGCGCGCCGCGGGCGCGCGGTTGGGAGGCATCACGCGTGTCCTGCTCGGCCACGGCCACCCCGACCACCGCGGCGTCGCGCCGGCGCTCGGCGTGCCGGTGCTCTGCCACGAGGCCGAGAAGGCGGACGCCGAGAGCGACGGCGGCGAGCACTACTTCCACCTCGAGCGGCTCAACCCGGTCGGCAAGCTCCTGTTCCCGCACCTGTTGCAGAGCTGGGACGCCGGGCCGGTGACGATCGCGGAGACGGTGGAGGAGGGCGACGAGATCGCCGGCTTCACCGTCATCCACCTGCCGGGACACGCTCCGGGGATGATCGGCCTGTGGCGCGAGTCCGACCGGCTGGCGCTCGTGAGCGACTGCTTCTACACCCTCGACCCGCAGACGGGCCTGAAGGGCAGGCCGCGGGTGCCGCACGCGGCGTTCAACGAGGACACCGAGCAGGCGCGCGCGTCGATCCGCAAGCTCGCCGCCCTGGAGCCTGCGGCCGCCTGGCCCGGCCACGCGAACCCGCTGACCGGGGACGTCCGGTCCCAGCTCGAGACCGCCGCGGCGACGACGTAGCGCAGCCGTGGGCAAGCGCAGCCGACGCCGTGAGCGCGTGGCGGGCGTCGCGGCGCCGCCGGACGCCCCGACCGCCGACTACCCGGGCGCGGACGGCGCCGTCCTCACGCTGCGCTGCGTGCTGACGCCGAAGACTCGCGCGCAGTACGCGCAGGTGCTGCAGGGGAACACGCTCTCGCAGGAGGACGCGTGGCACCGGGCCGTCGAATTCCTCTTCGAGCGCCTCGCCGTGCGCTGGACGATCAGCGGCGTCGCGACGGAGGGGCAGCGGGACCTGCTGCTGCGCCTCCGCGCGGCCACGACCGACGAGCGCGCCTTCGTGCGCTCGTCACTGCGCGAGCACTGCGCGGAGTGGTTCCCCGACGTGGAGGCCCCATGAGGGACGACGACGCCCATGCCGTGATCGCGGAGGTCCTCGAGGCCGCCCCGATGGCCGATCTCCTCGCGGGCTACTGCCTCGACGTGCAGCCGCGGCAGAAGATCGTCGTGCGCTCGAGCGTCCTGGCGACCCCGCTGTTGCTCGAGCTGCAGCGCGCGATCCTCCAACGTGACGCATGGGTGCGCTTCGACGTTGAGCTGCCCGGCCAGTCGCGCGGGTTCTACGAGCACGCGCGCGACCTGCACCTCGACGACTTCGACGACATGGCGATGGGTGAGGCCAAGCTGCTCGACGCCGTGCTCGGCGTGCAGGCGCCGTACGACCCGCGCGAGCTCGCCGACGTCGACCCGTCGCTGATGGCGCGCGTCGCGCGGGCCCGGCGCCCGGTGCGCGAGCGCACGCTGAAGAAGCGCTGGTGCTCGACGCTGTGGCCGACGCCGGC
>DAIPYF010000323.1:0-2139 GCA_036782855.1 Solirubrobacteraceae bacterium
GACCGCGCGCGTGGAGCGTCTCGATGACCTCGTCGATCGACTTCTTGCCGAAGTTCGGGATCGCGTTGAGCTCGGCCTCGGACTTCGAGACCAGGTCGCCGATCGTCTGGATGCCGGCGCGCTTGAGGCAGTTGTACGAGCGGACGCCGAGCTCGAGCTCCTCGATGAGGATGTCGTCCATCGGTCCGCCGCCGCCGACGGCCGCGGACGCGCCGTTGACGACACCGCCGACGCCCATGACCTGCGGCTCCAGCTGACCGCCGGGGCCGGCGCGCAGTTCCTCGATGCGATCCGCGTCGGTGAAGATCGCGAGCTGGGAGATCAGGATCTCCGAGGCCTCGCGCAGCGCCGCCTGCGGGTCGATCGAGCTGTCGGTCTCGATGTCCAGGGTGAGCTTGTCGTAGTCGGTGCGCTGACCGACGCGGGCCTGCTCGACCGAGTAGGCGACGCGGCGGACCGGCGAGAAGATCGAGTCGATCGGGATGACGCCGATCGGCTGGTCGGCGGTCTTGTTCTCCTCGGCCGGGCGGTAGCCGCGGCCGCGGCCGATCGTGAGGTACAGCTCGAGCTTCGTCTTCTTCTCGAGCGTCGCGATGTGCACGTCGGGGTTGAGGATCTCGACGCCCGCGGGCAGGTCGATGTCCTTGGCCGTGATCTCGCCGGGGCCGCTCACGACGAGCGGGGCCTCGACCTCGGTCGCGTCGGAGTGCATGCGGCAGACGATGCCCTTGAGGTTCAGGACGATGTCGGTGACGTCCTCCTTGACGCCCTTGATCGTCGAGAACTCGTGGGCGACGCCCTCGATGCGGACGCTGGTGACGGCGGCGCCGGCGAGCGAGCTGAGCAGCACCCGCCGCAGCGAGTTGCCGAACGTGTAGCCGAAGCCGCGGTCCAGCGGCTCGATGACGAACGAGCCGCGGTTGTCATCAACCTGCTCGTTGCTGATGCGGGGGATCTGGAAGTCGAGCATCGGGCGTGTCTGTCCTTCGTCGTGATCGGTCCGGCGGCGGGGCGAGCCGCCGGCTGGGCGTCGCGCACCGCCGAGTGATCGGCGGCGCGGGTCGCCGGAACTACTTCGAGTACAGCTCGACGATGAGCTGTTCCTGCACCGGCGTCGTGATCTCACGACGCTCGGGCTTGCGCAGGACCTTCGCGGTGAGCGAGTCGTGGTCCGCCTGCAGCCACGCGGGCACCTGTGCGGTGAGCTCCGTGGCCTCGCGGATCAGCGGCTCGGCCGGCGAACCGGTCTTGAGGGTGACGATGTCACCCTCACGCACCTGATAGCTGGGGATGTCCACCCGCCGGCCGTTGACCGTCCAGTGTCCGTGACGGACCATCTGGCGGGCCTGGCGGCGTGACGCGGCGAAGCCGAGGCGCACCAGGACGTTGTCCAGGCGGCGCTCCAGGAGCGTGAGCAGGTTCTCACCCGTGATGCCCTGCTGGCGGCTGGCCTTGTCGTAGTAGCGGCGGAACTGGCCCTCGAGGATGCCGTAGTACCGGCGGGCCTTCTGCTTCTCGCGGAGCTGCACGCGGTACTCGCTCTGCTTCTGGCGGCCACGACCGTGGTCGCCCGGCGGGTACGCGCGGCGCTCGAAGCCGCACTTGTCGGTCAGGCAGCGCTCGCCCTTGAGGAAGAGCTTCTGCCCTTCGCGGCGGCACTGCTTGCACTGGGGGCTGGTATCTCGAGCCATGGGAGTCCTCAGACGCGGCGCCGCTTGCGCGGGCGACAGCCGTTGTGGGCCTGCGGGGTGACGTCGCGGACACTGGTGACCTCCAGGCCGGCGGCCTGGAGCGAGCGGATCGCCGTCTCGCGCCCGGAACCCGGGCCCTTGACGTAGACGTCGACCTTCTGCAGTCCCTGCTCGATGCCCTTGCGGGCGGCCGCGTCAGCGGTCACCTGGGCGGCGAAGGGCGTGGACTTGCGGGAGCCCTTGAAACCGGCACCGCCGGCGGACTCCCACGCGATCACGTTGCCCTCGCGATCGGTCAGGGACACGATCGTGTTGTTGAAGCTCGTCTTGATGTGGGCCTGGCCGAGCGGGATGTTCTTCTTCGGCTTGCGGCGGCCGCGTGTGGGGCGCTTGGGGGCGGGCATGCAGGCTCCTCGCTACTTCTTGCCGGGCTTCTTCTTGCCCGCGA
>DAIPYF010000324.1:0-2061 GCA_036782855.1 Solirubrobacteraceae bacterium
ACGAGATGCTCGCGCTCGCGCGCAAGCACGAGAACGTCTGGATCGACACGTCGGCCTACACGGCGAAGCGGTACCCCGCCGCGCTCGTCGACGAGCTCGAGCGCACACGGCACAAAGTGCTCTTCGGCTCGAACTTCCCGATGATCACGCCGGAACGCTGCCTGGAGGATCTCGGCGCGCTCGACCTCGGGGACGCCCAGCGCGAGCGCTTCCTGTCGGGGAACGCGACGTCCGTCTTCCGGCTGCCGGGCGCCGTCAGCGGCTGATCGCGGCGGCCACCGCGTCGGGCGCGACGCGCGGAAGCGCGTGCCCGGCGCCCCGCGCGAGCAGCAGCGTGCCGGCGTGCGGCAGCCCGGCCGCCAGGCGCTCGCCGAGCTCGCGGAACTTCGCGTCCCGCTGGCCGGCCAGAACGGTCGCCGGCATGTCCAGCGCACCGAGCCGGTCCCAGAGCGGCTCCATCGCGCCGGTGCCGATCCCGCGCAGCGCCTGCGCCAGGCCGGCAGGGTCGTTGCGCACGATGTCGGCGCGGGCGAGCGTCTGCGCCGCGGGCGGATCGTCCGCGAACAGCGGCTGCGCCAGCCAGCGCTCGGCGAAAGCCTCCAGGCCCTCCTCCTCGATCGCCTGCGCGAGCGCCGCGTCATCCGCGCGGCGACGCGCCCGCGCCTGCTCGTCGTCGATCCCGGCGGTCGTCGCGACGAGCGTCAGGTGCGTGATCCGCTCCGGTGCGGCGAGCGCGACGTGGAGCGCGATGCGCCCGCCCATCGAGTAGCCGCAGAGCGCGAACCGCTCGGGCGCGAGCGCAAGGACATCCGCCGCCACGGCGTCGAACGTGATCGGCCGCGCGCCCGCCCGGGCACCGTGGCCGCGCTGATCCGGAGTGAGCGCCGTATAGCGTTGGGCGTCCAGTCGCGCGACGACGGGATCCCACCCGCGCCCGGTTCCGGCGAATCCGTGCAGGAGGACGACCGTCTCACGCATCAGCCCCATCATGGCCGACCCGACCGACACATACCTCCTGCTGCGCGCGCTCTGCGACGAGCTCGCGCGCTGCGGCGTCGCCGGCGCCGTCACGTCGCCGGGGTCGCGCTCCACCCCGGTCGTGCTGTCCCTCGCCCGTGCGGGCGGGTTTCCCGTCTTCTCCCAGATCGACGAGCGCAGCGCGGGGTTCTTCGCGCTGGGGCTCGCGAAGGCGACCGGGCGCCCCGCGGTCCTCGCCTGCACGTCCGGCACGGCGGCCGCGAACTACCTGCCCGCGGTCATCGAGGCGAGCGAGGCGCGCGTCCCGCTGATCGTGCTCACCGCCGACCGGCCTCCCGAGCTGCGCGCGACCGGCGCCGGGCAGACGATCGACCAGGTGAAGCTCTACGGCGACGCGGTGCGGCTGTTCACCGAGGTCGGCGTCGACGTCGCCACGCCGCAGACGCTGCGCTGGATCCGGGCGCTCGCCTGCCGCGCGGTGTGGACGGCACGCGGTCCGCGCCCCGGCCCGGTCCACCTGAACCTGCCGCTGCGTGAGCCGCTCGTGCTCGACGGGCCCCTGCCGGATGACGAGCCGGGCGCCGGCGGGCGGCCCGACGGGCGCCCCTGGGTCGGGCACCTGCCGCGCACGAGCGATGCGGCCGAGGCGGCGCGCACGCTGGCGCCGCTCGTGGCCGCGGCGCCGCGCGGCGTCGTCGTGCTCGGGCGCGGCGAGCGGCCGGCGTCCGCGGCGGGTGCCCTCCGCCCGCTCGCGTCCGCCGCGAGCGCGTTCAGCGCGGCGACCGGCTGGCCGCTCCTGGCGGATCCCCTCTCCGGCGCCCGTTCGGGAGTCGGTGCGATCGCCCACTACGACGCGCTCCTGCGGATCCCCGCCTTCGCCCGCGCCGCGCGACCGCGGGCGGTCCTGCGCGTCGGTGACCTGCCGACGTCCAAGCCGCTGCGCGAGTGGCTGGCGGGGCTCGACGCGGTCCAGGTGCTCGTGGACCCGGACGGCGCGTGGCAGGGCCCCGCGCAGGGGGGCGACCCGGCGCTCGGCGCCGCCACGACGATGGCCCGCGAGCTGGCGGCCGGCCCCACCTTTGC
>DAIPYF010000325.1:0-2034 GCA_036782855.1 Solirubrobacteraceae bacterium
CGCCGAGGAAGATCGAGATGATCGCCGGCGGCGCCTCGTTCGCGCCGAGGCGATGATCCTGGCCGACGTTCGCGACCGTCGCGCGCAGCAGCTCCTGGTGCTTGTCCACCGCCGCGATCACGGCGGCGCAGAAGAACAGGAACTGCAGGTTCTCCGCCGGCGTGTCGCCCGGGTCGAGCAGGTTGTGCCCGGTGTCCGTGCCCATCGACCAGTTGTTGTGCTTGCCGGAGCCGTTGACGCCGGCGAACGGCTTCTCGTGGAGGAGGCACACGAGGCCGTAACGCCGCGCCACGTTCTGCAGCACCTGCATCGTCAGCTGCTGGTGGTCGGACCCGACGTTCGAGTTCTCGAACATCGGCGCGAGCTCGTACTGGGCGGGGGCGACCTCGTTGTGACGGGTCTTGACCGGCACGCCGAGGCGCCGCAGCTCGTGCTCGGCCTCGAGCATGTACGCCAGCACGCGCTCGGGGATCGAGCCGAAGTAGTGCTCGTCCAGCTCGTGGCCCTTGGCCGGCTTGGCGCCGTAGAGGGTGCGGCCCGTCGTGTACAGGTCCGGGCGCTCGTAGAAGTACTGCTCGTCGATCAGGAAGTACTCCTGCTCCGGTCCGACCGTGGTGAAGATCCGGGCCGACGCCTTGTCGCCGAACAGCTTCAGCGCGCGCAGCGCGACCGTCGACAGCGCGTCCATCGAGCGCAGCAGCGGGATCTTCTGGTCCAGCGCCTCGCCCGTCCACGACACGAAGGCGGTCGGGATGCAGAGATACGCGCCGTTCGGGTTCTCCAGGATGAAGGCCGGCGACGTCGGGTCCCAGGCGGTGTAGCCGCGGGCCTCGAAGGTCGCGCGGATGCCGCCGGTCGGGAACGACGAGGCGTCCGGCTCGCCCTGGATCAGCTCCTTGCCCGAGAACTCCGCGATCGCGGTGCCGTCACCGACGGGGTTGAAGAACGAGTCGTGCTTCTCGGCCGTGAGATTGGTGAGCGGCTGGAACCAGTGCGTGTAGTGCGTGGCGCCCTTCTCCATCGCCCACTCGCGCATCTCCTTCGCGACCTGATCGGCAAGTGCGGGATCCAGTGCGGAGCCCTTGTCGAGCGTGGCCTGCAGCTTCTTGTAGACCTCCTTCGGCAGCCGGGCCTTCTGGACCGCGGGGCTGAAGACGTTCTCGCCATAGCTGGCGGCGCCCGGCTCCATGAGGTCGGTCTGGCCGCTGGCGTCGCCGTTGGCGGCCCACTGTGCGGCGGTCACATTGTGCTGTCGGGTCTTGCTGGCCATCGGGTGTCAGGGTCCTCCTGCGTGGCTGGGGAGCGGCGTCGTGCGGCGTGCAGACGGCACACGCGCGCGAATGCGCACCGGGTGAGCGCCTGAGACTAGGCGCGCGGCGGCGAGGCCACCTTATCCCGCTGTCCAACATCGCGCAGGCCCGGTTCGCCCGCTCGGATGGGGTCCCCGACGGGCTGGCGAACGGTCTCCGCCGATCTTTCGACACTCGTCCAATGCCGGTCGGCCCGCCGGTCCGCAGACTGCGGCGCCACACCTCGACTCAGGAGGATTCATGAGACGTTCCCTCGGGGCCCGCGTTCTGGGCGCGGCCCTTCTGGCTTCATTGATGGTCCCCGCAGTGGCTTCAGCCGACCTGTGGGAGTCCGGGAGCTTGCAGGACTCGGTGGGCATCAACACCATGTGGGTGTTCATCGCCGCCGTTCTGGTCATCTTCATGCAGCTCGGCTTCATGTTCCTGGAGATCGGATTCTCCCGGGGCAAGAACGCAGGGACCATCGTCGCGAAGATCTGGACGAACTTCTCGATCGCCGCGCTCATGTACTGGGCAGTCGGCTTCGCGTTCGCCTTCGGCGGGGACCTCGGTCACGTCATCGGCACGACCGGCTTCTTCCTGCGCGACTACGGCGACCCGATCACCGCATTCCCGATCATGGGCTTCTCCGACGCCTCGATCGAGGCGAAGTGGATCTTCCAGTTCGCGTTCTGCGCCGTGTCGCTCGCGATCGTCTGGGGCACCACGCTCGAGCGGATCAAGT
>DAIPYF010000326.1:0-1961 GCA_036782855.1 Solirubrobacteraceae bacterium
GATGGGCCGGCCAGGACTCGAACCTGGATCGGACGGATTATGAGTCCGCGGCTCTGACCAATTGAGCTACCGGCCCGCTGCGGGGCCGATCGTACGTCAGCCGGCCCGCTCGGCCCTGCGCACCGCGGCCTGGAGCTCGGCCACCGAGAACGCGCCCTCGATCCGCTCGACGACGCGGCCCTGCCGGTCCAGCAGGAACAGCCACGGCTCCGTCGGCAGGCGGTACGCGGCCGGCGCGGGCCGCAGGCCCTGGTCCACGCGGTTCTCCTTGTAGATCTCGCTCGAGATGAACGCGGTCTTCGCCGAGCCCTGCTGTGAGCGGACCTGTTCCATGACGTCCACCACCGGGCCGCACACGCGGCTCTGGCACAGCGCGGGCGTCGCGAACAGGAGGGCGATGGGCTTGCGGCCGTAGGCGTCCTCGAGGTTCGTCTGGAGCAGGTCGGTGGCGGGAGGCATGCGCGTCGAGAGGCGCGCGGCGTCGCCGGCCACGTCGTTGACGGTCGGGGTGCTGACCCTCGGCGCGGCCTCTCCGACGCGCGGCGGGAAGCCCTTCGTGTCCCGCGAGCGCACCTCGGCGCTGAACGACGATGTGCTGACCGAGCGGCCGTCGAGCTTCGTGATCGCCGTGACGCGGTACGTCCCCGGGCCGGCGAACGGCACGTCCGCGACATACACGCTCTTGGCGGCGTCGGGGTCGGACGCGGTCGTCCGGCTCTCGAACTGGGGCTTGACCTCCAGCGACTCGGTGCGTGCCGGGTAGGGGCCGCGCAGCTCCGTCCCGTCGGCGCGCGAGACGTAGAGCGCGACGGGGGCGCCTGCGACCTGCTTGCGCGCGGCGTCGAAGAGCGCGAAGCCGTACCGGTTCGTGCCGGGTTCCAGGACGGAGACGCTCGGCGCCAGGATCAGTCCCTCCTGGATGCCCTGGCGCAGCTCGCTCAGACTGCGGCCGCCGGGCTTGGGGAAGTCCACCGCGGATGACTCCACGGCGGCGGTCCGGGCGGGCGGGGCCGTGGTGGCCATCGTCTCGGTGTCCGACGAGTCGCCGCATCCTGACGCGGCGATGGCGACGGCGACCGCGGGGGCGAGAAGGAGGGCGCAGCGCACGACGCGGCAGTGTAGGCACCACCCCGCCGCGGCGAGCCGGTACGGGGCGGTCGGGCGGGGTGTGATGGGATACCGCCCGCCGGACGGCACAGCACACGAGCAGGAGGAGCGGGACATGGCGGAACGAGCGGCGATCGTGACCGGGGCATCGAGCGGCATCGGGCTGGCGATCGCCGACATGCTGGGTGCCGAGGGCTACGGGCTGACCGTCGCCGCCCGGCGTCCCGAAAAGCTCGAGACGGCCGCGGACGGCCTGCGCGCCAAGGGCTACGACGTCCAGCACCTCGCCGGCAACCTCGGCGACGAGGAGACCATCGCCTCCGTCGTGCAGGCGCACGAGGAGCGGTTCGGGCGCCTCGACGTCCTCGTCAACAACGCCGGCGTCGGGATCGGTGAGGTCGTGGACGACCTCACCACGAAGAAGATCGACATCCAGCTCAACACGAACATCCGCTCGATCTTCCTCTTCTACCGCGAGGCGATGCCGATGCTGCGGCGCGCGGGCGACGAGCACCACAACGCCCTGGTCGTCAACACCTCGTCGATCTCCGGCATCCGCGGAGAGGGCTGGCTCTCGGTGTACTCCGCCACGAAGCACGCCGTCGTCGGGTTCACCCAGGCGATGAACAAGGAGCTCGGCTCCGCCGGCATCAAGAACACCGCGCTCTGCCCCGCGTTCGTGGACACGCCGATGACGGACTTCGTGAAGGAGCACGTCCCGGCGGAGACGATGATCACGCCCGGCGACATCGCGGGCGCCGTGCGGTACCTGCTCCACACCACCCCCGGCTGCGTCGTTCCCGAGATCCGCTTCGAGCAGCCCGGCGGCGGCCTCATCCCCGGTCAGTAGAAAG
>DAIPYF010000327.1:0-1943 GCA_036782855.1 Solirubrobacteraceae bacterium
TGGGACGTTCTGAAGTCAGAGGGGACTGAGATCCGGGGGCTCTGAGGCGGACCGCGAGGTCCGCCTCATCCATGTCCACGGCCCCCTGGCAGGACGGACCGCCGAAGGCGGGCCGATGGGTCTCCGGGCGAGAACCGACCACTCCCTGGTCATAACCCGCAGCGACTGCGCGCACCCGAACGTCCGCTGCGAGTTCCGACCAGTCACTGGTCATTTCCCGCCAAGGGCCGCGGCCAGCGGGCCGCCGGCCGGCCCGCGCCTACCCCAGCCCGAAGCCCACGCGCTGCTCGTCCTTCTCCGTCCGGACGAACACGACCTGCGAGAGGTTGATCCGCACCGGGCCGTCGGCGTCCTCGACGTCGAACCACTCGCCCTGCTCGAGCGCGCCCAGCAGCCCGTCGATGTCCTTCTGCGTCAGGCGCATCGCGAGACCGCCCCCGCCCTGGAAGCCCAGGGTCACGCCGTGCCGCTCGTCCTTCGAATCCTTCGCCATGTCAGTGGGCCTCCGCGGGCTCGACGATCTCGGTGAGCACGCCGCCCGTGCTCCGGGGGTGGCAGAACGCGACGCGCGATCCGCGGATGCCGATCCGCGGCGTCTTGTCGATCAGCTGCACGCCGGCGGCGGTCAGGCGCTCCAGCTCGGCGTCGATGTCCGTCACCTGGTAGGCGACGTGATGGATGCCGGGGCCCCGCTTTGCGAGGTACCTGCCGACCGGCGTGTCCGGGCCGAGGGGCTGCAGCAGCTCGACGTGGTTCTCGCCCACGTCCAGCAGCACGGCCTCCACGCCCTGTTCCTCGACGACCTCGCGGTGCACGAGGGTCATCTCGTAGGAGACGTCGTAGAGCTTCAGCGCGTCGTCGATGGACTCCACCGCGACGCCGATGTGATCGATTCGGGCGAACATGCCCGCCGCAGTCTACGAGGCGGCGGGCGGTGTGGGATCGACCGCGACGACGCGCAGGTTCCGTGCGGGCCGGCGGTCGATCCGCGGGACACCGTCCATGATGCGGTCGATGTCGCTGCGGCCGAGGACCTCCTTCCGCAGGAGCTCCTGGGCGAACTCCTCCAGCAGCTCCCGGTGCGAGGTGATGAGGTCGAGCGCCTGGCGGTGCGCCTCGAAGGCGAGCGCCTGCTGCTCCTCGTCGCGGATGCGCCGCGTCAGGTCGGAGAGCTGCTCGGCGTCCACGTACGTGCGGCTCGTCACCTCGGAGGTGCCCATGCCGTAGATGTGGACCATCGCGTTCGTGATCTCGGCGACGCGCTGCAGGTCGTTCGCGGCGCCGGTGGTGACCGCGCCGAACACGACCTGCTCGGCCACGCGCCCACCGAGGAGGACGGTCAGCTGGTCGATGAGCTCCTCGCGCGTCTTGAGGTAGCTGTCCTCGTCCGGCAGGTTCATGACGTACCCCAGCGCCTGGCCGCGCGGGACGATCGAGATCTTGTGCGCGTGCTCGGCGGTGGCGAGCAGCTCGCGCGTCAGCGCGTGACCGGCCTCGTGGTAGGCGACCACCTCGCGCTCGTGCGGGTTGAGCGTCGTCGAGGACTGCACGCCCGCCACGACGCGCTCGAGCGCCGCGTCGAAGTCCTCGGTCGAGAGCGCGTGGCCCTTGCGCCGTACGCAGCGGATCGCGGCCTCGTTGCAGATGTTCGCCAGGTCGGCGCCCGTGAGGCCGCTCGTCTGCTGGGCGATGACGTCGAGGTCGATGTCCTCGCGCAGGGGCTTGTTGCGCGTGTGGACGTCGAGGATCGACCGCCGCCCGCCGACGTCCGGCGGGGAGACGAAGACCTGGCGGTCGAAGCGGCCGGGGCGCAGGAGCGCGGGGTCGAGCTTCTCGAGCAGGTTCGAGGCGGCCATCACGACGACCTGGTCGGTCGAGGCGAAGCCGTCCATCTCGACGAGCAGCTGGTTGAGCGTCTGCTCGCGCTCGGAGTTGTTGTCGGA
>DAIPYF010000328.1:0-1942 GCA_036782855.1 Solirubrobacteraceae bacterium
CCATCTCGACGAGCAGCTGGTTGAGCGTCTGCTCGCGCTCGGAGTTGTTGTCGGAGCCGCGCCGTGCGCCGACCGCGTCGAGCTCGTCGATGAAGATCACGGCCGGCTCGTGCTTGCGCGCCTCGTCGAACAGACGGCGGATGCGGGCGGCGCCGAGGCCGGCGAACATCTCGACGAACGAGCTTGCGGACTGGGAGAAGAACTGGGCGCCCGACTCGTGCGCGACGGCCTTCGCGAGCAGCGTCTTGCCGGTCCCGGGCGGGCCGTGCAGCAGGACCCCCTGCGGGACCCGTGCGCCGAGGCGGTGGAACGGCTTGGGGTTGCGGAGGAACTCGACGACCTCGATGAGCTCCGCCTTCGCCTCGTCGGCGCCCGCGATGTCACCCCAGGCGACCTCGAGGTTCGACTCCGGCTTGATCTGCATCGGCTTCGTCTTCGGCATGAGCTTCACGCTCTTCCAGAGGACGAACACCAGGACGACCATGAAGACGAGGCCCAGGAAGCCGCTCCAGTTCGTGCCGAACTCCTGCAGGCGATCGAAGAAGCCCAGCGGCGGGGGCACGGTCTGCAGCTGGGTGGAGAAGGCCTGGTTGACCGTGTCGAGCGAGGCGAGCAGGTCGAGCTTGACCTGCGCGGGATCTGCGGCAGGGGCGACCGCGGCGAGCAGCATGGAGGGCATCACCTCCAGTATCGGCAGGTCGGCGCGGTTTTCAAGGGGCGGTGGGAACGTGCCGACTCGTCCGCGGTGCTCGCGACGCCCGAAACGTTCTGGTAGAAGCACCCGATGTCCTGGCGTGGAGTCCTGACGACGATCGCGGTGCTCGGCGTGGCGGCGGTGATCGGGCCTGCTGCGGCCACGGCCCAGGACGACGACCTGGCGCCGATCGTCCCGATCTTCAAACAGGCCACCTACGACGTGAAGGCCCGGGGCTCGGTGTCCGTCGATTGGACGCAGAAGTCCGGCGAGGTCGACAAGCGGTGCGCCGTGTGGAGCGACGAGTCGGGCTCCTCGACCATGTCGTTCAGGTCGAAGACCGGGCGGGTCATCGTGATCTGGAACGCCGGCAACCCGTGGCGGCTCACCGGCCAGGTCGATGCGAGCACGAAGCGGATCCGCTCGTGGAAGCGCCGCTACGGTCGCGAAGACACCGCCGGCTGCCCGGGCGTCTGCCCGCCGGGAACCGCGGCCCGCGCCGCCGACGGCACCTGCGAACCGGCGAAGCCCGCCCCGGGCCCGGGGCGCGACGACTGCGGGCGACGGACGACGCGGCGCACGTCCGTCCCGTTCGGGATCGAGCCACGGGCCGAGGACGACGACGATCTCGCCGACCTCGTCTTCCCCGACGATCCCGCGAAGCTCGCGGTCGGGGCGCCGTTGTTCTCCTCAGGCTTCTTCCGTCAGTGCCGCACGTACGATGAGGGCTTCCTCCAAGCGTCGCTGCCGATCAAGCTGACGAACACGGACGTCGGCAGCGTCCGCACGCTGGCAAAGGGCCGCGGGCGCAGCTTCCGCGCCACGCGGGTCGGAGTCGACTGTGCCGACCCGAGCGACAAGCCGCGCGGCGTGACGTGCAGCCTGGACTACGACGTCCAGGTGACGATCAGGCGCGTGCGCTGACCGCGCGTTCGACGCGCACGATCTCCTCCAGCGCCGCGCGCCCGACGTCGAGCTGCTCCTCGGTCGGCTCGCGCGTGCCGAGGGCGCGCTGCAGCTCGTGGCCCGGCCGCCGCAGGGCGCGGGCCGCGAGCGACTCCGCGTTGCGCTCGCTCCACACGAACACCTCGACGGCGACGCCGACGCTCGCGAGCGAGACGAGCCCGCCGTGCAGCGACGTCGGGCGGTCGACGACCCTGCGCAGCAGCGCGGTGCCCGCGAGGTTCGCCGCGAGCATCGGCGCCATCAGGTGCGAGCCGCAGCGATCGTGCTCCTTCGCCGCGTCGC
>DAIPYF010000329.1:0-1920 GCA_036782855.1 Solirubrobacteraceae bacterium
AGCGCCGCGCTCCTCGCCCACCTCGAGCTGCTCGACCTGGACGACGCACGTCGCAACCGCATCTGCACCCCGGTCCCCCACCCCGAGCACGTGCTCGACCTGGCGAGCGCCCTCGTCACGACCAGCCAGAACATGCTGAACAGCAACCGCCACATGGCGCTGTGGCTGCGCCGCACGCGCCTCTTTCTCGGGCACCACGCGCCCGCGCACCGATACCTGCTCGGCTCGGGCCGGCTGGCGATGATCCAGCGGCGGGCCGCTGCGTCGATGCGGCGGATGCAGAGCGCCGCGCCCGCCGAGAGCGGCGCGGCGCGTTGCGAGACGGTCGGCGCCGGCGCGTAGCGTGCTGCGGCCCGCATGGCCGCAGTAGGGTCGCCGGGTGGGCGGCGACGATCTGCACGCAGCGCTCGCGCGCGAAGCGAATCTGCGCGAACGCCTGCGCGTCTTCGGGCACATCCGCGAGGCGCTCGGGCGGCTGCGCGCCCTCGGATCGGTGGAGGCGATGATCGAGCACGTCCCCGCCGAGACCGTGCGCGCCTGTGACGTCGATCGCGTGGCCGTGTACGGCGTCAGCGACGGGCTGCTCGTCGCGCAGTCGTTCTTCGTCCGCGGCGACCCGCAGGCCGGGAAGGCCCTCCTGGCCTTCAGCCGCAGGCACCCCGCGCCGCTGCACGAGCAGATCCTGGAACGCGAGATGCTCCGTCGCCGGCGACCGATGGTGGTGCGCGACGCCCAGCATCACCCGCAGACGTTCAAGGAGCTGGTGTCCGTCTACGGCACCCACGCGTACGTCGCCGCGCCGATCATGCCCGAGGGCCGGGTCATCGGCTTCCTGCACGCGGACAAGGGCATCCAGCGACCGGGCGACCCCAACGGCGTGGACGAACTCGACCGCGACGCGGTCTGGGCCTTCGCCGAGGGGTTCGGCTATGCCATCGAACGCATGCGCCTCCTCGAGCGACTGCGCGGCCAGGCGCAGGACGTCCGGCGACTCATCGCCCAGACGGAGGCCATCCTGGGCGATCACCTCGAAGCCCAGGTCGAGCTGGCCACCGGCCCGTCCGCAGGAGACCCGCTGGACCACACGGCCGCCGCCCTGTTCCCGGGGTCCGACGCCGGGATCGACGGGCAGCTCACGCCGCGCGAGCGCGAGGTCCTGGCGCTGATCGCCGAAGGCGCCACGAACAGCCAGATCGCCGCGCGCCTGGTGATCACCCAGGACACCGCGAAGTCCCACGTCAAGCGCATCCTGCGCAAGCTCGGGGCCGGCAACCGCGTCGAGGCCGCCGCCATGTACCTCCGCGCGCGCAGCTGACCGACGGCCGGGGACGCCGCGATGGCGAGCGTCCGCGAGACGCCGCCCCATCCCTCCCGCGCATACAGTCCCGGCCATGGCCGTGCCCCCCGAGCTTCGCAGCGACGCCGCCAAGCTGGCAGCCGGTCGGCTCCTGCTCGGGCTCGCCGCCTTCGTCTTCCCCGGCCGGGTCGCGCGGTTGTTCGGCTTCCCGGTCGATGACTACGACAACGGCACGGCCCGCGCGCTCGGCCGGCTGTACGCCGTCCGCGAAGCGGCGCTCGGGTACCACCTCATCGCCGAGGCACGCGGCGCCCGCGGGCCGCAGCCGCTCACCGTGGGCGTGAACCTCACCATCGATGCCGTCGACGCGGCGATGCTCACCACCGCGCTGGTGCGCCGTGACGGGATCGACCGGGCGGCAGGCTCGGTCGCCGTGTTCGCCGCCGTCATCAGCGGTCTGTGGCTGCGGCTCTACCGCCGTGTGGCGGCGGCGCAGCGGGCGTAGAGTTCCGCGCATGCGATCCCGCTCGACCAGGCTCGTAGGCGGTGCGCTCGTCGCGCTGACATGCTGTCTGGCGCTCGCCGCCGGCGCGAGCGCCGCGCCGACGAACGGGCGCATCTTC
>DAIPYF010000330.1:0-1910 GCA_036782855.1 Solirubrobacteraceae bacterium
GAGAGCAGAAAGCTGCCGCGGTCGCCGAGATCGCCGAGCAGATCAAGGAGTCGGACGCGGTCTTCGCCGTCGACTACCGCGGGATCACGGTCAGTCAGGCCGCGGAGATCCGCGGGAAGCTGCGCGAGTCCGACGCGACGTTCCGCGTCGTCAAGAACACGCTCACCGAGCGTGCCGCCGACGCCGCGGAGGCGCAGGCGCTGAAGGAGCTGCTGAGCGGCCCGACGGCGCTGACGTTCGTGCGCGGTGACGCGGCGAGCGCGGCAAAGACGATCTCGACCTTCAACAAGGAGACCGAGCTCCTCGCCTTCAAGGGCGGGATCATGGACGGCGAGACCCTCGAGGTCGCGCAGATCCAGGCGATCGCGAAGCTCCCGTCGCGGGATGTCCTCTACGGGCAGCTCGTCGGGATCGTCGCGTCCCCGATCACGGGCCTGGTCCGGAGCCTGGGCGGTCTGCTCGGCGGCATGGCCGTCGCGCTCGGTCAGCTCCAGCAGAAGAAGGAGTCCGGCGAGGTGCCGGCGGGCGAGGCGCCCGCGGCAGCCGCCGAGCCGGAGGCCGAGGCACCCGCCGAGGCGCCGGAGGCCGAGGCCACCGAGGTCACCGAGACCACCGAGACCACTTCCGACAACGAGAACGAGGCGGACGCTTCGGCCTAGGGCCGGACAGCGCGCCGAAGCGACCACCAAGGAGAACACAGACATGGCTACCAGCACCCAGGACTGGATCGAGGAGCTCAAGGGCATCTCGGTCCTCGAGCTCGCCGAGCGCATCAAGGCGCTCGAGGAGGAGTTCGGCGTCTCGGCGACCGCGGTCGCCGCGGCCGCACCCGCCGCGGGCGGCGGAGGCGACGCCGCCGCCGAGGAGGAGTCGACGACCGTCGACGTCATGCTCACCGGCGCCGGCGACAAGAAGATCCAGGTCATCAAGGTCGTCCGCGCGGCGACCGGCCTGGGCCTGAAGGAGGCCAAGGCGCTCGTCGACGAGGCTCCCAAGCCCGTCAAGGAGGGCATCGAGCGCGACGAGGCCGAGGCGCTCAAGAAGGAGCTCGAGGAGGCCGGCGCCTCCGTCGAGCTCAAGTAGGCCAGGTACGGCCCCCTGGCAGGACAGCCCGGGCCGAAGGCCCGGGCTGACGAAGTGTCCGACGGGCGCCCCAAGGGGCGCCCGTCGTCGTCGGTGCCCGTCCGGGCCGGCTGCTCGAATCATCGGCGTGAAGACCGTGCGCCAGCGACTGGACGACGCGAACCCGAGCCACAGCTATGGCCTCGTGCTGTGCATGGTCCTGCTCGTCGTCTTCCTGACGATCGCGCTGCCGGACAGCACGCTCGGCCGCTTCGTCCTCGTCGTGGTCGACGCCGCGACGCTGCTCGTCGCGGTCTGGACGGCGCACGCCCGCACACGGGTGCGGGAGATCGCCGTGATCGCCGTCGTCGTCTCGGTCCTCGGTGCCGCCGTGGCGCTGATCGTGCCGGGCGACACCTCGGCGATCCTCCGCGCGATCACGCTCGTCCTGGTCGCGGGCCTGCCGATGATCCTCGCCCGCGGCGTTGCCGGCACGGTCCGCGAGAACGGCGTCACGCTGAACGCCGTGTCGGGCGTGCTGACGCTCTACCTCATGCTCGCCCTCGTCTTCGGCGTCATCTACGCGCTGTGCAACGACCTCGGCGACGCCGCCTTCTTCGCGCAGCACTCCAAGGACGTCGCCCCGGGTGATTTCGTCTACTTCGCGATCACCACGCAGACGACGGTCGGGTTCGGCGACTTCGTACCCGGGACCTCCGTCGGCCGGGCGTTCGCCTCCAGCCAGGCCGTGATCGGCCAGATGTACCTCGTCACGGTCGTCGCCGTGGTGATGTCGCACCTCGGCCGCGGCCCGAGGCGGGCAGCGCCGGCCGACGACGCCTGACGGC
>DAIPYF010000331.1:0-1893 GCA_036782855.1 Solirubrobacteraceae bacterium
GGCGACGAGCAGCTCGACGCGCGGGTCCCCGCCGAGGCGCTCGCGCGCCGCCGCGATCATCGACGCCGATCCGTCGACGCCGATGACGCGGCCACGGGGCAGGCGCTCGAGCAGCGCCTGCGTGACGCGGCCGGAGCCGCAGCCGGCGTCGATGACGGTCTCGTCACCGACAAGGGGAAGCCGGTCGAGCACCGCACGCCCCATCGCCTCCATCGGGGCCGAGAGGCGGTCGTAGTCGGCACCGTTCCAGTCGCGGGTGATCGCCATGCTGCGTATGTTATCACGTACGAATGTACGCTCTCTGCGGTCCCGTCACCGAGCCGTCACACAACCGCGCGATGTCGCGTCCCACACGTGACGGGCCGCCCGTCATCGTCGCCCCATGGGCCCGATCGACGTCGCTCCACACGGCCTGGACGGCCCGCGCTCACGTCCGCGCGTTCGGCGATCAGCGCGCCGGCAGCTCGAGCTCGCCGCGCACGATGCGCTCGGCGGCGTCGGCGGCGTCGCGCACGAGCGCGTCGACCTCCGCGGCCGGCTGCCGCCAACGACCGAGGACGTACGCCGCGACGATCTCGGGGTCGGTCGAGTCCGGGCGCCCGACGCCGATCCGCACGCGCCCGAAGTCCGCCGAGCCGAACCCGCGCTTGAGCGACTTCAGGCCGTTGTGACCGGCGAGACCGCCGCCGAGGCGCGGGCGGATGTCCCCGAACGGCAGGTCGATCTCGTCATGCAGCACGAGCACGCGGTCGAGCTCGACCTTGAACGCCCCGCGCGCCGGCCCCGCGGCGTTGCCGGACTCGTTCATGTACGTCAGCGGCTGGAGCAGCGCGACCCGCGGCCCGCCGATGCCCGCGCGCCCTTCACCGACGAGGCCGCCGAACTTCTTCTTGGGCTTGCCCAGCTCCCAGCGGCGCGCCAGCTCCGCGAGCACCTGGAAGCCGACGTTGTGCGGTGTGCGCTCGTACTCGGGACCGGGATTGCCCAGGCCGACGATGAGCCAGTCGGCCGGCGCGGACCCGCCGAACGGGTTGCGCACGGCGAGCGGCTGCTAGCTCTCGTCGCCGCCGGACTCGCCGGCGTCCGAGGAGGCGTCGCCGGACTCGCCGATGAGCTCGGTCTCCTCCTCGATGCCCTCCTCCTCGTCCTCGGTCCGCAGACGCGGGGCGAGCAGGGAGGCGGCGACCGTCTCCGGGTCGTCGAGCAGCGTGACACCGGCCGGGATGACGACCGCCGAGAGCGGAAGCGTGTCGCCGATGTTCAGTTCGGACACGTCGAGCGAGAGCATCTCCGGGATCTCGTTCGGGAGCGCCTCGACCGTCACCTCGCGCAGCGACTGGTCCAGCACGCCGCCGTCGCGAATGCCGGGAGCGTCCTCGGAGCCGAGGAGCTCGATCGTCACGACGGCCTCGATCGGCTTGCTGAGGTCCACCCGCAGGAAGTCCACGTGCGTCGTCTCGCCGCGCACCGGATGGTGCTGGGAGTCCTTCAGCACCGCCGGCGTGCTCTTGCCGTCCATCGAGAGTTCGACGACCGCGCCCGACGCCTGCAGGGCGTGGCGCAGCTCGCGCTCGTCGACGGCGAACGGCAGCGGATCGCCGCCGCGGCCATAGAGGATTCCGGGGACGAGGCCCTCGCGGCGCAGGCGGCGGGTCGTCCGCGAGCCCTCGACGTCGCGGGGCTGGATGGTGAGGGTGGTGGTGTCTGAGCTGGCCATGAGCGACGATCGAAGGTAGCACGGGTCCGCCGACCCCCGCCCGCCGCGGCGCTCCGCGGCCGTGCGGCTCACCGCCGGGCGGCGGTGATCTGCTTCGTCGCCCGGAACTGCTGCTGGAGCGTCCCGAACCCCGGCTTCGGCGCGCCGTCGAAGGAGACGACGCCCTTCTGGTGCAA
>DAIPYF010000332.1:0-1807 GCA_036782855.1 Solirubrobacteraceae bacterium
TCGAGGAGCGCATGTACGCCGCGGGCAAGATCCCCGGCTCGTTCTTCAAGCGCGAGGGCCGCTCGGGCGAGAAGGGCACGCTCACCGCCCGCATGATCGACCGTCCGATCCGCCCGCTGTTCCCCAAGGGCTGGCACTTCGAGACGCAGCTCGTGGCGATCCCGCTGAGCGTCGACCTCGTCAACCCCTATGACATCCTCGCGATGAACGGCGCCTCCGCGGCGCTGATGATCTCCCCGGTCCCCCTGCCGACGCCCGTCGGCGCGGTGCGCATCGGCAAGATCGACGGCAACTTCGTCGTGAACCCGCCCGAGGAGTCGCTCCTCGCCGACAGCGAGAACCCGAGCACGCTCGACCTGGTCGTCGCCGGCACCGATGAGGCCATCCTCATGGTCGAGGCCGGCGCCATCGAGATCTCGGAGGCCGAGATCCTCGACGCGCTCGACATCGCGCACGGCGAGATCAAGAAGCTCTGCCAGCTCCAGCGCGACCTGGCCGCCAAGGTGGCCAAGGAGAAGATCGTCGTCGAGGCCCCGGTCATCGACGAGGGCCTGATCGCGGACATCCGCAACTCGCACGGCGCGGACCTCGACAAGGCCACGCAGGTCGAGGACAAGCTCGACCGCCAGGACGCGACGAAGGCCGTCGAGGCCGCGATCATCGAGCACTACGCGGGCGATCCGGAGGCCGCGGACCACGCCGCGAAGAAGTCCGCCGCCGCCGCCGCGTTCGCGAAGATCGAGAAGGCGACGATCCGCCAGCGCATCGCCGTCGACAAGAAGCGCCCGGACGGCCGCTCCGCGAAGGAGATCCGCAAGATCTCCATCGAGGTCGGCGTCGCCCCGCGCACGCACGGCTCCGCGCTCTTCACCCGCGGCCAGACGCAGGCACTGTCGGTCGCGTCGCTGGGCACGCTCAAGGAGGAGATGCGGCTCGACACGCTCGGCCTGGAGAAGAACCGCTTCTACTGGCACCACTACAACTTCCCGCCGTTCTCGGTGGGCGAGGCCGGCTTCATGCGCGGGCCCAAGCGCCGCGACATCGGCCACGGGGCGCTCGCCGAGCGCGCGCTCGTTCCGGTCGTCCCGACGACCGAGGAGTTCCCGTACACGATCCGCGTCGTGTCCGACATCCTCGAGTCCAACGGCTCGTCGTCGATGGCGTCGGTCTGCGGATCGTCGCTGTCGCTGATGCAGGCGGGCGTGCCGATCAAGGCGCCGGTCGCGGGCATCGCGATGGGCCTCATCAAGGAGGGCGACGACTACATCGTCCTCACGGACATCGCCGGCGTCGAGGATCACCTCGGCGACATGGACTTCAAGGTCGCCGGCACCGAGGCGGGCATCACCGCGATCCAGATGGACATCAAGATCGGCGGCCTGACGTTCGACATCCTGCGTGACGCGCTCTCGCAGGCCCGCGACGCGCGGCTCGACATCCTCGGCCAGATGGCGCAGGTCATCGACGAGCCGAGCACCGAGCTGTCCCCGTTCGCCCCGCGCATCATCCAGATCCAGATCGACCCGTCGCAGATCGGCCTGCTGATCGGCAAGGGCGGCGAGACGATCCGCGGCCTGTCCGACGAGTTCGAGTCGCAGATCGACGTCAACGACGAGGGTCAGGTCCTGATCTACTCGTCGAACGGCGAGCTCGGCGAGTCGCTGGCCGATCGGATCCGGACGATGATGAAGGAGGTCGAGGTCGGTGACGAGTTCACCGGCAAGGTCGTCAAGACGACGACGTTCGGCGCCTTCGTCGAGCTGACCAAGGGCACCGACGGCCTGCTGCACATCTCGAACGTCTCGCC
>DAIPYF010000333.1:0-1784 GCA_036782855.1 Solirubrobacteraceae bacterium
GTGCTGCGCTTCGTCCGCGACATGGGCCTCGACATGGAGAAGGTCAACGTCAACGGCGGCGCGATCGCCATGGGCCACCCGCTCGGCGCGACCGGCGGCATGATCCTCGGCACGCTGATCGACGAGCTGCACCGCACCGGCGGCAAGTACGGCCTCGCGACGCTCTGCGTCGGCGGCGGCATGGGCATCGCGACCGTCGTGGAGGCGATCTGACATGGGTGAGAGCACCACGATCAAGTGGGACAAGGGCGAGGACGGCATCGTCGTCCTGACCCTCGACGATCCCAACCAGTCCGCCAACACGATGAACGCGGCCTACGCCGCGTCCATCTCGGCGACGGTCGACAGGCTCGAGGCCGAGAAGGACGACATCAAGGGCGTGATCCTCACCTCCGCGAAGAAGACCTTCTTCGCCGGCGGCGACCTCAACGACCTCAAGCAGGCCACGCCGGAGAACGCGGACGAGATCGCCGCCTTCGTCCGCGAGGGCAAGGACCGCCTGCGCCGCCTGGAGACGCTCGGCGTCCCGGTCGTCGCCGCGATCAACGGCGCGGCGCTCGGCGGCGGGCTGGAGATCTGCCTGGCCACCCATCACCGGGTCATCGTCGACGACCCGAAGGCCGTCGTCGGCTTCCCGGAGGTGCAGCTCGGCCTGCTCCCCGGCGCCGGCGGCGTCGTGCGCTCGGTGCGCATGCTCGGCATCGTCGACGCGCTCATGCAGCTCCTGCTCCAGGGCAAGCGCCTGAAGCCCGCCAAGGCCAAGGAGCTCGGCGTCGTCGACGAGATCGTCGCCACGCGCGAGGAGCTCGTCCCCGCCGCGAAGGCGTGGATCGCCGCGCAGGGCGAGGACTTCGCCGGCCAGCCCTGGGATCAGAAGGGCTACAAGATCCCCGGCGGCACGCCGTCGAACCCGAAGCTCGCGATGAACCTGCCGGCGTTCCCGGCGAACCTGCGCAAGCAGCTCAAGGGCGCGACATACCCGGCCCCGCACCACATCATGGCCGTCGCGGTCGAGAGCGCCCAGGTCGACGTCGACACCGGGTTCGAGATCGAGGGCCGCTACTTCGTGGACCTCGTGACCGGCCAGATCTCGAAGAACATGATCCAGGCGTTCTTCTTCGACCTGCAGGCCGTCAACGGCGACCGCGGGCGCCCGGAGGGCATCGAGCCCTACCAGGCGAAGAAGGCCGTCGTCCTCGGCGCGGGCATGATGGGCGCGGCGATCGCGTACGTCTGCGCGAAGGTCGGGATCGAGGTCGTCCTCAAGGACGTCGCGCAGGACGCCGCCGACCGCGGCAAGTCCTACTCGGAGAACCTCGTCAAGAAGGCCGTCGAGCGCGGCCGGCAGACGCAGGAGGACGGCGACGCCCTGCTCGCGCGGATCACGCCGACGACCGACCCGGCCGTGGCGGCCGGTGCGGACCTCGTCATCGAGGCGGTGTTCGAGGACCCCGCGATCAAGGAGCAGGTCTGGAAGGAGATCGAGCCGCACCTGGCGCCCGACGCGCTGCTGGGCTCGAACACCTCCACCCTGCCGATCACCGACCTGGCGGAGAACGTCACCCGCCCGGCGGACTTCATCGGGCTGCACTTCTTCAGCCCCGTGGACAAGATGCCGCTGCTGGAGATCATCAAGGGCGAGAAGACCGGCGACGACGCCGTGTACCGCGCGCTCGACCTGTCCAAGCAGATCAAGAAGACCCCGATCGTCGTCAACGACAGCCGCGGCTTCTTCACCAGCCGCGTGATCGGGACGTTCATCAACGAGGGCATCGCGATGCTCG
>DAIPYF010000334.1:0-1730 GCA_036782855.1 Solirubrobacteraceae bacterium
TCCTCGGGCAGCCGCTCCACGAGCAGGGTCGAACCCTGCTCGACGCGGTACTGCTTGCCGCCTGTCTTGACGATCGCGTACATCTGGAAGAGGTCCTAGTCCGAGGTGGAATCCGCCGCCGCTGCGGCATCGGCCGTGGCAGCGGAACGGCGCCGACCGCCTCTGCGGCCACGGCGCCGAGGCTTCGATTCTAGGGCATCGCCGTCAGCGGGCGTCCCGGCCCCCTCCGAAGCGCCGTCCGCGACGTCCGATCCGGCGTCGACGGCGCCCGCATCGTCCTTCTTCGCGGGCTTGCGCCGCGTGCTCGCCGAGGCGCGCTTGGCGGCCGGCTTGCGCGGCGCGGGCTCGGTGTTCGGGCCCTCCTCGCCGACGAGCGAGGCGCGGGCGGAGTTGCGGCCGGCGTCCTCGATGCGCACGAGGCGCTTCTGGCCGAGGTAGCGGCCGCCCCCGGTCACCGAGACGATGTAGCCGTCGATCTTGGCGACGGCGTCGTCGACGTTGTACATGTGCGGCTCGACGATCGAGACGAGGACCTCCTCGCCCGCGTTGAACGGGACGGCGCGCTCGTGGACCTCGTCGAGCGAGCCCTCCATGACCACGGCGAAGTGGTCGAGCGCCAGGCTGTCGGTCCCCTCGAAGTGGAAGACCTTGCCGGTGGCCTCCTCGAGCTCGTGCAGCATCCGCGCACCGAGGCCGGTGAACTCGACGCTCACCGCCGGGTTCATCTGGATCAGGAACGCCTCGGTCGTGCGGGGCGCCCGCGCGGCGAGCTCGCGCAGCTGGCGGTCGAACTCGATCGCGACGGTCTCCTCGCTGAGGACCACGCCGTCGCCGTCGCAGGTCGGGCAGGTGCGGGAGATGATCTCCCGGACGCCCTCGGTGACGTTCTGGCGGGTCATCTCGACGAGCCCGAGCTTCGAGATCTCGGCGGTGAAGGTCTTCGTGCGGTCCTGGTCGAGCGCCGCGCGCAGGGTCTTCAGCACCGCCTCGCGGTTGCGGGCCTTCGCCATGTCGATGAAGTCGATGACGATGATCCCGCCGATGTCGCGCAGCCGCAGCTGGCGCACGACCTCGTCGGCCGCCTCGAGGTTCGTCTTCGTGATCGTGTCCTCCAGGCGCGCCTGGCGGCCACGGCCGACGAACGAGCCGGAGTTCACGTCGAAGACCGTCAGGGCCTCGGCGTAGTCGATCATCAGGTAGCCGCCGCTGGGCAGGTCCACCCGCGCCGACGTGAGACCGGCGATGACGTCCTCGACCCCGGCCTCCTCGAGCAGCGGGCGCGAGCCCTGGTGCAGCTCGACGCGGTCGACGAGCTCCGGTGCCGTGCGGGTGAAGAACGAGACCAGCCGCTGATACTGCTTCTCGTCGTCGACGAGCGCGCGCTCGAAGTCGGCGCTGAAGATGTCGCGCACCACGCGCACCGACAGGTCGGCCTCCTGGAAGACGAGCGAGGGCGCGACCTGCTTCTCCGCACGCTGCTGGAGCACCGAGTAGAGCTTGAACAGGTACGGCAGCTCGCGCTCGAAGTCCTCGCGCCTGGCCCCGTGGGCGGCGGTGCGGACGATGGCTCCCCCGCCGCCGAGGTCCAGGCCCTTGACCTGCCGGCGCAGGCGCTCGCGCTCCTTGTCCTCCAGGCGCTTGGAGACGCCCAGGCCCTCTCCGGTCGGGGTGTAGACCATGTAGCGGCCGGCGATCGTGAGGTCCATCGACAGGCGTGCGCCCTTGGTCTT
>DAIPYF010000335.1:0-1611 GCA_036782855.1 Solirubrobacteraceae bacterium
GGATCGCGATCTTCCGGCTCGTGCTCCCCGGCGCGCTGTTCCGCCTCTGCGGCGGGCGCGTGGAGAACCTCGCCGAGCTGCAGCCGCTCGCCGTCCGCGCCGGGGTCAACGGCGTGATGATGGGCAACTTCCTGACCACGCTCGGCAACACGCCCGAGCAGGACCGGGCGATGTTCGAGCAGCAGGGGCTGAACATCGCGCGCCAGCCCGACAACGGCGCCAACCCGCGTCCGGACAACCGCTCCGGCGTGCTCGAGGGCGAGACGCCCGACGTCGTCGACGAGTTCCTCGACGACTGGACGCCCAGTGGCGAGGTGGACCTGGCGGTGCGCCTGTGGGACCCGTCGAGCCAGCTGCGCTACCGCGCGAAGGAGAAGGTCGTGCCGGACCGCCCCGATGGCGCGCCGAACGCCTGGCCCGATCCGGAGCCCGTGGGCCCGGCGGCCGCGTAGCGCGCCGATGCCCGACATCCACCAGCGCCTCGATGAGCTCCGGGACCTGGGGCTCTACCGTCGTCTGCGCGTGATCAGCGGCCCCCAGGGCCCGCGCGTCGTGCTCGACGGCAAGCCCGTCCTGCTGCTCTGCTCGAACAACTACCTCGGCCTGGCCGATCACCCGCGGGTTCGTGAGGCGGCCGCGGACGCGGCGATGCGCTGGGGCGTCGGCGCCGGCGCGTCACGCCTGGTGTCGGGCACGATGCGCATCCACAGGCGGCTCGAGGACCGACTCACCGAGTTCAAGGGTGCGGAGGCCGCGCTGCTGTTCGGCTCGGGGTACCTGGCGAACGTCGGCGTCGTCAGCGCGCTCGCCGGGAAGGGCGAGGTCGTCTTCTCCGACGAGCTGAACCACGCGTCGATCATCGACGGCTGCCGCCTCTCGCAGGCCGAGACGTTCGTGTACCGCCACAACGACATGGATCACCTCGCCTGGGCGCTGCAGCGCGCGGGTGACCGCGGTGCGCTGATCGTCACCGACTCGGTCTTCTCCATGGACGGGGACGTCGCGCCGCTCGCCGACCTGGCCGAGCTCGCGCGCCGCCACCGCGTGCGCCTCGCGGTGGACGAGGCCCACGGCGTCGGCTGCCTGGGGCCCGGCGGGCGCGGCGCGGTGCACGAGGCCGGCCTCGAGCGCGAGGTCGACGTCGTCATCGGCACGCTCGGCAAGGCGCTCGGCGCCTACGGCGCCTACGTCACCTGCGACGAGGACGTCGCGCAATTCCTCGTCAACACGTCGCGGCCGTTCATCTTCTCGACCGCGCCGCCGCCGCCCGCCGTGGCGGGTGCGCTCGCCGCGCTCGACGTGCTCGCCGAGAGCGACCGGCTCGTGACGCGACTGGCCGCCAACGGCGAGACCCTGCGCGACGAGCTCGCGCGGGAGGGCTTCGACGTCTCCGGCTCCACGACGCAGATCATCCCGCTGGTGATCGGCGAGGCCGACCTCGCGATGCGCATCTGCGAGCTGGCGATCGAGCGCGGGGTCTTCGCCCAGGCGATCCGCCCGCCGACCGTCCCGGACGGCACGTCGCGGCTGCGTCTCGCGGTGATGGCCACGCATTCCCGCGACGAGTTGCGCGAGGCGGCGCGGGTCCTGGGCCGCGCCGCGCTGCAGGCC
>DAIPYF010000336.1:0-1567 GCA_036782855.1 Solirubrobacteraceae bacterium
GGGGGGGGCCCGGGTTGGCGGTTGAGGGGCCCCCGCCGCGAGCCGCAGAGCGCTGCGCGGCAGGAGCAGCGCACGCCGATCGAGCCGTCGGTCGTCGCCTTCGCCTGGAGCAGGCCCTCGAGGACCGAGCGGTGCGGCTCGAGCTCGACGGTGTGCTCGTCCCAGTAGGGCGCCTCGCCCGACTCGGGGTTGTAGCGGCGGATCTTCAGCGTGAACGGTGCCCCTAGTACTTGCGCTCCGCGGGCTGCCACTGGGTGATGGTCACGGGGGAATAGGAGAGGTGCGGGGCCTCGTCGCCGTTGCGCGAGACGTCGATGTGCTTGAGCCACTCCGCGTCGTTGCGCTCGGGGAAGTCGGTGCGGAACTGCGCGCCGCGCGATTCCTTGCGCTCGAGGGCGGCGGCGACGATCGCCTGTGCGACGGTGAGCATGTAGTCCAGCTCGATCGCGCCGAGGACGTCCTGGTTGAAGACGCTGCCCTTGTCGTCGACGTAGGCGGTCTTCGCCTCCTCCGTGAGGCGCCGCACCGTCTCCTGGGCCGTGTTGAGGCCCTCCTCCTCGCGGAAGACGGCGACGTACCGGTTCATCGTCGTGCCGAGCTCCTCCTTGATCTCCGAGATGCGGCGGCCGTCCTTCGGGCGGGCCAGGATCTCGGCGACCATCGCCTCGTCGCGCTTCTGCTGGTCCTTGCTCGCGGTCGGCATGGCCATGCCCTGCGAGCGCTCCGCGGCGTGCTCACCGGAGCGGCGGCCGAAGATCAGCGTGTCGAGCAGCGAGTTCGCACCCAGGCGGTTGCCGCCGTGCACCGAGACGCAGGCCACCTCGCCGGCGGCGTACAGCCCGGGGATCGAGGTCGCGCCGTGGATGTCGGTCTTGACGCCGCCCATGATGTAGTGCATCCCCGGCTGGATCATGATCGGGTCGCGGGTGATGTCCACGCCGGCGAAGTCCTTGCCGATGTTCACGATCTCGCGCAGCGCCTCGAGCGTGCGCTTCTTCGGCACGACGGTGATGTCGAGCCAGATGCCGGCCTTCTCCGGGCCGACGCCGCGGCCCTCGAGGATCTCGGTCTGCTCGGCGCGGGAGACGACATCGCGCGAGGCGAGCTCCATCTTGTTCGGCGCGTACTTCTCCATGAAGCGCTCGCCCTCGGAGTTCAGGAGATGCGCGCCCTCGCCGCGGGCGCCCTCGGTGATGAGGAAGCCGTTCTCGGCGAGCGTCGTCGGGTGGTACTGGATCATCTCCATGTCCATCAGCGGCGCGCCGGCCTTGTAGGCCTGCGCCATGCCGTCGCCGGTGCAGATGAGGGCGTTCGTCGTCGGCTTGAAGCACTGGCCCGCGCCGCCGGAGGCGAGGATGACGTTCTTGGCGGAGAACGTCTCGGTCCTCCCGCTGCGGATCTCGCGCGCGACGACGCCGACGCAGTGGCCCTGCTCGTCGAGCACGATCGAGGTGACGAACCACTCCTCGTACCGGTCGATGACCTCGTGGAACCGCATGAGCTGCTCGTAGAGCACGTGCAGCATCGCCTGGCCGGTGATGTCGGCGACGTAGGCGGTGCGCTTCAT
>DAIPYF010000337.1:0-1562 GCA_036782855.1 Solirubrobacteraceae bacterium
CGCGCTCAAGCGGCGCCTGTCGCACGTCAAGGGCTCGCGCGACGTGATGCGCGCCGAGCGCGATCGCGCCGGCCTGCCCGAGATCGCGCTCGCGGGGTATACGAACGCGGGCAAGTCCACACTGCTGAACGCGCTCACCGGCGCGGAGGTCGGTGTGCAGGACCGGCTGTTCCACACCCTCGATCCGACGACGCGCGTGATGCGCCTGGACGGCCGCCCCTTCCTGCTCACCGACACGGTCGGCTTCATCCGCAAGCTGCCCCACCAGTTGGTGGACGCGTTCGGCGCGACGCTCGAGGAGACGCGCCTGGCGGACCTCATCCTGCACGTGGTGGACGCGAGCGCCGACGAGGACGAGCTGCTCGCCATGCTGGCGGCCGTGGACACCGTGCTCGAGGAGATCGGCGCGGGCGAGAACTCGCGGATGCTCGTCCTCAACAAGGCCGACCGCATCGACGGCGACCGGCGCGCGGAGCTCCGGCGCCTGCATCCGGACGCGGTCCTCGTCTCCGCCATCGCGGGCACCGGGCTCGACCGCCTGCGCGAGCGCATCGAGGACGACTTCGTCCGTCGCATGCAGCCGATCGAGCTGCTCCTGCCGTACACCGAGGGCGGGCGGCTGGCCGAGTTGCACGAGCTCGCGGGCGACCTGGAACGCGAGGACACGCCGGACGGCGTCCGCGTCCGCGCGCGCGTCCCCGCCCAGGTCGCCGAGCGCTTCGCGCGGTTCTCCGTGAACGGCACGGCGCGCGAATGAGGCTTCCCGTCCGCCGTCTGGACCCGCGCGCGGTCCTCCCGGTCCGCGCGCATCAGGGGGACGCGGGCCTCGATCTCCATGCACTGGACGCGCACAGCATCGGCCCCGGGGAGCGTGCCCGGGTCCCGACCGGGCTGGCGATCGAGCTCCCCGCCGGGCACGCCGGCCTCGTGCTGCCCCGTTCCGGGCTCGCCGCCCGGCACGGCGTCACGCTCGTCAACGCGCCGGGCCTCATCGACGAGGGCTACCGCGGCGAGCTCCAGGTCCTGCTGCTCAACACCGATCGCGCCGCGAGCTTCGACCTTGCCGCCGGCGACCGGGTCGCGCAGCTCGTGGTGATCGCGGTCGCCCTGCCCGAGCCGGTCGAGGCGGTCGAGCTGACCGACGCGGCGCGCGGCGAGGGCGGCTTCGGGTCCACCGGGCGCTGAGGCCCGGGCCGGATCCACCCCGCGACGCGACGACGATCCGGCCCACGACCGTGTGGTCGGCGCGCGTGCCTTCAGGCCGCCGGCAGGCCGGCGGCGCGGCGGGCCCCAGCGTGGGCCGCGTCCTCGAGGCGGTCGTCGAGCTCCGCGAGCGGCCCGGCGACTCCGAGGGCGGTCCGCACGAGCCAGTCCGCGAGCCAGGCGTTCTTGGGCAGCAGCGGGCCGTGGAGGTAGGTCCCGATCACCGTGCCGCTGCGGACGCCCTCGAAGCCCGAGCGTCCGTCGTTGCCGTGTCCGCGCAGCACGCGGCCCAGCGGCTCGGCGCCCGGGCCCAGATGGGTGCGCCCGCCGTGGTTCTCGAAGCCCGCCAGCACGCGTGG